>CACOAX010000005.1 GCA_902625365.1 uncultured Alphaproteobacteria bacterium
ATAAATCGTATGATAAAAAATTAAGAAATCAAATACTTCTTACTTTTACTCATACTGAGACATTTGAAAAAATTTTTAATAAAATGCTAATGGATGATTTGCCAATGATATTTTTAGAACATTTTGACAATTTTTTATCTTTATCATTAAAAATGTACAATTTTAAAGAATCAAAAATCATTTTTACAAGCCAATCTCATTTTTTTGACTCGATGTTTAAATTCTCCATTGCTTATAATCGTGAAAAATTTAATAAAAAACTTTATTTAATGCAACATGGTGGCTCATATTTTTATACTGATTTAGATACTCATTTGTTTTGGGAGCAAAGAATAGCTGATATTTTTTTCTGTTGGGGTAAGGCAGAAAACAATAAAAAAATTAAATATTTAGGAATCAATAGGATAAAAAAAGTAAAAAATAAGCCTGAATATCTTCTAATTATTTTAGATGATATTAATAGGAATTACTCTAGCTATGTTGCTCCAAATCCAGAAAATCTTTTTGATTATTTAGAAGAGATTTCAGATCTAATTTTTTCTTTGCAAAAAAAATATAAAATTAAAATAAGGTTACCAAGAAATGATATATTTTATAAAAAATATTTGATAAAAAAAAATTCCAATATAACTTTTGACTATAATAAAAGTTCCTTTGATTCATATAAGAAATCAGCACTTGTCATTTCTTGTGCTTTTGCAACTAGTGCCTTAGAAACAATTTATAACAATATTCCAACTATTATATTTATTCCTAAAAAAATGAATAATTATTATTATGAAAAAATCTATAAATTATTCCATAAATCAATATTTTTTGAAAAAAATAATGAATTATCAAAATTTTTATTAGATGATAAATTTGAAATAAAAAGTTGGTGGTTCAGTAGTAGTATACAGTCCACCATTAATGAATTTAATAAAAACTATTGTATAGATAATATATCTTTGTATGAAGAATTTAAAAAATATATTTAAATATGAACAATATTAATTTTTCCATAGTAATATGTTGTTATAATGAAGAAAAAAATATTAAAGACCTTTTTTTAAGTTTAAAAAATATTAAATATAGTAAAAATGATTATGAAATTATTATTATTAATGATGGCTCTAAAGATGATACTATAAAATTAATAAAAGGTTACTCAAAGCTTTTTAGCTCTGATGTAAATTTCAAAGTTTATACTATCAATCATAGTGGATTGTCGGTTGCAAGAAATACAGGTTTCAATTTATCAAAAAATAATTTTTGTTTATTTTGTGATGCAGACGCAGTTATTGACCCGTATATTTTAAATGCATACAAAAAAAAAATTATTGAACAAATTGATTATATTTATACTGGTAGAATTGAAAATCTAAATAAATTAGACTCTGTTTCTAACTTAATTTATAATTTACATAACGAGCCTAGTTTGAGTTTGGCCAAAAATAAATTAATTGGTGCAAATATGTTAATAAATAAAAAACTGGTAAATATTGAATTTCCTTTTTTTGATGATTTTACTGCTAGAGGAGACGAAACTGCAATGTTTATGAATTTATTTCAAAAATATAAAATTACAGGCACAAATTATGTGAAAGAAGCTATTGTAAAGAATGAAACATCAAGTACTTTAAGAGACTGGTTTAAAAAAATGTTTATAGAAGGTTTTAATAATAAAATATTAGAAAGTTTTTTTACAAAAAAATACTTAAAATACTTAATATATTCTTTTATAAAAATTAATTCATTTTTTTTTGTTATTTTAATCTTTTTACTATTATTTAATATAAATCATATGATTATATTTATTTCATTATTTTTATTTATCTTAAGACTGTTTCCAAGAAGAGAATATTTAAAAAAAGGAATACAAAATACCTTCAAAATAAATTTATTATCATCAATTTTATCTTTTTTTATTTCAGTTATTGGGATAATAATTTCTGATATTGGGTACAGTATAGCTTTTTTTAAAAATAAAAAAATGGAAAATAAACAAAGTAAAGCAAAAATAATTAATGAAATTATAATATAATGAATAAAAATAAGAATACAGTTTTGGTAATTGGCGGTGCAGGCTTCATAGGATCAAATTTAATTGAAGAATTGATCAAAAGAAAAGATATAAAAAAAATATATTCATATGATGACTATTCTACTGGATTATCAATAAATCATTTTAAATCAAAAAAAGTAAATTATTTAAAAGGTTCATCGATGAAAATTAACAAAAATATAACTTTAAAAAGAATAAATTTTGATTACGTATATCATTTTGGTGAATTTTCCAGAATAGTTCCAAGTTTTGAATATTTAGATAGTTGCTGGGAGTCAAATACTGAAGGTACATTTCAGGTATTAAAATTCTGTTTAGAAAAAAAAACAAAATTAATTTATTCTGGATCATCAAGCACAATTGGTAAAAATAAAAATTTATCACCTTATTCATGGACAAAATATTGTAATAATGAGTTAATAAAAAACTTTAATAGATGGTATGGTTTAAACTATGTAATTGTATATTTTTATAATGTTTATGGTGGTCGTCAATTATATAAAGGACCTATGTCTGCAGTCATGGGTATATTTGAACAACAGTATAGAAATAAAAAACCATTAACAGTAGTAAAACCTGGATCTCAAATTAGAGATTTTACTCATGTGAAGGACATTGTGTCAGGAACTATTCTTGCAGCATATAAAGCTAAAAATGATGAGTTTCATATAGGTTCAGGAAAAAACTACTCAATTCTAGAAATTGCTAAGATGTTTGGTTCAAAATATGTTCTAGTTGCCGAAAGAAAAGGTGAGAGATTTTATAGTTTAGCAAAAAATTCAAAAGCAAAAAGAATATTAGGCTATCGTCCGTCACATAACTTAAAAGATTATATTAATGAATTCAAAAAATCATTTAAATAATTTTACTGTAAATATTAATGAAAAAACTGAAAAACATATTTTTAAAGACATAAATAATATTAAAGAAATATTACTAAAGTCTAATATTAATATATTAGGAATTTATTTAGTTGGTGGTTTTGGTAGAGGTGAAGGTTCAACTTTAATAAAAAAAAATAAAATTTATATTATAAATGATTATGATTTAATTGTAGTTTATAAAAATTCAATAAATTCTAAAGAAAAAAATGATATTATAAAAAAATTAAAGAAAAAAGTTTCAATAAGACAAATTGATATTACATATTATGAATTTAAAACTTTGAGAAAGCTAAAGAACTCAGTTTACAATTATGATTTCAAATACCATTCAAAAATTATCTATCAAAATAAAAATTATATAAAATTTATACCTGAATTTAATAAAGAGTTTAATATCTCTGAAGCTTATTTACCTCTCGAAGTTTATATGTCTGCTTTGATTTTATCATTGCCCACAAAAAATGATTTTAATAATTTAAATAAATCAAAAAGATTTTGGGTTTTTCATCAAATATCTAAATCTATAATCGGGTGGTCTTTATCCGATATGATAGAAAATAATCTATATGAACCTTTGTATTCAAATAGATTTAAAGTACTAAAAAAATTATATTTTAAATCAAATGATAAACATAAAAAAACAGAACTTGTAAAATTAGCATTAGATTTTAAATTAAATACTTACTATGATATAAATTTAGAGTTAGACAAATTATGGTTTCAAACAAAAAAAATTCATATGGATGCTTTAATTCAAAAATATTTTATTATTTATAAAATAAATATTCCTTTTTATTTTTATAAATTAAAAATTAAAAACATTGCTAAGTTTTTATATGGCTTTGCATTTAATAAAAAATATTATTATGAATATTCTAATCTCTTTTTATCCAAGTTATTCTTTCTTTTATCAATTGACGGAAAAAATGTTGATAAAAATTATTTTAAGTCATGTATTAAATATTGCAAAAAAATTGGATTAAGTAACAAACATGAGTATAATTTTGATAACATATTAGAATTTTTAAAGAAAAAAGATCCTAACTGTATTCAATTTCTTGAGTCTACGGAAGATATTTTGCATGAATAATAAAAAATTTATATTTATTTTGCTTGATGCTTTTAGAAGTGACTACATTAATGAAAATAATACTCCTTTTTTAAATTCACTTAAAAAAAAATCAATTTATTATAAACAAGTAAATCCAAGTATAGGTTTTTGTGAAAGATCAGAAATTTTTACAGGAAAAAAATCATTGGAATTAGGTTTTTTAACTGCAATAAATCTATCAGATGAAAGTCCATATAAAAGAATTAAGAATTTTAGTATTTTAATTCATTATTTTTTAAAAATTTTTAATTTCACGATTTTTGATAAAATTACTAGAAGAATTTTATGGAAATATTCAAAATTAATTGGCAAACCTATGCATCCTCAAAATATTCCATTGAATAAATTGCATTTATTTGGTCTTACTGAGGATAAAAAAAAATATAGTGAAAAAAATAATTATAAATTTAAAACTATATTTGATTTAGCAAGAGAAAAAAATATTTCTATAAACTCTAAAATTTTTACATCCCTCAATTATGTTACAAATTTTTCAGAAGAAAAGAGAATACAAATTTTATTCAATACTATTCATGAATACGATATGTTTCTTTTATATATAGATGAAGCTGATAGAATAGGTCATAGCTTTGGACCTGATTCGAAAGAAATTATATATTCATGTTTAAGTATTGATAATAAAATAAATATAATTAACGAATATCTCAAAAAAAATCTTAAAAATTATGAATTATTAATTGTTGGTGATCATGGAATGGAGAAAGTAAATCACGAATATGATATAATTTCTAAATTAAATTTAATTTTCAAAGAAAATAAAATAAATTTAAATAAAAATATTGATTATTTTGTAGATTCGACAATTCTTAGAATTTGGATTAAAAATAAAAGTAATTACGAAATAATTAAAAAAATAATAACTAATAATTCATTTCTAATTGATAAAGGTAAATTTATCCTGCCTTCTGAAAGTGATGATGATAAAATGAAGTATTCTAACTATGGAGATATAATATGGTGGATTAAAAAAAATAATATAATAAATCCATCTTATTTTTCAAATAACAAAAAAAAGTGTAATGGTATGCATGGTTACTTAGATAAAAATATTTCAAAAGGGACAGCCATCTATTACAATTCAAAAAATATTAAAAAAGAAAAAATAAATGAAATTGACTTGAACAAATTATTCGATCATTTTTCAGAATTTATAAATTCAAATGATTAAAACTAACAATTTCATCATCATTTTTTTTTCAAGTATAATTTTTTTCATTACTTATTTTAGTATAGATAAATTTAAAGATGGAGATATTGTTAAATATAAAAAAGTTTATGATTTTTTTTACGCAGAAAAAGAAATAAGAGAAAATTATTTTACTATACATAATGATACAGATATTTGGGGAAGTAATACAAATTCTAAGCGAGAATATTACTCAAAATTTTTGACTTCGAAAGAATATATTCATTTTATAGTAATATATTTATTTTCATTATTTTTAAACTATGAATTTTTTTTATCATCGATTAATTTTTTATTTGTTTTTATTTTATTAAAAATTTTAAATTCTTATAATGTAAATTTTTTTATATCTTTGTTATTAGTATTTACGAATTTTTATATTTTAAATTTATATTTTTCAATTGAAAGATTAAAAGTAGGTTTAATTATACTATTATTTTTTTTATACTTATCACTGAAGTACAAAAACAAATATAATAAATTAATATCCATAGGTTTAATAACTGCCTGTTTAGCACATTTGCAAATGGTAATTGTTTTGGTTACACATTATTCACAAAAAATTATTATAGAATTTTATAATATTTTTTTCAAACATAAGGTTAGTACTATATTTTTTTCATCTATTTTTATTTCATTGATTCTATTTATTTTATTACAAGAGCAAATGTTATATAAACTTAAATCAATTAGTGTAACAAATCTAAGTTTTTTATCTATTTTTTCTAATACTATTAAAATATCTATTTTTTATATTTTATCATTATTTTATAGTGAGAAAAAATATCATAAATACATCACTTCATTTTATTTTTTTATTTTTTTGATTTCCTTCATAATTGGTGGAAATAGATTAATAATCGTATGTTTTTTCTTTTTCTTAATATTTGGTTTAAAAAATAATCGTGGATTAAATTTTGGAGTACTTTTAGTTTCAATCTATTTTTTATTTAAGAGTTATTCAATAGTTTATTCTTATGTTTATTGTAACTCTCTTAATTTTTCTGTGAGTGAGTGTCGTGTATTGTATAATGATCCTTATACTCGTTTAATTTTAAATTATCCAAATATTTGGACTTTCAGTCAAATTCATCCTAGTGATCCATATTATAAACATAAATTTCATTCAAAATTTAACCAGTTTGTTCTTAGAGCTAAAAAAACTCCTGAAGGCATTGAGCAAATTATTGAATTTTTAGCAAAGGCTAATGAATAATATTAAAGATAAATCTAATGAAAAAATAGTAATATTTGCACCAAATATATTTATTGGAGGTGGTCTAAATCAATTACTTGAAGTACTTAATGACTTTAATGATGTTAATATAAATTTATATCTAGTTCTTGATTCACGAATTAAAAATGAAATCAAGAAAATCATCAAAAACAAATTTACAAATACAACATTTATTTCAAAAAAATATCTCTTTGTTTTAATATATGATTTTTATATTAATTTTATTATAAAACCAAATAAAGTTATAGCTTTATCAAACTACCCATCTATATTTTGTTTTAAAAAAAATCAGTATTTATTTTTACAAAATAGATATTACTTAAATGAAAAAATTGACAAAAGTTTTTTTAAAAAAATTAAAATATCTTATATTAAGTTTATTATTAATTTTAAAATAAAAACTTTTGTTAAAGTTATAGTGCAAACTCAATTAATGAAAAATATTACAAATCAGTACCTTTTAAAGAATAAAGTACCAATAAGTATTTACTTCAGCTTCAAATACTTAAAAAAATACAAAATAATAAATAAAGATAAGAAGTGGGATTTTATATACCCTGCTGATAATGCCATTCACAAAAACCACAATACATTGATACACGCAATTATAGAGCTTTCTAAAGAGTCGATCAGACCCTCTTTTTTATTTACAATTAAAGAAAAATCAAAACTTGATACTCTAATCTCATTAACTAATAATAAATATGAAACAAAAATTAATAATTTAGGAGTTATTAGTGAAAAAAAATGTTTAGAAAATATTAATTGCTCAAGATATTTAATTTATCCCTCCCGTTTTGAATCTTTAGGATTGCCATTAATTGAAGCTAATATTTTGAATATACCTATTATATCCTCTGATGAAGAATATGTAAAAGAAGTCTGTGAACCTATAGCAACCTTTGATTCATTGAGTATCGAAGAAACAAAGAAAATAATTAAAAAATTTTATTTTAAAACAAATGTTATTCCTCCTAAAAAATTTTATAAATCAAATAATTTTCTAGAATTATTATGAATGAGCGCATAGTTATTCTCGGTGCTACTGGTATGATAGGGCACTATATTTATAAACAAATGGTAAATGATTTCAATCCAAGTAATATTTTTTATTTAACCTCAAAGAGTTATAATAATATAAAAAAATTTAAATTTTATAGAGTTGACAATGGTTATTTTGAAATAAATTATTCTGAATTTAAAAATCTTAATAATTTAATTAACTATCTTAAGCCAGAGTTTATAATTAATTGCTGTGGTCTTACAAAAAAAAAATGTATTGATTCAAATATTGATCAAATAAATAATATTAATATTAGGCTACCAAAATTCTTATCTGAAAACGCTAAGATCAATAATTATAAATATATTCATCTAAGTTCAGATTGTGTTTTTTCTGGCAAAAAAGGTGAGTATAAAACTAATGATACAAAAGATGCATCAGATTTATATGGTGTTTCTAAATCAAATTCAGAATTTTTGAATAAATCCACATTAATTCTAAGAAAATCTACTATTGGACTGGAACTTTTTGATGAAAAACATGGTTTAGTAGAATGGTTTTTATCACAAAATGGAGTTATTAGGGGATATAAAAATGCAATTTTTAATGGATTAACTACAAAAGAATTATCAAAACTAATAGTTTTTATAATCAAAAAATTTCCAGATCTAAATGGGATCTATCATGTTGGTTCTGATAGTATAAGTAAATATGACTTATTAATTAATATTATGTCAAATTTAAAAAATATTAAAAAAAACATCACAATAGAACCATATGAAGATTTTTATTGCAATAGATCATTGGATTGTAGTGATTTTTATAATATTACTAAATATATAAAGCCAAATTGGACAGAAATGCTTAATGATTTAAATACAGAAATTCTAAATAACTATTATTATGATTTTAAATAATAAAACTTTATTAATAACAGGTGGCACTGGTTCATTTGGATCTACATTGGTTTCTAAATTACTTTCTTCTAGAATAAAGCAAATAAGAATTTTTAGTAGGGATGAAAAAAAGCAAGAAGATATGAGAAATCATTATAATAATTCTAAATTAAAATTTATAATCGGAGATGTGCGTGATGAGGAGGCTGTTTCAAATTCTCTAAATGGTGTAGATTACGTATTTCACGCGGCTGCTTTAAAGCAGGTTCCAACATGTGAATTTTTTCCAATGGAAGCATTTAAAACAAACGTCATAGGAACAAAAAACATAATTAATCACTCTATTGAAAATAAAATTAAAAGATTGGTTGTTTTAAGTACAGATAAAGCGGTATATCCTGTTAATACGATGGGTGTTACCAAATCATTAGCAGAAAAACTCGTAATTTCAAATTCACTTGATTATTCTAAGTCTAAAACAATTATTTGCGCAACTAGATATGGAAATGTAATTGCTTCAAGGGGTTCAATGATACCTTTATTTATTAATCAAATAAAAGATGGAAAACATTTAACAATAACTAATCCAAAAATGACAAGATTCATGATGACTTTAGAGCAATCAGTTAAATTGGTACTACATGCTTTTGAAAATGGAAAAAATGGACAAATTTTTGTTCAGCAGTCTCCATCTGCTGATATAGAAACAATTGCTAATACTATAAAAGAGATTCTTAACTATAAAAAACCAAATAAAATTATAGGTGTAAGACATGGAGAAAAAATGTTTGAAACACTTGTTTCTTCAGAAGAAATGAGCAGATGTAAAAAAAATAAAAATTATTTTTGTATTAGTCCCGATACAAGAGATTTGAACTATGATAAATATTTTATAAAAGGAAAAAATAAAATTTATTCAGATTATAATTCTAATAATACAAAATTATTAAATAAAGATGAAATTAAAAAACTTCTTTTCTCTTCAGAAAACTTCAAGGCATTAATTTAATGTATAAAATAATGACAATAGTTGGAACAAGGCCTGAATTAATAAAACTAAGTGTTTTAATTAATGAGCTAGATAATTATTCAAATCATATTTTAGTGCATACTGGTCAAAACTATGATTATGAATTAAATGAAATATTTTTCAAAGATTTAAATATTAGAAAACCAGATTATTTTTTGAATACTGGTTCAAAAACTGCAATCAAAACAATCTCAAAGGTAATTGAAAAAAGTGAGGAAGTGATAATTAAAGAAAAACCTGATGCTGTGGTTATTTATGGCGACACAAATTCATGTTTATCTGTAATATCAGCTAAGAGAAACAAAATACCAATTTTTCATATGGAGGCAGGTAATAGATGCTTTGATCAAAGAGTTCCAGAGGAAATAAACAGAAAAATAGTTGACCATTTAAGTGATATAAATTTTGTATTAACTGAACACGCTAGAAAATATTTAGAATCAGAGGGGATTAATAAAAATTTGATTATTAAAACTGGATCACATATGTATGAAGTTCTTCAAAAATACAAAAAAAATTTTATAAAATCAAAGATTTTAGCAAAATTAAAACTTAAAAAAAATAAATATATTTTATTTAGTATTCATAGGGAAGAAAATGTTGATAACAAAAAAAATTTAAATTTAATTTTAGACACAATGAATGAACTATTTGAAGAATACAAATTTACTATTATTGTTTCAACTCATCCAAGAACAAGGGAAAGGTTATCTAAAATTAATATTAATAAAAAAATTTTAAATAAAATAAAATTTTTAAAACCTTTTGGTTTTTTTGATTATATAAATTTACAAATGAATTCATTTTGCGTTGTATCAGATAGTGGTACAATAACTGAGGAATCATCTATTTTAGGTTTTCCTGCAATAACAATTCGCAATATGCATGAAAGGCCTGAAGGAATGGATGAAGGAATAGTAATTATGTCTGGTTTAAAAGTATCAAATGTTATTCAATCTATAAAAATCACTGTAGATACATTTAAAAGAAAATTGAGAATGCAGCCTGTAAAAGATTATGAAGCAAAACACCCATCAATAAAAATTATAAAGGCAATACATAGTTACATAGAATACATAAATAAAAATGTCTGGAAAAAGTAAAAAAAAAATTCTTATTATTACTCCGTATTTCTATCCAGAGGATTTCCCAATAAATAATTTTGTTAAAGAATTATCTACAAGAAATTATGATATTACAGTTTTAACTGGTTTTCCAAATTATAGAAAATTTGGTTTTTATAAAAATTATTCATTATTTGGTCCATATAATGAAAAATTTAATTCATCGAAAATTATAAGAATGCCTATTATTCCCAGATTTTCTGATAGTTTTATTTCAATATTTTTTTTTTATCTTAGTTATTTTATTTCCTCTTTTTTTTTTATATTTGTTTATTCGTTAATATTTAGAAATAAGTTTTCTCATGTAATGACTTTTTGTGGATCCCCAGTATTTGTCGGTTTTTTAGGTACGATTTTTGCAAAATTGGCGAATTGTAAAAGTTCACAGTGGATACAAGATATTTGGCCTGAAGCACTAATTTCATCATTAAATATAAAAAATAATATATTTTTAAAATTTATTGACTACTTACAAACTAAAATGTGGAAGTCAGCTGATATAATTATTTCACAATCTGAATTACTAAATCAATATTTTAATAAAAATTTTACTAATTTACGTTCAGTATGTGTAAATAATCCATCTAGAGAAAATATAATTAATTATAAAATAACTCATCAATTAATTCCAAAAAAAAAAATTATTTCGTATTTTGGTAATATTGGAAATACACAAAATATTGAATTAATAATTGAGCTTTTAAAAAATGAAAATTTTATAATAAACATTTGTGGTACTGGATCTATATTGGATACATTAAAGAAAAAATATTTAACTTATAAAAATGTTGTATTTCATGGCTGGCTCAACCAAAATGAGATGACAAATATAGCTGAAAAAACTGATTTCTTTTATTTATCTTTGAAAAATCAAGGCAGACAAAATTATATTTTTCCAAGTAAATTCCAAACCTACTTAAATTATGCTAGACCAATAATTTTTGTAGGAGACCCAACTTTTTGTCATCTTATAGAAAATAATAAACTTGGTTATGCTTTAAATATAAATAAGCTGCAAAATCATGAGAAATTAATAGAAAAAATTAAAAATTTTGACCTCGAAGAAAAAATATTATTTTCTAAATCTACAAAAAAATATTTTAATGATAATTTTGATTTGAGAAATATAGTTAAAAAGTTTTGTAGAGACGTCTTAAATGATTAATATTTTTCCAATATTATTTTTTATTTTTCTAAACCTTTCTTACTTTTATATTTTAAAATATTTTAATTTTAAAGAAATTAAAGGAATTGGTTTTTTTATTTCATTAATTCCATTAATACCATTCTACATAAATTTTGATATCCAAAATTTTGAATATTATTTTATATTTTATGCAATAATAGCATCATCATTAATTTATTTTTTAGATGATTTATTTGGTCTTAATCCTTTTATTAGAATATTAATTCAATTCATTAGTGGCTTTATAATCCTAATGTTTTTTTTTAATTTAGATTATTTTTTAAAATATTATTTGCTAATTTCAATCCTTTTAGGTTTTTGGAATATTTTTTTAACTAATGTTATAAATTTTAATGATGGTAATGATGGTAATGTAGGCTCTTTGATATTATCATTGTCTATATGTTTATTATTTTATAATTTTTCTAATGAAATAAATAACTATATTATTTTCTATTTATTTTTATTTATTATTATATTTTTATTTTTTAATTTTTATTTAACAAAATTTTATTTTGGTGACTCTGGTTGTTTTGCTTTTTCAATGTTAATAAATTATTTATTAATTATTGAGTGTATAATAAATAGAAATTATTCTTTTCTAATCTTTTTATTTCCTTTAATATTTCTTTCAATCGATGTAATTTATGTAATTTTGTATCGAATTGCTAAAGGTCAAGATCTTCTAAAAAGAAATTATCTCCACTTATATCAACTAATCCAAATTAGATATGGTGGTTATTATTACTTATTAATCAATATTTTTATGCCTATCATTTTAGTGATTATTAATTATTTATTATTTTTATTTTATTTTGATAATTTATATTATTTGTTTCTTATTAACTTTATAATTTTGACCATTTTATATTTTATGTTTAAATATTTTCTAAAATTATAAAATGAAATATTGTATTATTGGAATTGGGAATCATGCTAAAACTAAAATTTATCCTAGTTTAATAAAAAATAAAAAAAATATAGTTTATACAGTTACTAGAAGAAAAAAAAATTCAATTAAAAATTTAAAAAATTTTACCTCAATCCATAGTGCATATAAATTTCTTGGTAATAAAACAATTTATATAATTTCAACTCCCCCATTTAAACATTTTTATTTCTTAGAATATCTATTAACTAAGAATGTACCATATATTTATTGTGAAAAACCATTACTAACAAGATTAAAAGATTATCAAAAATTATTTAAGTTAATGAAGAATAATCAAAAAATAATTGAGATTTATCCTTATAAAAAAACATTAATGTATAAAAAGTTTAAAGAATTTTATAGAAATAATAAAAATAATATTTCTAAAATCAAACTTAAATTTACTATTCCTAAACTTCCTAATCAAACATTTAGAGATAAAAGTGGAATACAAAATTCATTATTATATGATATAGGTTGTTATCCTCTTGATTTATTAATTTCTTCCAGAATTATCAATGAAGTTGAAAAAATAAAAAATTTAAAAATTAATAATTGTAAAAATCAATATATCATTAATTTCAACTATATTGATTTAAAAATAATAATAAATGTAGGTTTATCAAAATATTATTCAAATTATATAAAGCTAACTACAAAAAATAATTTTAAAATTGTTTTTAATAAATTCTTTTTTGCCAGAAATTCTAAAAAAAATATAACCTATTATAAACAAAATAATAAAATAAAAAAAACAATTATAATTAATGATAAAAATACATTTGTAACTTATTTTGAAAATTTTAAGGATATAAGTTATAAGAAAATGCTAATCTTTTTAAAAACGTCATTTCTTAGTTTAAAAATTTTAGAATATATTAACAAGTAATTTGATTTAATAGTATTATAAATAATAATTTAATATAATAAATATATCTATGTATAAAAATTCTAAATTAATTAAATCAATTATTAGAAACAAAGATAAAAGAGGGTCAATCATCTCATTAGTTAACGAAGAAGTTAGTAATGTTTCAATAATTACATGTAATAAAAATTCAATAAGGTCTAACCACTATCATTTAGAAGATTGGCATTATATATTTGTTTTAAAAGGATGTATTAATTACTTTTACTCAAACATAAATTTAAAAAAAATTAATTACAAATTTATTAAAAAGAATCAAATAATTTTTACTCCACCACTAGAATTTCACGCTACACATTTTCCCGAACAAACTTCATTAATTGTAATAAGTAAAAATAAAAGAAATAAAAAAATATATGAAAAAGATACAATAAGACTAAATGTAATAAATAATAAAAACTATAAAAAATACATAAATGTCGTTTAAAAATATTGCTTGTTGCAGACTTTGCGGATCAAAAAAAATTAAAAATTTCGTAGATTTTGGAAAAATTTCCCTCGGAAATAATCTTCAAACAAAATATCCTAATGCACTTAAAGCAAATAAATACAGTCTATCAGTAAATAATTGTTTAATTTGCAATCACTTTCAATTATCAATTTCTGTTTCTCCTAAAATTCTTTATAAAACTAATTATACTTATCTGACAGGTATTTCTAATTCATTTAAAGATCATTTTGCATCCTATGTGTTGTGGATAGAAAAAAATACAAAACTTAATCCTTTAAAAAGTGCTATATTAGATATTGGTTCCAATGATGGAACGTGCCTTTCATTTTTTAAAAGAAGAGGTTTTAGAGTTTTAGGTGTTGATCCTGCTAAATTGCCATCTCAAATAGCAAATAAAAAAAATATAAAAACAATTAACAATTTCTTTTCTAGCAATGTTACAAATTCAATCATTAAAACTTATGGACAATTTGATTTAATAACAAGTCATAATGTATTAGCTCATATTGATGATATTCATAATACATTTAAAAATGCATTTAAATCTTTAAAACTTGGCGGATTTTTTTGTTTTGAAATAGGGTATTTTTTGAAAGTTGTACAAAAAAATTTGTTTGATACAATTTATCATGAACACTTAGATTACCATCATGCAAACCCTTTAAGTAAATTTTTAAAAAAAATTGGTTTTAGTATAATTAATATTAGTACAAATTCTATCCAAGGTGGATCTTTAAGAATTTTATGCAAAAAAGAAATAAAACCCTACCTATCTACCCAAGCTTCAAATTTTTTAAAAAATGAGAAAAAGACTGTATTATATGATAAAAAATATCTTAAGCTTTGGCAAAATAAAATACAGTCAAATATGATAAAGTTTGGTCAATTATTTAAAAGCTATTCAAAAAAAGATTATATTAAAATCGGTTATGGTTCACCAACGAAAATCGTATTATTAACAAAATTAGCTAATTTAAAAGGAAATGATATAGAATATATAATAGAAGACAATAAATTAAAAATTGGAAGATTTTTGCCGATGACAGGTATTAAAATTTCTAATTTTACAAACGAAAAATTCAATAAACCTTTAGTTGTTTGTGTTTTTGCTTGGAACTTTTTTGAAGAAATAGTAAGTAATATTAAAAACAAGATACCACCAGATTCAGTAATATTATGTCCGTTACCAAAAATAAAAATTTATAAAATATGATTAAAAATATAAAAAAAGCATCAATTATTATTCCTCACCCAGATGATGAAACAATAGCTGCTGGAGGTACACTATTATTATTTAAAAAATATAAAATAAAAGTATCAGCATTATTTATTAGTGGTCATTTACCTCCATTATATAAAAATAAAGACTATGAAATTACAAAAAATGAAGCAAAAAAAGCATTAAAGTCATATTCAATTAGCAATCATAAGTTTTTAGATATACCAGCGACTAAAGTAAATGAAGTTGAGCATTATAAGCTTAACACAGTAATAAATAATTTTATTACTAAAAATAAACCAGATATTTTATTAATTCCTTTTCCAGATAGACATATAGATCATAGAATTGTTTTTGAATCTTCTATTGTTGCTTCAAGACCTAATAATAATTATTTTCCAAGAATTGTTCTTGCTTATGAAACATTATCTGAGACACATTGGAATGCTCCAAATATAGAGCCAAATTTCAACCCAAACTTTTATTTTGATATTTCAAATACAATAAAAGATAAACTAAAAATACTTTCATATTACAAATCACAGATAAAAAACAATGACTCCAGATCAGTAGAAGCTGTTAAAGCATTATCAAAATTTAGAGGCAGTCAAAATGGATGTAATTATGCAGAAGCTTTTCAATTAATAAGATTTGTTATTTGAAAATGTATGTTTTATTTAAAAATAAAATTAATAATTTATCCTATAAAATAAAACTATCTATACTTTTATTTATTGATCTATTAACATTTATTATTTCGCATATATTTTCTAATTTTATCAGAGAAGAAACCTTTTGGTATTATCAAGTCAATTATAAATTTATTCTTTCATTTTCATTAATATTAACTTTAGCAACATTATTTTATTTTGATGTTTATAGAAATTTTCTTAGATATACTAATTTAAAATTATTTTTGAGAATATTTTATTCAGTATTATTGAATTCAATAATTTTTTTAATTTTTTTATTTTATTTTAATTTTTATAATTTTCCTAGATCAATTGGTTTAATTCAACCTTTTGTATTCTTTTTTTTATTAATCTTTTCAAGAATTCTGCTTAAAAATTTCTATTTAAATAGTTTTTCTCTGAAAAAAAATAATATAATTATCTATGGTGCTGGTTCAGCTGGTATATCATCAGTAGAAATACTAGATAAATATAATGTTATTGCTTTAGTAGATGATGACTCAAATAAAATAGGAAGAAAATATGGTAAAGTTCCAATTATTGGATTTAAAGATATCGGCTACTACATTGAGCGGTACAAGGTAAAAAAATTATTTACAGCCTTACCAAATTTAAATATTTTAAGTCATAGAGATTTAGTGAATAAATTAAAAATATTTCCTGTTCAAATACTAAATTTACCTAATATCAAACAAATTTCTTCTAACTCAATTTCTTATATTGATTTTGAAAACCTAATTACAAGTGAATTATTAGAAAGAAATATTTATGATTATAATAAAATAAATAAGTTATTTTTTGATAATAAAAATATTCTTGTAACAGGTGGTGGCGGATCAATTGGTTCTGAGATCTGCTTACAATTAATAGACTCAAATTTTAAATCATTATCTATTTTAGATCACAGTGAAATCAATATTTATAATATCAAAAAATTAATAGAAGGATATGTAGGTAATAAAAAAAATAATATTAATTATTATGTATGTTCAATTCAACATCAATCTGTCATAAAAAACATTTTGCAAGATAATCAAGTTAACATAATATTTCATGCTGCAGCTTACAAACATGTAGATCTGGTTGAAAATAATATAAATACTGCCATTATAAATAATGTAATAGGCACTGATATTTTATGTCAGCTTGCTCATAGAAATAATGTAGAAAATTTTATATTAATATCATCAGACAAAGCTGTCAAACCAACTAATATCATGGGCGCTACTAAAAGAATTGCTGAAAAAATAAATTATTATTATTCAATTAACTCAAACACGATTTTTTCAACAGTAAGATTTGGTAATGTTATTAACTCTAGTGGTTCTGTAATACCCATTTTTAAAAACCAAATCAAAAATAACCAAAAACTTACTGTTACAAGTAAAGAAGTTGAAAGGTATTTCATGACTATTTCTGAAGCCGTTGCTTTAGTATTAGAGTCATGTATTTTATCAAAGGGTGGAGAAACTTTTTTTTTAAATATGGGAAAAAGAATAAAAATTTATGATTTGGCAAAAAAAATGCTAATTATTTCAAGTAATTCAAATACTAGGGAAAATATAAATTTTGATGAAAAAATTAACATAATCGGACTAAAGAAAGGTGAAAAATTATTTGAAGAATTGTCTATTGATGAAAAAATTTATAAATCAATAAATAAAAATATTTTTATTGATCCACATAATTTAAAAATTAACATTTTGAATCCTAATAATTTTATTAAGGATTTTATATATTACTCAGATAAAAATGATGAAAAAAATTTAGTGAAATTATTAGAAGATAATGTAGAAGATTTCAAATTCTATTAATATTAAATTTTTTCTAAAACTTTAATTAACTTTTCTGTATCACTCATGTTATTGTAATGAGTCATACTTATTCTTATCACACCATCATTTGTATTTATTCCCAATGCTTTAAGGCATCTCCAGGCATAAAAATTATCATTTCTAGTTGCTATTTTTTTATCAATAAGTTTATTAGAAAAATTTTCAGAACTTATTTTATTGGAAATAAATGAAATTGTTGGTGCTCTATTTTTATTTTTTATTTTATTTTTACCTATAAGTTTAATATCTTCTCTATTATTCAAGTATTCTAATAAAGGATTTGCAATCATTTCTTCATGTTTTGCAATTAAATTATTTATTTTATTTATTTTTTTAAGAGTAGTCTTTTCACTTTGGTTAAAGTGATGCTTATATAGATTCTCAAAATATTCATATATACCTATTAAAGAAGCTAATTCTTCATGATTTGGTCCACCAGGATTTAAGGTATATGGATATTGTCCATTTAAAAATTCATGATTTTGATTTGGCAAATCTTTCAATATTTCTTCTTTTCCATACATTAAAGCCAAGTGAGGTCCATATGTTTTGTATAAACTAAAAGTATAAAAATCTACTCCTAATTCCTTAACATCCGGAAAGCCATGTGGTGCGTATGAAACACCATCACCAATAACAATTACATCATTTTTATGAGCAATTTCACATATTTTTTTTAAATTATTTATTGAACCAACTATATTTGAGCAATGAGTTACAGCTAAAATTTTTGTTTTATTACTAATTAATTTTTCTAGATCTTTTATTTCTAATTCATGATTATCTAAATTAAACTTCCATTCTTTAATTTTTACTCCAGCATTTTTTAATCTTCTCCATGGACTTATATTCGCTTCATGATCTTGATTAGTTACAATTATTTCATCATTTTTATCAAGGATTTTTTTTAGAGCATTTGAAAGAACATATAAATTTATAGAAGTTGATCCTCCAATTAAAATTTCATTTTTTTTAGCATTTATCATTTCAGCAAAATATTCTGTAGCATTATCCATTTGTTCACCAGCTAATTTAGACATTGGATAGTTTGCGTAAGGCTGAACTTTTGTTGATGTCATAAATTCAGTCAATCTATCAATTACATTTTTTGGAACATAACTCCCCCCGGCATTTTCAAAAAAAGACCAATTTTTTGATAAAGGATCATTAAATGCAGGAAACTGTGATCTTACATACTCTACATCAAGTTTTATATTTTCTAGTGTCAATTGTGCCTCTTATTGTGTATTCTTTTATTCTAATATAAAAAAAAATAAATGAATAATTATTTTATTTTTCTAATCAATTATGCTTGATAAACGTAAATTTTACATAAATGGGTCATGGATTGACCCAGTAATAAAAAAAGATTTTGATGTTATTAATCCCTCTAATGAAGAGACGTATGCTACAATATCTTTAGGAAGTATAAAGGATGTAGATTTGGCTATTAGTGCTGCAAAGATAGCATATTCTAAATGGAGTCAAGTTGAAAAAAAAGAGAAAATAAATTTACTAGAAAAATTACTTCAAATTTATAAAAATAGATGGGATGAAATAACTCAAACAATGTCCAATGAGATGGGAGCTCCTTTAGACTGGTCGTCTTCAGCACAAACATCTTCAGGTGCAGATCATATAAATGATTTTATTTTAAGATTAAAAAATTTTGAATTTGAAAGAAAATTTAATAAAACATCTAATAATTATATTGTTTATGAGCCTATTGGTATTTGTGGTCTGATTACACCATGGAATTGGCCAATTAACCAAATCACATTAAAAGTGATTCCAGCCTTAGCCGCTGGGTGTACTATGATTTTAAAACCATCTGAAATAGCACCTTTGTCTGGAATGCTTTTTGCAGATCTTATTCATGAAGCAGGTTTTCCTCCGGGTGTTTTTAATTTAATAAATGGAGATGGATCTGGAGTAGGTACAGATTTATCAACCCATAGACATATCGATATGATTTCATTTACTGGTTCAACAAGAGCTGGAAAACTTATATCTAAGAATGCAGCAGATACAATTAAAAGAGTTTGCTTAGAATTAGGAGGTAAAGGGGGAAATATTATTTTTAGCGACTCTCACCCCAAAGCAGTAAGAGAGGGTGTTAGAAATGTTATGAGTAACTCTGGCCAATCCTGTGATGCACCGACTAGAATGTTGGTAGAAAAATCAATTTACAAAAGAGCTGTAGAAGAAGCTGCCGATGAAGCTAATAAAATTAAAGTTGATATTGCTTCAAAAAAAGGTGATCATATTGGACCAGTAATTTCAGAAACTCAATATAATAAAATCATAGATTTAATAAATAGTGGTATTAAAGAAGGAGCTACACTTGTTGCTGGAGGCCCTGATAAGCCAATTGGATTAGATAAAGGTTATTTTATAAAACCAACAATATTTACAGATGTAAAAAATGAAATGCGAATAGCTAAAGAAGAGATTTTTGGGCCAGTACTTTCTATAATTCCATTTGATGATGAAGAAGAGGCTGTATCAATTGTAAATGACACATCCTATGGTCTAGGAAACTATGTTCAAACTCAAGATAAAGAAAAGGCCAAAAGAATAGCAAGAAAATTTAGATCAGGGGGTGTTTATATAAATGGAAAAAGTGCTGATCCAGGAACTCCTTTCGGGGGCTATAGACAATCTGGTAATGGAAGAGAAGGAGGTGTCTGGGGTTTAGAAGAATATTTAGAAATTAAAACCATCTGTGGATGGGAATAATTTAAACTTTAATATTATTAAAATAATTTAATCTTCCAATTATTTCATCTCTTTCAATATAATATCCTTGAAGATGTCTATTACCAGAGTTTGGGTCAAATTCGGTTCTACCATGTAATACTCTTCTATTATTAAAACAAAAAATATCACCCGCCTCTAATCTAAAATCAATTTTAAATTTTTTGTTTTGAAGAAGTGATGCAAAATATTGATACGAATCATAAAACTTTTTCATTATTTTAGGCTCAACATCTACAGCACCCATTGCAGCCATACTAAATCTAATATCATTATAATCATTATCTTTTGTTAATGTAATTATTGGTGAATGAAGAACCCTAACTGCTTTTTGAGTATAATCTGTATCTTTAAATTTTACATATGTTTGTGTTAAAATTTTAAAAACATCTTTTTCATTTTTTTTTAAATAATTTGCAACCGCAAAACCATCTACAACAGATGATAATCCACCATTGGCCTCATTTACTAAACAATGAAGAAACTGATAACCGGGAGCATATTCAAAATATGGTAAATCCGTATGATTTCTTAATGCATCTGCTGTATAAGCAGTGTTATTTGGTTTTGGTATATTAATTACTTCAAAAGGCGTACCAAAAAATGTTTCCCTATGATGACTTATTCTATTTAATATTTTAAATGCTGATTTTTTTCTAGTTGGAGCATTTTTGATTAAAGCAAAACCATAAGTATGAAGTAAATTTAGCCATTTTCTTAAATATTTGTCATTATTTATTACACTATCATGATCAATAATAATTTTCTTTAAATTTATATTTAATTTACCATTCCAAAAAACATAAGGAGATTTATATTTTTGTTTATTTATTTCGGTATAACAATGATCTCTTAACCATTTTAATTTGAATATACTAGTATGATCACCTTCACTCCAATCAATACTTAATTTATTTTTTTCAATTTTATATTTTTTAGGAAATATTTTTTTACTAACAGTTAAAATATTAAATACTCTCATATTTGCAGTAGGATGTATTGCTGTTGGACAATTATCTCTTAGCCACATAAAATGGAATTTACTTTCAAAATTGTCTTTCCATAAAATACTTAAATGATCATTCTTTTTTTCTAATTTTTTTACATGATATTTGTTATTCATTATTAAATATTTATATCTGAATAAATTATCTTAGTATATTTAATTAATAAATGAAATCGAAAAATAATAATCTCTTAGGAATTACTTTCATGTTGTTGTCCATGTTTTCTCTAAGTATAAATGATATTACTTATAAATATTTAAGCTTTCATTTTCCTGTATGGGAATCAATATTCTTTCGAGCACTAAGTGGAAGTATTATTGCAACTTTCTTAGCAATGTATTTTGGGTTTGATAAATTAAAAACTAAAAAACCAGTTGGACATGCTATCCGAGCCCTTTCTGCCTCTGCTTGTGTTGTATTCTATATTTACGGAATTAATCATTTAATGTTATCAGAAAATATTGCTATTGCACATTCTGCTCCCATTATTGCTGCATTTCTTGCTGTACCAATACTTGGTGAGAGAATTGGAATTTTTAGAACTACAGCAATTTTAATTGGTTTTATTGGTGTATTAATAATAGTTAAGCCTGGTACTGATTTATTTAAATTTGAAACCCTTTACCCGCTTATATCTGCTGCCTTTATGGCCTCCGTATATTTATCAACTAGATCTGTGATGAGTACTGATTCAAGTGTAGCAATAGTTTTTTATTATTCTTTTGCATTATTAATTACATCAATAATTTTTTTTCCAGATAATTTTATTATGCCTAATGGAGTCCAATTAATATTAGCTATGAGTTTAGGTATTATGGGCTCACTAGGCCATTTATTTATGTCACAAGCAGCTAAGTATGCTGACGTTGCAATTACTTCTCCATTTGAATACTCATCATTCATTTTTGTCGGAATAATGGGTTATTTAATTTATTCAGAGGTGCCAACTTTTAGTATTTATTTAGGAGGAACAATAATCGTTAGTACTGGAATATTTATAGCCTACAGAGAAAGAAAAAATAATTAAATTAAAAAATTATTTCTTTTAGATTTTTCTTCTTATATTTTTGATTTCTTATTTTATTTAAAATAATTTTTTTACCTCCACACATTGAAAATTTATTATCGATATCATCATCTTTTAAAGGATAATTTTTTCCTCCTTTGATATGTGATATTTTTTCAATCAACTTACTTCCATCCTTCATTATTACTTTAATAATATCAGGATACCTAGGATCATAATCTTCAAAGTTATTTGGCACTTTATAAGTAATGAGTTTAATTTTTCTAGTCATATTTAAACTTTTTTTATTTTTGGAAATATTTAAGCTACTTAAATCAAACTTTCCATTAATGAGAGCAGTCGCTAAACAAAAACTTAATGAAAATCTAGCTTCAGTAGAATTTTTAGGTATATGAAATTTTGATACTCTAAACCAAGGTTCTGGAAACTCAATTGTAATAGATTTAATATTTTTTTTTATAAAAATTTTTTTATTTAAAATTAATCCCCCTTGTATTACTCTTTGAGAATAACTACAAACTGGCCAAAGCTTAATGAAATTTGGATATTTAATTATAGAATTTCCAAAATCTGATTTTTTTAAATTATCATTTAATTTTTTAGAAAAATCACTACCATATAATTCAATAAATCCTCTCTCAATATTCCAAATATTTTGATTAGCTGTCCCTCCATTTTTTGCAAGTAGGGCTGATTGTATACCTGCTTGGGCCGCGAAACCTATATGAAACGCTTTTGTATCTTTTCCGAATTGTTGTTTTAAGCCAGATGAAAAACTTGTGGCAATAGAAATTGCATTTGCCATTTGATCCACATTTAATTTTAAAACTTTAGATACTGCAGCAGCAGTTCCAACCACTCCTATTGTATTTGCTGAATGCCACCCTTTATAATAATGATCATAACTAAGTGCTTGTCCTAATTTTATTATTAATTCATATCCTATTACCCATCCTTGATATATTTCTTCAATTGAGATATTTTTCACTTGAGCGATAGATATAAGAGCTGAAAAAATAGGGGCACTAGGATGAGATCCAGCTATATATTCGTAATCATCAAAGTCTATCGAAGCTGATCTTACTCCATGTAAAAAACTTGCAGCAGAAACAGATAATTTTTTTCCACCTCCAAAAACTTGAATTTTTCCCAAATTATTATTTTCTAAACAATATTTTAAAGCAACCTTTGATTGTTTTTCTTTAACACCTGATAATATGCAAGCTAGGGTATCTATGAATGCATTTTCTGCTCTTTTATAAATTACCTTATTTAATTTAATTTTTTTTTGTGATGCCCAATAACAAAATTTTTTATGAAAACTCATTTTTGAAATTTTGTAATCATTGTAATTTCTTCTTTTTCATTAAGTATTCTTCCAATAATTTCATTTTCTAGATTTTTTCCAATTTCTACAAAAAAATTATTTTTATATACAAGAGGCGCTGTAGCCCTATACTCAAAAGAATTGAATTCAATATCGTTTTTTCTTGCAAGATTTAAAAGATAAGTTGCTTGAAGAGGCGCATGGACTAATAATCCAGTATGACCCTCAAAATTTTTTGTATAATCATTATCATAATGAATCTTATGTCCATTAAAAGTTAAAGCAGAATATCTAAATAGTAGAGTTGATGAGCTATAAATTTCTACTTTATCAATTAACTTTAATTCATCTTTTATTTTAGTTGTAATGGGGTTTTTATTTATTTTTTCTCTATAAACAGCAGTTTGATCTTCGGATATTATTAACTTATTTTTATTTAAATATTCATGATTAATATTAACAAAACATAGATTGCCTGATTTACCTTCCTTAAATTCAATACTAGAAATTGTTGAATTTTTTTTAATTTCAGATCCAATTTCAAATTTATCAAATATTTTTATTTTACCGCCAGCCCACATTCTAATTTTATAAGGTAACTCAGGTAAGAAAATTCCTAACTTTGCATTTCCGTCTTTGTCTAGATCAATTAGTGAAGCTATATCTGGGCATAAGCATAAAAAAATTCCCTCAGGTACGGTTTGATCACTTAAACAGTTTTGATCGATTGTTTTTTTTAAGTGATTAACTAATCGAGGAGTAATAATATCACTTCTTGAAATTTTCTTTCCAATCCAATCTTTGTAGTTATCCATATTTAATATACTCGAGTTTACTTATAAATTAATTATTAGTATAATTTATATTTTTAAAAAATGAAAAAAACATTTGACTATATAATAGCAGGAGGAGGCTCTGCTGGCTGTACATTAGCCTCAAGATTATCTGAAAATAAAGATATAAAGGTATTACTAATAGAAGCAGGGGGGTCAGGAAAAAGTTTATTCACTCAAATGCCCGGTGGAAACGGATACATTTTTGGGAACCCAAAATTTGATTGGGGTTTTGAGTCCATACCTCAACCTTCTTTAAATAATAGAAAAATTTTATATCCTAGAGGTAAAGGGCTAGGAGGATCCTCTATTTTAAACGGTATGATTTACATGAGAGGTGCTCCAGGTGATTTCAATAGGTGGAGACAAAAGGGCTTAGAGGGTTGGTCATATAATGATGTATTACCATATTTCAAAAGATCTGCCTCAGCTTTTCATAGAGAAAAAAATGAATTTCACTCGCATTCAGGCCCTTTAAAACTTACACCTGCCGGTAATTACAATTCTATTGATAAAGCATTTATTGATGCATGTGTTGAAGCAGGGGCAGAATTTAATAATGATTTTTACAATGGCAATCTAAATGGAGTAGGCCGATATGATGTTAAAGTATGGAACGGAAAAAGACAATCATCTGCAGAAGCTTATTTGAAATTTAAACCTACAAACTTAACAATTTATAAAAATACATCTGTAATAAAAATTTTAATTGAGAAAAATAAAGCTAAAGGATTACTTTTATCAAATGGTGAAGTTTATGCATCATCAGAGGTAATATTATCTTTAGGAGCATTTGGTAGTCCAAAATGTTTAATGTTGTCAGGAATTGGCCCAGAAGAACATTTAAAAGAAAAAAATATAGAATTATTAATTAACTTACCTGGAGTTGGTGAAAACCTTCACGATCATCCTGTTATGCCAATGAATTGGGGTTTTCAAAATAACAATTTAAGTTTCTCTAAGTATCAAAGGATAGATAGAGCTATCATTGTGGGATTAAAATATATTTTATTTAAAAAGGGATTAGCTGCAGCTCCTTTTTGGTCAACAAATCTATTTCATGCAATAAGAGAAAAAGATATGCCTGAAATACAAGTATTTATGACGCCTATGTGTTTTAAGGAAGAAAAAGATAACTGGTCTATGAGTTTAGACAATTTATTAAATTTTGGTTCATTATTTTTTTCTAGAGGTAAAAAAGCTTTTCCAGGATTACACTTTCAAATTAATTTATTAAGACCAAAGAGCACAGGAAGTGTAAAACTTAAAAGCTCAAATCCTAATGATGAACTTAATATAAATCCAAATTGGTTCATTGATCCATCTGATATGGAAGATATGATAGAAGGGATGAAGCATACAAGAGAAGTATTGTCAAAACCCAGTTTAGCAAAAATTGTTTCGGAAGAATTACTTCCAGGAAAAAAAATAAAAAGTGATCAGGATTTAAAAGACTCAGTTCGAAATCATGTACAAACTGGCCATCATCCTGCATCTACTTGCGCAATGGGTTCAAGTAATAACAAAATGGCTGTACTTGATAATCAGCTTAAAGTTAGAGGAATAGACAATCTGAGAGTAGTAGATGCTTCTTCTTTCCCAGATATGATAAGTGGAAATATAAATGCATCTGTAATTATGTTAGCAGAAAAAGCATCAGATATGATATTAAAAAATTAATTAATCACAAATAAGTTGACCAATGAAAATATTTAAGTTTAAATAAATTATGTCTGAAATTCAAACCTTCAAATTTTATGCAGGAAATAGATGGCATGACCCTTCTTCTGAAAAATATTTTGAAAGTGAGGATCCATCTATAGGTAAAGTATGGGCAAAGGTCCCTGACTGTAATGAAAAAGATATTAATCTTGCAGTATCATCTGCTAAACGTGCTTATTATGATGGTCCTTATGGTAAAATGCATCCAACAGAAAGAGGCAGAACATTAATTAGAATTGGAGATATTATTGCTAAAAATGCAGAACGCATTGGTCAAATAGAAACTAAAGACAACGGCAAACTTCCAAAAAATATCACTCCTTCTTTAACCAGCTGGCAGACTGAGAGTTTTTATTATTATGCAGGCATGTGTGACAAGTATGAAGGTAGATTGATACCTTCAGAAGTTCCAAATATGCATAATTATTTAAAATGGGAACCATTTGGAGTTGTTGCACTTATTCTTCCTTGGAATTCACCAATTGGAACATTAATCTGGAAATTAGCACCAGCAATAGCAGCAGGTAATACAGTTGTAATTAAACCTTCAGAAAGAGCATCATGCTCTACATTAGAGTTAATGAAAATTTTAGAAGAAGCTGATCTTCCAGAAGGTTTAATTAATGTTGTTACTGGTTTTGGTCCTACCACTGGTGCACCTCTTATTGAACACCAAGATGTTAGAATGATAAGTTTTACAGGTGGAACAAAAGGGGGGAGTGCAGCTAGTTTAAGTGCATCCAAAAACGTTAAACCTATTATAATGGAGCTAGGAGGAAAATCCCCACAAATTATATTTAAAGATGCTGATTTAACTTTATCAGTTAATGGAGTTGTGTCAGGTATATTTCCAGTTTCAGGTCATAGTTGTATTTCAGGATCAAGAATATTAGTACATAAAGATATAAAAGATAAATTTACTCATAATTTATTAGAAGTTGTTAAAAAGGCTAAAGTTGGCCATCCAAATGATACTGCAACGCAAATAGGACCGATAGCAAATAAAGAACAATATGATTTTATTTTATCTAAAATAGAGTCTGCAGAAAAAAGAGGTTTAAAATTATTAATTGATGGAAGAAAAGAACAAAAATCTGAAGGATATTATATTGGACCAACTATTTTTGATAACGTTCCAAATGAAGATGATTTAGCTCAAAATGAAGTATTTGGACCTGTTGCTTCAATACAAACTTGGGAGGATGAAGATGAAGTAATTAAAATTGCAAACGATACTATTTATGGACTTGCAGCAGGTATTTGGACTAAGGATACTAATAAAGCTATACGTTTAGCAGATAAGATAGAGGCTGGAACTGTTTATATAAATAATTATTTTAATGCTTCTACTCAATCTCCAGTTGGAGGTTTCAAGCAATCAGGATATGGTCGAGAAAATGGATGGGAAGGAATGCAAAGTTACATGCAGACCAAATCTACATGGTTAGCAACTAATCCCTCTCAACCAGATCCATTTTAAAATGAGTTTAAAAAATCGTCATGAATGGAATTGGCAACCAACTTTACCAATTAAATTATCGCCAATATTAGATTGGCCACCAAATTTTTTATTGTTTTATAAATGGCTAGCTTCTTATTGGCTTCACATTAGTTCAATTATAATTGAAGTTTTACTTGCTATATTTATATTCTATTTGTTTCACCCATCTGCCGAAGAAATGAAAAATTTTTCTTTTTCGTGGATTTCACAGTTATGGATTAGAAATTGTATTTTAATCACTCTTGTTGCCGGTTCTTTACACTTCTGGTTTTACTACTTAAAAGGACAAAGCAAAAAACTAAAATTTGAAAAAAAATTTATAGATGAAAAAGTTAAAAAATTTACTTTCAATAATCAACTTTTTGATAATATTTTTTGGACAATTATAAGTGGTGTTACTATTTGGACAATATTTGAAAGTTTTTATTTTTGGGCAGCAAGTAATGATATCGTTCCTATCATGTTTTGGTATGATAACCCTTTTTGGTATGGAATATTTTTTATTATAATTCCTATTTGGTCAAGTGCGCATTTTTATATTATTCATCGATTATTGCATTATACTTTTCTTTATAAAACTGTTCATAATTTACATCATAGAAATATAAGTCCAGGACCTTGGAGTGGTATATCTATGCATCCTATCGAACATATTTTATACTTTTCAACTGTAGTTATACATTTTGTTGTTCCGTCAAGTCCAATACATGTGCTTTTTCATTTTTATCAACAAGGATTAAATCCAGCTTTTAGCCATTCAGGTTTTGATAGTATTGTGATCAAAGATAAAAAAAGATTAAAAGCAGGTGATTTCTTTCATCAACTTCACCACCGATACTTTAATTGTAATTATGGAACTATAGAAATGCCTTGGGATAGATTTTTTGGAACTTTTAATGATGGTACAAAAAAATAAGAAATTATTCTTTCCAATTTGGTTCTCGTTTTTCTAAAAAAGCATCAATGCCTTCTTTAGAATCATCATGTAACATATTTTCCGTCATTACTTTTGAAGTAAAAGCATATGCATCTTCTAAATTCATATCTTTTTGTTTGTAAAAAGCTTCTTTACCAATCTTAATAGTATTAGAAGATTTAGACGATATTTTTTTAGCAATTTGAAATACATTTTCTTCTAAACTATCTTCTTCAAAGACATCATTTATTAAACCAATCCTTAATGCTTTATTTGCATCAATAAGATCCCCAGTGAGAAGCATTTCCATTGCTTGTTTCTTACCTACAGTTCTTGATAATGGAACCATTGGTGTAGAACAAAATAATCCAATATTAACACCAGGAGTTGCATATTTTGATCTGCTACTTGAGTAAGCTAAATCACAGCTAGAAATTAACTGACAGCCTGCTGCAGTAGCAATACCATCAACCATAGCTATAACTGGTTTATTATTTTTATTAATTTTCAGCATAAGTTGAGAGCACATTTGAAATATTTTTTTAAAATAGCTTTCACCTTTGTCATTTTGCAATCTTTGTGAATTTAAATCTTTTAGATTATGTCCTGCACAAAAAATATTACCTTTTGATGATAAAATAATTACTTTTACATCATTACCTTTATCAGCAATATCTAGTGCTGATGTTAATTCATTGATCATATTTTCGCTTAAAGTATTTTGGTTTTTCTGGTCGTTAAGAATAATATTAAAAATATTATTATTTTTTTCAGTTAATATTAGATTAAAATTCATTTAATTGATTTGAATTTCAACATCTTTAGATAGTGAATTAGCGATAAAACAATATTTATGTGATCTCTCTTTCATCTTTCTCATTTCTTCATCAGAAATATTAAAATTATCTTCAAATACTATAGCTGGATTTAGCTCTATTTTGTTGACATACATTCTTCCCTCTGCATTTTTTCCTAAATACGAAATTGCTTTATCTTTGTAATTAATAACTGGCCATTTCATTTTTGCAGCTAAAGCTAAAAACGTCATCATAAAACAACTACTCACAGCTGCAGCTAGTTTTTGCTCTGGATTAATATTAGTTTCACTTCCTCCATAATCTGGAGATGATCCCGCATCAATAGATACATTTTCGTTAAGCATTACTGTGTGATCAGTTAAGTATTTTCCAAATTCGAGTTTTTGATCTCCTAATTCCCACTTTAATTCAATTGAATGACTCATTTTAAGAATAATTAAAAGGTAGTGAGCACACTTTACCTTTTCTCTCAATATTATCTGGTGTTAATACGATAACATCCTGCCCATCATTCCAATAATCTCTATCAACCATAGATAGGCCAATATTGGTTTTTAAAAATGGTGAATAAATACCAGAGGTGATATTACCAATTTGAAATCTATTTTTTGAGTATACAGGAAAAGGTATTGTGCACGGAGGAGTTGGTGACCCATCAAAAGTAATACCTTTTATTTTTTTTTCTATTCCATTTTTTAATATTTTTTTTAGTGCATTTTTTCCAATGAAATCATGAGATAAATTGCTACAATAATTATCAAATCCACATTCAATTGGATTATTATCTAAAGTAAATTCATTACCATAGGATAATAAACCACCTTCTATTCTATCAATTAAATTTGGACATCCAGGAGAAATATTAAAACCTTTTCCTGCTTCCCAAATAGTTTCCCAAAGTTTTTTTCCTAAACTAAAACCTTTAAGATAAATCTCAAAACCATCTTGTTTGCTATATCCTGATCTTGCAATTATCTGCTTTGTTCCATCAAATTCAAAAAAAGAAAAATGAAAGAATTTTAATTTTTTAATTTTTTCACCAAATATTGATGACATTAATTCTTCAGATTTTGGACCTTGAATTGCTAGAGGGTAAACATCAGGCTCTATAATATCAACTTTAAAATTTCTTCCTACAGACAATCCTTTTGCCCAAAGAAGAACATCTGAGTCTGCAACTGATAGCCAATATTTATTTTCACTTAATTTTAAAAGTACAGGATCATTTATCATCCCTGCATTTTCATCAATCATCGGATAATAGTAACATTTACCAATAGGCATATCTTTTATTGATCTTGGAGACATGAGTTGTATTAATTTTTTAGCATCTTCTCCTATTATTTGAACCTGACGTTGACATGAAACATCCCAAATTTGCGTATTTTTAGATAAGTGCCAATAATCTTCTTCAACTGTTGCTTTATATGATTTTGGAAGAAGCATATGATTGACTACAGTAAAACCACTTACACCAGCTTCAATTACTTTCTCTGTGTAGGGAGTCCTCCTAATACGTCTAGACATGTTTAATCCTGAATTACTCATTTTATTTAGACCACCATATTGAGTATCCATTTGGAGAAACAATTAAAGGTATGTGGTATTTTTTAAGAGGATCTTTCATTTTAAATTTAACAATTATTGTATTAATAATTTCACTGGTATTTCTAAAATATTTACCAGAATTAATTATCATTTCATAATCACTTTCACAATCTTCTTTCGTTAATTCAAATTCTTTAAGCATTCTTCCAGAACTATCTGTTTTATCTTCTAGAAATACAACTTTGTTATTATTTTTTACTTTATAAATAACAATTTCTACATCACTTGCATGTGTACCATCTATTGAGTTTAGTAAATGTGTAGAAAAAATTGCCATAAACTACTCTATAGAAGCCTTATCTCTTTTATCACTAACTGCAGCAACTATTGGACTTATAACACCTTTAGCCTTAACATTTACACATGCAGTTTTACCACTTTCTAACGCTCTTTTTAAAGCGGGGCCTAAATCTTCTCTTTTAGTAACTAATTCTCCATGTCCTCCAAAACCTTCAAAAATTGAATGAAATGGAATATCTCTAAAATCAGTTGCAAAATGTTTCCCACTTTCAAATAACCTTTCTTGTTGCTGAGAAATACAGTCAAGACCTCCATTATTATCTATAACAACAATAATAGGTTTTTTTTCTTGAAATGCAGCTTCAATTGACAATCCGCCAGATAAAAATGCACCATCTCCACTTATCAAAACAACATTAGATTTAGGATTAAGATTTTTTGCTGATACTGCAAAAGGAACTCCAACACCTAACATACTGAAAGTGCCTGGATGTAATATTCCTCCAAGTTTTTTACCTTTTGATCCAGCAATATTAATTGCAATCTCGGACCAGAAATGTGTGTTACCGCCATCAATAACTAACCAATCATTTTCAGTTAATACTTCTTGAACATCTAAAGCTAATTGAAGAGGATGAATTTTTCCACCTTCTTTTTTAGCCTTTTCAGTTTCTTTATTTAAGTCATCTAATGTTTTACTGATCCAATTTTTTTTCTCGTTTTTATTCTTATTAAACCATTCATTATTTAATTTCCATTTACTGTTTTTCTTTAAATCTATGAGTTTATCCAAAAAAACTCCAGGATCACAAAGTAAGTTAATATCTGCAGCTCTATTTAATTCTATTTCTTCATGCGATCCATTAATGCAAACAAGCTTAGTGCTTTTTGGAAAAAGTGGAGGATTACCAAAATTCATTTGATTATCAAGACGTGCACCAATCATAAGAACTAAATCTGATTCATGGAGAGCCATTTTTGATGGAGGATATTGATGAATATCTGCCAGACCCATGTATGTATCTGCCTCTTCGCCTAAAAGCTTTTGATGGTATGGTATATTAAATATTGGAATGTTTAATTCAAAGCCAGCTTGCTCTAATTTTTTTTCTGCAATAGACCACCAAACACCATGTCCTCCAATAAAAACAGGTTTTTGTGCACTAATTGCCAGATCAAATATTTCATTTAAACTCTCAGGATCAGGCCAAGCTTTTGCTAAAGGTTTCTTTTGATGAGTAAAAGGTCTTTCTTCTAAACCTGCATCAACTGCAAATGATGAAAACATTATATCTACTGGTACACTTAAATGTACTGCGCCAGGATAGCCATTTGTTGCAATTCTATATGCTTTATCTACGAACTCTCTTATTCTATTGCCATCTGTAATACTTGCACTGTATTTTGTTAACGGTGCTGCAATAGATACATCATCTATTTCCTTAAAACCGCCTGCTCCTTGTCTTTTTAAGCTACTTGATCCAGTTATAAAAATAACAGGTGATCTTTCACCCCATGCTTCCATCATTGAAGGTACTGCATTTGCAAAACCTTCTGGCCCGACAATACAAACTGATGGATTTCTTGATATTCTTGTATGACCATCAGCTAAATGACCAGCAATTTGTTCATGAGGACAATTAATTACATTAATTTGACACTCCATAAATCCTTCAAGTGCTGGATTACAAAAACCTCCAGAAAGTGTAAAAACATTATCAATACCTTTGTCTCTAAGAGCTCTTGCAAGTAATGCCCCACCTCTAATCTTTTTATCTCTCATCTTAATACTTAATATCCTTAAAAATTTTCTCTGCTATAATTTTTTTATCAACTTCATTTATGTCCGTTAATCCAACTAAGCCAAGATTTGTACTTAACTCTTCTTTAATTAAGTTGATAATTCTTCGAAGACCTCTTGCACCATCCGCACCGACGGCGTACATTAGAGGTCTGCCAAACATAACAAAGTCAGCTCCCAGAGCTAATGCACGTAAAATATCACTACCACTTCTAATACCACTATCAAAAAGTATTGGAAAATCATTTCCTAAAGCTTTTCGAATTAATGGTAAGGCATTAATTGAAGCAGTAGCACTATCTAATTGCCTTCCACCATGATTAGATACTTGTATTGCATCAGCACCAGCCTCTTTAATTTTTAAAGCATCTTCAGAATTCATTACTCCTTTAATTATTAATTTCCCCTTCCATGCATCTCGAATTCTTTTTAGAGTATTCCAATCAGTTGCTCCTCTACTTTCTTTTCGTCTAAAAATTTGATCACCACTTTTAGAAGTAGCATAATTCATTGGTTTTGGAGCTCCTTTTAATAAAGTCGTCAAACTCCATTGAGGGTGTAGTGCAAAATCAAAAAATTGTTTTGGACCTATTTTAAATGGATACCCAAAACCATTTCTATCATCCCTTGCTCTTCTTGAAAGAATAGGCACATCAACAGTAAGAATTAAAACTTTGTATCCAATATTTTCTGCTCTTTTCAATAATTCCATAATAAATTCTTCACTTTGAAAAATATATATTTGCATCCACGAATGACCTTCTGAAAAAGTAAACATATCTTCAAGTGTTGTACTAGATGCCATTGAAACACATGTTGGAATATTATTATATGCACTTTCTTTTGCTATCATTTTATCTGCTTCAGGCCATGAAAGATTTGTCATACCCATTGGAGCAAATCCAAATGGATAATCAAAATCAAAATCAAATATTCTTTTTCTTAAATTTCTATTCTCGACATTTCTAAAAACCTTAGGCTCAAGTCTAATTTGATCTAATGCAGTACTATTAATTTCAGCAAGTTTATCATCTCCTGATGCTCCATCAATAAAATCAAAGACTAATTTTGGTAATCTTTTTTTAGATAATCTTATTGCATCATCTATTGTATGGATTTTAGTGCTAGGTTTAATAAGATCATTCATTTTTATATTTGTATTCTAATATAATTTATAATTCTATTACAAAATATATTAGTTTTTTGAAATACCCTTCCAAGGTATTGGAATGGATGGAATATCTTCTTTTAAACCTCTTTGTATTTCACCTTTCTCATCATACATTGGTAAAGTACAGATTTGACCTTTTTGCACACTACCATCATCACAACTAACATCCACTATTGTGTCTGGTCCAAATTCTACATTATCCATATGAACTATAGCAACACCACAAACTTGAAATGGTGACCATGTACTTGAAGTTACAATTCCAACTTTTTTATTATTAATAGAAATTTCAGAATCAACTAATGCAAAACTATTTTCCACTCTCATACCCCATGTTAAACAATCTTTGCTTGCATTAAGTAAATAATCTCTTCCAATAAAATCTCCTTTATTAAAATCTATAAACTTTCCTAATCCAACAGCAAATGGAGATCGATCTCTTGTAAAATCTCTCCCTGCAGATAAGAGACCCGCCTCAATTCTTCTACATCTAAATCCTGGTGATGCTGTTAGAATCATTCCCATTTCTTTGCCTTTACTGAGTATTAAGTCTCCAATTTTTTTTGAATCATTTTCTGGTCTTAAATAAATTTCCCAACCTAGTTCGTTCGTAAACCCAGTTCTACTTATAATTACTTTTTCTGATGCAATTGAAGCTTCAACCCAATCAAAATAATTAAAATTATTTTTTAATGGTTGATCAACTAGTTTTTCTAAAAGTTTTAGAGATTTAGGGCCTTGTATTTGACTGACCCATACATTTGGATCTTTAATTTCAACATCTAAATTTTTCGAATGAGCTTTGTACCAACTATATAAATGTCCATCACCTTGTGCAAACCAAAATTTATTTTTTTCTAATCTTAATAATAATCCATCTGAAATCATTCCTCCATCATGATAACAAGCAAATTGATAAGAACATCGTCCTATTTTTACTTTTGAAATATCTCTAGGAAATATTTGTTGAAGTAAATTTTCAGCATCTGGACCAGAAATTTCGTATGGATGCTCACCCGTATGTCGTAAAATTATTTCTTGTCTAGCTTTCCAATACATTTCATCTGCTGTAGCATGAGATAATTTTTCAAGCGTAAATCTACCATCGGCATAGTTAGTATATTCTGGGTTAAGTGGTAACTCTTGATATGTAAGAGGATGTATTTTCATGGGTCTAGCCAAATCTAGAGACCTACCACTTTCTTTAATAACTGGTTTTACAACAAATCTGTAATTACTAACTAAATCTTCCATAAAATATATTCAGCTTATCACAAAATAATGAAAAAAAAATTTTAAAATAAATTCTTAATAGCTTCAATATGTCGTGGCTTTACTTCACAGCATCCACCAACTAGAGTAACACCTTCATTTAAAGATTTTAAAACAAACTTTTTATATTTTTCTTCTCCAAATTCTTCATTTCGAGTTCCAAGTAACTCAACAGGATCAATATAATCATAATGTCCTTCAAAACCTTCTGAATTAAATTTTTCTTCATTACTAGTAGGCAGTTCTTTAAATAAATTCATTTTATAACCAAAAGGAAGCTTTTGTTTATTAAATATAGGAATACTCAAATTAACGATTTCAGGTGATACGCAGGCTGATACTATCCCGCAACAATTAAATTTTTGAATAGTTTCAAAAAGTTCATCAAGACTTTCTCCAGATGGTAATTTTCCATCATAACGTAAGTGTGCACCTACAAGAACTTGTTTATTAAATTCTTTTGAAGCTTCTAAAGCAATTTTTATTTCTTTGATGGAACACAAAACATCTAAGTAAAATATATCGACATAATCTTTTAATATTTTTGCAATTTCATGAAAATAATTAAACATTGTTTCATCAGTTTCAAAATGTATTGGGGAATATGTATTACCTTGATTTGGCAATGAGCCTGCAATAATAACTTTTTTTTCACTTTCATTTTTTGCTTTTAATGCAAGTGCTCCAGCAGATCTTATTCCAAATTCAAATTTATCAAGTAAATTATATTTTTTTAGTAGCCTCCTTCTAACACTAAAATTTGAAGTGACTATTAATTGTGATCCAGCATTTATAAAATTTTTATGCATTTCTAGGACCATTTGGTGATTATTTTCATTTAATAAAGCTTGTGCTGACCAAAGATCACCTGTTGTCTCTAAACCCATTTCCATTAAAGTTTGACCTGAACCTCCATCAAAGAGGTATTTCTTATTTTTTAAAAACATTTTTTCGGAAGATTAGTAGAAATAGTGTGGCGCATTTAAATGCGCCACAAAGAAAATTAATATTTTATGCAAACCACCAACGTTCAGAAAGTTTGTTACCGTCACTTTCCCAGTTACCAGCAACATCTTCACCATGAGCAAGTTTTTTAGAACCAGCACCAACGTATTGGTTAAATGCATAAACAATTGCACCACCATCGTAGTTACAAAGAGCTTGTGCTTCCCAGTACATTGATTTTCTTTTTTCTGCATCAAGTTCTGATCTAGCAGATCTAACAAGTTCATTGAAACGAACAGTTGAATCAGTTTGAACTAGATTACCCCAAGCAGCTTCGTTCCACTCTGTGTCATCTGTGAATGCAGCAGACCACATCATATCTTCTGTAGGTCTTCCACCCCAAGAACTCATACTGAAACCTTTAGTGTTCCATACGTTACTCCAGTAACCATCTTCAGGTTCTTTTTTAACTCGAAGATCGATACCACATTCTTGAGCAGATGCTGCTATCAAGTTAGTTGCATCTGTACATCCTGCATAAGGAACCTCAGAAGTACTAATTTCAATTGGTCCACTTACTCCAGATTTTTTCCAGTGATAAGCAGCTTTATCAGCATCGAACTCTCTCTGCTCTAAAGCGCTATTATGGTATGGGTGAGCAGTAGAGATCGGATGATCATTACCAACAGTACCATATCCAAGCATAATCTTATCAACAATTTCCTGTCTTTTGATTGCAAACTTCATTGCCATACGCACATCAAAGTTATCAAACGGTGGAACGTTCAATCTCATTGGAGCTGTATAGTGAGCGTAACCAGAAGCTGCTGTAATTTCTACACTAGGATTTCTAGTCAATAGATTAGCAGTTCTAAGATCAACACCATTCATCCAGTCAATTTCACCGTTTAATAATGCTGCTTGTCTAGTAGCAGGATCATTAATTCCGATTACTTCAACTGAATCAAAGTGTGCAACACTATCACCTTTGAAATAATTTGGATTTCTTTTTCCAAATTTTGCACCAACACCAGGATTGAATTCATCCATAATATATGGACCAGTTCCAATCGTTGATTGAGCATCAACAACTCCATCTTTTGTTGGTTTAATCATAATGTGATAGTCAGTAGTTATTGCAGGCCAATCGGCATTTGCACCTTTTAGCTTAAAAATAACTCTGTCGTTTCCATCAGCAGAAACTGTTTCAATTTGAGATAAAAGTCCACCTGCTGCCGAAGCAGTATCTGGATTCATATGATACTGATAGTTGAGTACAACATCTTCTGCTGTCATTGATTTACCATTATGGAATTCAACACCTTTGCGAAGATTATATACCCATGTTTGAGCATCGTCTGATTCAATTGATTCAGCAAGCTCTCCAACAATTGTGTGATCTGAATCAACAACAGTTAGACAGTTCTGATATGACCAAGCAGTAGCTTGCATAAATGAGCTCTGATAAGTTGCTGGATCAAGAGTATCAGTTGCATCTGCTGCACTATTACCCCATCTTAAATGTCCACCTTTTTTTGGTGTAGCTGCAACTGCTTTATCAGCTAATGATAATGCAATTGGTAGCGTGACCCCGGTAGCAAGGACAGACATCATGAACTGTCTTCTATCAATAAGCCCTTTTGTTAGCTTTGAAGACTGTTCTTCAATGTATTTGTCTATTTTCTTATTTTTCATTTGTCCTCCCTTATAATTGAACAAAAACCTAAGATTTTTGTTCATAATTTCTAGAAATTTAACAAAAAACAAACTTAAGTTAATATATAAAAACATATATAACGTATTAATTCAACGTATAAATTATTAATTTTAGCTTACATGTTGACCTAATTTAGACAAAACTTTAAGAATTAAGATTGTATCTTTAAGGAGGGTAATATTAGTAGAATTCATCCAATATTTAGAACAATTTTGTTAAGGCTTAGCCTTGGTCTCGTTACAGTTTTTGCTTTTTCGGTAATAATATTTAGTACATTCTCTTTTTTACCGGGAGACTTTGCCACGGAAATATTAGGGCAAAGTGCAACAAAATCTGCAGTAAAAGCCCTAAGAGCAGAATTGGGTTTAGATAAACCTCCGGTAACAAGATATTTTGATTGGTTAGGAAATGTTTTTCAAGGAGATTTTGGTAGTTCTTTCTCTGGAAGATCTAAAGTTCAAGGGGATCAAGGTGATAGGTCTAGAGAAGTTGTTGGTTTAATTGTCCCCAGATTAAAGAATACATTATTTTTAACAGGGGTTGCCGCCATGTTGGCTATTCCTCTATCTTTAATCTTAGGTATCTCAGCAGCATTATACAGAAACTCTTATTATGATAGGTCAGCAACTGGAGTTAGCTTAGTAACCGTATCTTCACCAGAATTTTTTACAGCCTATATTTTTATTCTTTTACTAGCGACACTGTTTCCAGTTTTTCCAACTATTTCTAATGTGGATGAAGCTTCAACTTTGGCTGAAAGATTTTACAGGACTGCTCTTCCAGTTTTTACTTTGACATTAATTACTATGGGTCACATGATGAGAATGACAAGGTCAGCGATAATAAATATCTTATCAAGTGAATATATTGAAATGGCAAAATTATCGGGAGCTTCTAGATACGAGGTAATTGTTAAACACGCACTTCCAAATGCTTGGGCACCTATTTCTCAAGTAATTGCAATAAACTTAGCTTATATGTTGATTGGCTCAGTTGTTGTTGAATATGTTTTTAACTATCAAGGTATTGGTAGGTTGATGGTCGGATCAGTCTATAATCGAGATTTACCCGTTGTTCAAGCTTGTGCATTAATTTTTGCATCAACATATGTAATATTAAATTTAATTGCTGACTTGATCGGAATTATTTCTAACCCAAGGTTACTATACCCAAAATGAGCGAAAATTTATCTTATTCTGCAAAAAGTGAAGTTGCAAATTTAATTAAAAGAAGAACTAGATTAGAAAGATTAAAAATTGCCTTATCAAAAGCTCCAATCTCAGCTTGGTTTGGTATGATTGTACTATTTATATATTTTTTTGCTGCAATATTTGCTCCCTTAATTGCTCCACATGGAGAAGCAGAAATATTCCCAGTAGCTTATGCTCCTTGGGGTGATGGTCATATATTTGGTACTGATCAAATTGGAAGAGATATTTTTTCTCGCATTATCTATGCTGCAAGAAATACAATTGGTATTTGTTTATTGGCTACTTTTATTGCTTTAGGAATTGGAACGGTATTTGGAATTATAGCTGCTCTGGATAGAAGGTATTTAGATCAGCTATTAAGTAGAATAGTAGACACGCTTATGGCTATACCTGTAATGATTTTTACTTTTATACTTTTATCAGTTTTTGGACCTACTAATTTTAATTTAATTGTCATTTTAGGAATTTTGGAGTCAACTAGATTTTTTAGAATATCAAGATCAGTTGCTGTTGGTCAAGTTGTTCTAGAATATGTAGAGGTCGCGAGATTAAGAGGTGAAAATTTATCATATATTATTTTCAGAGAAATACTTCCTAATATAGCTTCACCTTTGATTATTGAGTTTGGTTTAAGGTTCATATTTATAATTTTTACAATATCTAGTTTAAGTTTTTTAGGAATTGGCATTCAACCCCCTTCAGCAGATTGGGCATCAATGGTGAGGGAAAATGCAATACTTATTCAATATGCGCAATATGATATAACAGCAGGTTTAACACCATTAATTCCAGCTGCTGCAATTGCTTTACTTTGTGTATCAATTAATTTTGTTGTTGATTGGTATCTTTACATTACTAGCGGATTAAAAGATGACGTTAAATAAATCAAAAGAACTCCTGCTTGAAATGAAAAATATCCATATTGATGGATTTTCAGATGAGAGATGGCATAAAATTTTAAAAGGTGTAGATTTGACTTTACACAGAGGAGAAATACTAGGATTAATTGGAGAGAGTGGTGCGGGAAAATCTACTATGGGTAAAGCTGCAATGGGCTATACCCAACCAGGTTGTAAGATTATAAAGGGAGAAATTAATTTTAATGGCATAGACCTCGCTAAACTAACTGAATTTGAAAAGAGAAAAATTTGGGGAACTAAAATATCTTATGTTGCTCAATCAGCAGCAGCATCTTTTAATCCTGCTCATAGATTAATGGACCAAACAATAAGTGCTGCTAATAGATTAAAGATAAATTCAACTGATGTATTAAAAAAAGATGCGGTTCAACTTTATGAATCACTACAGCTTCCAGATGCGGAAAATATAGGAGATAGATACCCGCATCAAGTATCTGGAGGGCAACTACAAAGAATAATGACTGCAATGGCTATGTCCCCAAGACCAGAGTTAATTATATTTGATGAGCCCACAACAGCTTTAGATGTAACAACTCAAGTTGAAGTATTATCTGCTATGAGATCTATAGTAGATAAATTTAATACAGCAGCAATTTATATTACTCATGATTTAGCCGTAGTTGCGCAAATGGCTGATAGAATAAAAGTTTTGCGATACGGTGAAGAAGTTGAAGAAGCTGAAACAAGAGATATGCTATCAAACCCAAAAGAAGAATACACCAAATCTCTATGGTCAGTAAGATCACTGATCAAGCCTGAAGAAACTAATGAAGATTATATGTTGTCTATTAAAAATATTGATGCAGCATATGGCTCATCAAAGGTCTTACACAATGTTTCTATAGATATTCCTAAAGGTAAAACAGTAGCTATAGTTGGTGAAAGTGGATCAGGAAAATCAACAACAGCAAGAGTAATTACAGGCTTACTTCCTCAATTAAAAGGAGAAATAATTTTTGATGGAAAAAAATTGTCTCCAAAACTTGAGCAAAGGTCAAAAGAAGAATTAAGAAGAATTCAAATAATTTTTCAAATGCCTGATACTGCAATGAACCCTCGTCAAACTGTTGATGAAATAATAGGAAGGCCAATAGAATTTTATCAAGGTATAAAAGGGAAAGAAAGAGAAGCAAAAGTTATTGAATTATTAAAAATGATTGAGCTAGATGAAACTTTTTTAGATAGATTACCATCCGAATTATCTGGAGGTCAAAAACAGAGAATATGCATTGCAAGAGCTTTAGCGGCTAACCCAGATTTAATTATTTGTGATGAAGTGACATCAGCGCTAGATCAAATTGTTCAAGAAGGAATATTAAAATTACTCCAAAAATTACAAAAAGATCTTGGTGTAACTTATATTTTTATTACTCATGATATAGCGACAGTTAAAGCAATCTCAGATGAAATAGTTGTTATGTATCAAGGTGAGGTAGTGGAACAGGGTTTGAAAAGTAAAATTTTAAATCCACCATATCCTGATTATACAGAACTTTTATTGTCTTCAGTCCCAGAAATGGATCCTGATTGGCTAACTAATCTTCTGAATAAAAGATCTTCATAGTCAATCTATATTTTAAATTATGAATATATTTAAATTTTTACTTAATTTTTTTTCTAGCAAAGAAAATAGAATAGATAATCTAGAGGCAAAAAATATAATGATAATTGAGAACAATTTTAATAAAGATAATTTAACATTAGGTTCTATTTACAAAGTAAATCAAAATATAAAACTAAAAAATTTTAAAAATAAAATTCTTGAAGACAACTTAACAATAGTAGTTACTGATAATAAAGGTAAAAATATTGGATATATTTCTAAAAAAGAGATAGATAATATTCAATAAATGAAAATTAATCTTAGTAAAAAAAATTATATTATTTCTGCTGGTGCAGATGGCTTAGGTTTTGCTATAGCAAATAAAATAATCAGCACAGGTGGAAAAGTATATTTATCTGATATTAATAAATCAAAAATTGATAAAATAAATTTAAATAAAAAATATCGTAATAAAATATTTGCTAAACACTTAGATTGCACAAATCCAAAAGACATTAAAGAATATTTTAAGTCTCTATCTAACTTAAAAAAAATAGATGGATTAATAAATAATATAGGCATTGCAGGACCTACAAAGTATCTTCAAAATATTTCAATAGATGAATGGGATAATACGATTAAAACCAATTTAAGTTCACATTTTTATTTCACAAAATTTGCTATTCCATTTTTAAAAAATGCTAAAAAAGGATCTATTATTAATTTATCTTCAACTGCAGGATTATATGGTTTTGCTCAACGTTCACCATATGCATCAAGTAAATGGGCAGTAATTGGATTAACTAAAACATTAGCAGTTGAATTAGGAAAATTTAAAATACGTGTGAATGCAATTTGTCCTGGTTCTGTTAATGGCGATAGAATGGATAGGGTAATAAATGCAAAAGCTAAATTAATAAATTCATCAAATAAAAAAGTAAGAAAAGAATTAGAGTCAATGGTTTCATTAAACACATTTGTAGAAAAAGAAGATATTGCATCAATGGCATTATTTTTATTGAGCGATGCTTCAGAAAATGTATCTGGTCAAATCATGACTGTTGATGGAAATACTGAAAGAATGAATTAGTGGATAAAAACGCTGACTACATCATTGTTGGAGCAGGGTCAGCAGGTTGTGTTTTAGCTAACAGATTGTCTTCACAATCAAAGAATTCTGTAATTTTATTAGAAGCTGGCCCATCCAGTAACACTTGGAAAGTTGATATGCCAAGTGCACTTCTATATGCAATGCATGACTCAAAATATAATTGGAAATATTATACTGAGCCTGAGCCATTTCTAAATAATAGATCTTTATATTGTCCAAGAGGTAAAATGATTGGGGGATGCTCTTCGCATAACGGAATGGTTTTCGCTAGAGGTCATAAAGAGGATTTCGATAGATGGTCTTCAAGTGGTTTAACTAATTGGTCATATGAAAAAGTTTTACCTTTTTTTAAAAAACTAGAAACTTGGTCTCATGATAGTAATGTAAGAGGTAAAGAGGGGCCATTAAAAGTAAATAAATCAAACATAGATAAGAAATACCCTCTATTTAAAAAAGTTTTAGAAGCTGCACAAGAAGCTGGATATAAAATATTTAATGACTCTAACAGTATTGATAAGGAAGGTTTTGGAACTTTTGATGTAACAATAAACAAAGGTGTAAGACAAAGTGTTGCTAAGGCATATTTAGAGCCAATCCAAAATAGAAAAAATCTAAGAATAATAAATAATATTGATGTTAAAAAAATTCTTTTTAAAAATAAAACTGCAATTGGTGTTGAAACGATTAAAAAAAATATAACCAATAATTATTTTGCCAATAAAGAAGTTATACTTTGTGCTGGTTCAATTAATTCTCCCAAAATTCTTCAATTATCTGGAATAGGTAATGAAACGTATCTTAAAAGCTTGGGAATAGAAGTAATTAATAATTTAATTGGGGTGGGAGAAAATTTACAAGATCATTTAGAGATGTATATTCAATATAAATCTAAAAAAAATGAAACATTACATACTTTAGCAACAAATTTTATCTATCAAGCAATAGAAGGATCAAAATGGTTTTTATTTAAAAAAGGTAGGTTAGCAAACTCACACTTAGAGCTAGGAGGTTTTGTAAAATCTGATAAATCATATAATCATCCAAACTTACAATTTCATTTTTTTCCCTACTTAGTTATTAATCATGGTTTAGAAAATCCTAATTTTGAAGCTTTTCAATTTCATGTTTGTCCAAATAGACCAAAAAGTAGGGGGTTTGTTAAAATTAAAACAAATAACTATAAAGATGACCCTAAAATACAATTTAATTATCTTAAGCATGAAGACGATTTAAAACAAATGAGAGAAGGTGTAGGAATTGCTAAAAAAATTTTGTCTCAAAAATCACTACAAGAATATGTTGGCGCAGAAATTAGGCCTGGGAAGAATGTATCTAACCAATATGAGTTAGATGAAGTTATTAAAAATACATCCGAATCTGCGTATCATCCGTCATGCACAAATAAAATGGGTGAGGACAAAACCTCAGTTGTAGACCAAAACCTAATGGTTCATGGAATTCAAAATTTAAGAGTTATTGATGCTTCTGTAATGCCTGATATTGTTAGTGCAAATTTAAATGCAACAACAATTATGATTGCTGAAAAAGCTTACGACCAAATAAAAAGTACCGTTAGTTAGAAAACTAAAATCTAATTTAATTAGATCGTTTTTCTTCTAAGAGTCCAACCGTATCTTTCGCTGTAGTATGCTTCAATACCATCAGCAAGATTAAGGTCATAATTTGAGTCTATAGATCCTTCAAGAACCTTTTTCTCAATAGAACTCTGCTCTAGGCTGTCTTTTTGATTATTAATATTTTCTGTTAATTTACTATTCATATTTACAGATTTTACAAATACATAATAATGTAAAAAAAAACTAGAGTTTTTCTTAGTTTTAATGTAAAGAAAATTACTTTGATTTTATTATTTTTGTAAATTTTGTAAATGAATATTGAATCTGACATAAATTTTGGCCCAAGGTTGAAAAAACAAAGGATAAGTAGAGGTTTTTCACAGGCTGAATTATCAAAAACAATTGGGATATCTCCTAGTTATTTAAATTTAATTGAAAGTGGAAAAAGAAAAATACCGCTTTCCTTACTAATTAAAGCAGCTGATAAATTAGATTTATCAATTAAAGACTTCTCATCAGAATCTAGCAAACGACTTCTTTCAGACGTGATGGATGTTTTAAGCAATGAAATTTTTGATGATTTAAAGATAACCAATCACGACACAAGTGACTTCATTGGTTCAAATCCTAACATAGCTAAAGCATTACTGACAATAAATGATTCTTTTAAAAGTTTTAAAGAAGATATGCAAAATCGACTTGAAACGATGGATGTCAATGCAAATCAAATCGAAAAACCAACAAGACTACCTGTAGAAATAGTTTCAGATATACTTCAAGAAAATAAAAATTACTTTCATGATTTAGAAGTAAGTTCTGAAAATCTAAGAAAAGAAATAGGTCTTGAAACTGGACCCAACATTGGTTCTGGATCTAAATTATCACTTTATCTCAAAGAAAAACATGGAATTGAAGTTAAAATAGTAACCATAAACGAAGATGAAAAAATAGTTAAAAGATTTGATGAAAAATCCAAGATTTTTTATCTTTCTGAAATGTTAACTTATACATCAAGAAACTTTCATTTAGCATCACAAGTTGCTTATTTAGAAGCTAATGATGTGATCAATAAAGTTATTAAAGATAATAATGTTGAGTCAGAAGAAGTAGAACCTTTGCTTAAACTATCTTTACTAAATTATTACGCTGCTGCTTTTATGATGCCTTATAACGATTTTTTAAAGAGTGCTAAATTACATAAATATGATGTGGAAATTTTGATGCATCATTATGCTTGTAGTTTTGAACAAGTTACACATAGATTAACAAATCTACAAAGACCTGGAAACGAAGGAGTGCCATTTCATTTTTTAAAAACAGATATTGCTGGAAATGTGTCAAAGCGATTTTCTTTATCTGGTATTCATATACCAAGACATGGAGGTTCTTGTCCTAGATGGAATGTGTATACTGCATTTTTAAATCCTGGAAAAATTCATCCTCAAATATCTAAAATGCCTGATGGACGAGTATATTTTTGTATCGCAAGAGCTTTTGAGAAAGGAATTGAAAAACATGGAATGCCTAAAAGCTTTGTTTCGATTGGCCTAGGTTGTGATATGAAATTCGCTAAAGATCTAATTTATTCTGAAGGAATTGATCTAAATAATAAAAAATTACAAATGCCAATTGGAGTTTCTTGTAGGATATGTCCTAGAGTTGAATGTCAGCAAAGAGCTTTTCCTCCAATTGATAAAGAACTCAAATTAGATATAAAATATAGGGGAACGTCTCCCTACGTTACAATTTAGTTAAATTTTGACTAACATTTTACCTAAATTTTTACCATTAAGTAGATCTATGAATGCTTTAGGAGCATTTTCTATATTTTCATAAATTGTTTCTTTAAATTTTATTTTTCCTTCCGAAAGCCAATTTCGCATATCAGTTTCAAAAGGCTCATTATCATTTTCATGATCAAAAATTAAAAAACCTTTTATTGTTAATCTTTTGACTAATACATGAGCCATATTTTTTAGTCCAGCAGGAGCAGAAGTTGAATTCATTTGAGATATTCTTCCACAAATTATAATTCTTCCAAAATTTTTCATTCGAAAAATTGCAGACTCTAAAAAATCACCTCCAACATTATCAAAGTATAAGTCAAATCCTTCAGGACAAATTTCTTTTAAGTGAAGAACAAGGTTATCAATTTTTTTATAATTAAATGCTACATCGACATTTAATTCATTTTTTAACCAATCAACTTTTTCATCTGATCCCGTACTAGCATAAACTTTACATCCTAAGTTTTTTGCAATTTGACAAACTGTTGATCCAACACTTCCTCCAGCTGAAGATACAAGAATACTTTGTCCCCTTTGTATTTTTCCATGGTTAAAAAGACCGATATATGCAGTCTGCCCTGTCATTCCTAAAGGCCCTAGATAAGTTTGTAATGGAAGATCAGAATTTTTGATTTTTTTTAAATCACTTCTTTTGCAAATGAAATTATCTCTCATACCAAAATTACTGAAAACAATATCTCCTTCTTGAAATTTTGAATCTTTAGATTTTTGAACTGAACCAATTGCATAACCTTCCATTTCCTCACCTAGTAAAAAGGGCGGTTTATAATTTTTACGTTCTGTCATTCTTGCCCTCATGTACGGATCAACAGATATCCATGAATTTAGGACATGAATATTATTTGTTTCATCTAATTCTAAAGTTTTAGATTTAATTTCAAAATCATCTTCTTTAGGTAATCCAGTTGGAATATAATTTTTTAAAGCTACATATTTTGAGATTATTGTCATAATTATAATTTATATTTTTTCTTTAATTCTAGCAAATCTATTAAGAAATTATCTCTTATGTTACTTAAATCTTTTATAGAATTATTCTTTGATTGTTTTTTTGTGCCTTTGATGATTTTTTCTTTAAGTTTTTTTGTTAGTTCTGGAGATTTGAGTTTAGTCCATGGAAGTTTCAATGCTGGTCCAAATTGATCTAGCATATGTTTCATACCCATTTCTCCTCCTGCTAAGTGAAATGTCAAAAAGGTTCCCATTAGAGCCCATCTCATACCAGGACCATAAGTAATTGCTTCATCTAAATCTTTTGTTGAAGCATATCCATCATTTATAATATGTAAACCCTCTCTCCACAAAGCTTCTTGTAATCTATCAGACAAAAAGCCTGGTAATTCTTTTTCTACCAATAATGTCTTCATTTTAATTTTTTGATAAAATTTTTTAGCTTTATTAAGATATAAATTTGTAGTTTTTTTACCTTTTACAATTTCAACTAATGGGAGAATATATACAGGGTTAAAGGGATGAGCTATGATTAATCTTTTTGGATTAATACATTTTGATTGTAAATCTGATGGAAGTAAACCAGAAGAACTTGAAGCAATTATCGAATTTGAGGGTGAATATTTACTTATATTTTTTATAACATCTTTTTTTAAAGACAGTCGTTCAGGAACATTTTCTTGAATTAAATCTGCATTTTTCACTGCTTCCTCAATATTGTCTACAATTTCCAAATTTTTGAAATTGATTTTTGTATTATATAATTTTTTTACAATTAAGTTTGTTCTTGATATTTCTTTTTTTAAAAAATTTAATTGTTTAGAATTTTTATCAAATGCTTTGACTTTTATACCATTAGCGAGAAATCTAAGTATCCAGCCAGTACCAATTACACCAGTTCCAATGACAGCAATATTTTTCAAATTAAAAATGTTTTTTTAGTTTTAATTTTTTTCTTGTCTGTTGCGGGGATAAAATAGAAGCGCCCATATCTTCAACAATGCATCTAGCCTTTTCAACTAATTGTGCATTTGATGCAAAAACTCCTTTCTTTAAATAAAGATTGTCTTCCAGTCCTACACGAACATTGCCTCCTAAAATAACCGCTTGTGCAGCCATGGGCATTTGCGATCTCCCTATTCCAAATCCAGACCAAATACCTTCAGAAGGAACCATTTCAGCCATTGCTTTCATTGCACTTGTTGTTGCTGGTGATCCCCATGGTATACCAAGACATATTTGATAAAAAGGAGGGCCGTCAATTAAACCTTCTTTATAAAGTTGGTTAGCAAACCATAAATGACCCATTTCAAAAGCTTCCATTTCCGGTTTAACTCCAAGCTCCTGCATTTTTTTTGCTGCAGTTCTGAGTTGTATCGGTGTATGAATAAAAGTCATATTTGAGTCACCAAAATTTAGTGATCCGCAGTCTAAAGTACAAATTTCAGGTAATAACTCTTCAACATGTTCTAATCTGCTTAATGCGTCGATCATATCTGTATTTGCTCCCACTGGATTTAAGGGATTTTTACCTGTTCCAACCTCAAAATCACCACCCATGCCTGTGGTAAAATTTAAAACTACATCGGTGTCAGAAGAACGAATTCTATCAGCTACTTCTTTATAATAATTTAAATTTCTAGAAGGTTTGCCATCAGGTTCCCTAACATGTACGTGAGCTATTGCTGCACCTGCTTTGGCCGCTTCTATTGAAGCAGTAGCAATTTGTTTTGGTGTTATTGGTAATTCAGGATGTTTACCTGCCGTATCTCCTGATCCAGTTACTGCGCATGAAATTATTACTTCATTATTCATAATTTTAAACTACTATATTTTTTGAATTAATAAAGAAAAACAATGAAGATATATTTAAATTCAGGAAGAGTTAAAAAGGAATGGACAGATTACAATGGTCATATGAATTTGGCATTTTATATTCATCTTTTTGATGCTGGATGGGAAGTTCTTTTACAAAAATTTAATATGGGTGAAACTTCAGCAAAAACAGAGAAGAAAACCACTTTTGCCGTAGAGTCACACACAACTTATGACAAAGAAGTCAAAGAGGGCGATGAAGTAGATATTAATTTGTTATTTCTTGATAGGGATAAAAAAAGATTAATTTATAAATTAGAAATGACACATAAGCTTGAAGGTTATAGGGCAGCAACAACAGAGGTTTGCTCTTTGTATGTTGATTTAAATATTAGAAAAGTTTCAGAATTAGAATTAGAAAAGCAACAAGATATAGATAAATTTATTCAAGAAAATAAAAATAACTTTGATCCAGGAAACCTTACACTAATCCAAAAGCTCAAGAAGTAATTATAAATTTCTATAAGGTGTTCTATTAAATATTCTTTGAACCATAGGAACAAATTCTTTTAAAGGTACAGTATCATAATTTGGGTCAAATGAAGATTGATCCCATCTTTCACAAAAATTTATAGTATCATTAAAGAATTCATGTCCAACAAATTTGTCACGAAGATTTCTATCTTTGCCATAGTGGTGATTATAATAATACGCTTGAAATAAACCATGTTGTTCAACTATCCATCTAGTTTTTTCTGAAACAAATGGTTTTAAGACAGCTGCAGCTAGTTCAGAATGATTTAATGGAGCTATTTCATCACCAATATCATGTAATAGTGCAGCAACTACCATCTCTTCAGAAGCCTGTTCTCTTAGTGCTCGTGAAGCTGTTTGAAGAGAATGTTCCAATCTTGAAACCTTATATCCACCCATTGATTTATCTAAACCTTGAAGTACTCTAACAATTCTATCTGCTGTTCCTTCAATATATTTGTCTTCAAAATTTGCTAAAAGATCATAATCTTCTTTATCACCATGTTTCATTTCAGTGAATTTTACTTCATCTTTAGACATGAAATAATTATACATATTTTTATATTTTATGAAACTAATTCCTGAATGGTATGAGCACCAATATTGTCTTATTGCTTGGCCATGCAACAAAGATCTTTATGGAGATATTATCAATAATGCTAGAGATGAGGTTGCCAACGTAATTAATGAAATCGCAAAAACTGAACGTGTAATTGTCTTATCAAACAAAGAAGATATTAATGAAATTGAAAATAAAACCAATCATGAAAATATAGATATTTTAAAATGTAAATTAGATGATTCTTGGATGCGAGATATTGCCCCAATTTTTTATAAAGAAGATGAAAAATTAAAATCAATTAGTTTTGAATTTAATGGTTATGGAAAGTATCCAGATTATTTAAATGATAATAAAATATCAAAATTTATTTCAAACTATTTAAATGTCCCAACAAAAATTTCTGATTTAGTAATTGAAGGAGGAGCAATAACTTATGATGATAAAAAAAATTTATTTAGCACTAAAAATGTAATATTTAATAAAAATAGAAAACAAAAACATAATAGTGAATATATTATTAAAGAATTAAAGCTCTTGTTTGAATTAAATTATATTTTTTTATTTGAAAATGGGCTAATGGAGGATGATACAGATGGTCATGTAGATAATTTATTATGCCCGATAGGAAAAAATAAATATTTAATTGCTACAACTCACAAATTAGATCCTAATTATGAAATATTAGAAAAAAACAAAGCTGATCTTATTAAATTTTTTAAAGATACTAATCAGACATTTGATTTAATTGAAGTTCCTTTACCTACAAGAAAAAAGATTAATAATAAGAATATTATTAGCTCATATATAAATTTCTATTTCAGTAAAAATAAAATTATCTTACCTAAATTCAATGTTAAGGAAGACAATGAGGTAAAATTAACTTTTGAAAAGTTATTCCCAAATCGAGAAATTATAATGTTGGAAACAGAAAATATAAATTATGGTGGAGGAAATATTCATTGTATAACAATGAATGTACCAAAAATATGAAAGTAAAAGTAGCAACATCACAATTTGAGGCTATTAAAAGTGATTTTGATTCTAATTTAAATAAAGCAATCAGTTTAGTTGAAAAAGCTTCCAAGGAAAATGTAGATATTTTGCTTCTACAAGAATTATTTCAAGATTATTATTTTTGCTCAACAAAAAATGATAAATTTTTTGATCTTGCAATTGATTTTCCTTCTCATCCAATGTTTGAAAAATTATCAAACATATGCAGAGAAAAAAAAATTTCATTACCTATTAGTTTTTTTCAAAAAAAAGATAATAATTTTTTTAACTCACTAGTTATGATTGATTCTTCCGGTAAAATAAGTGAAGTTTATAATAAGTCTCATATTCCTGAAGGTCCTGGATATAATGAGAAATATTATTTTGAAAAAGGTAATACTGGTTTCATGGTCTTTGATACACCAAAAGCAAAGGTTGGCTGTGCAATTTGTTGGGATCAGTGGTTTCCTGAATGTGCAAGAATATTAACTTTAAAAGGTGCAGATTTAATTTTTTATCCATCAGCAATTGGTTCTGAACCACACATGCCTGAATTAAATTCAAAAGATCATTGGATTAATACAATGGTAGGACATGCTGCTGCAAATCAAATCCCAATAATAACTTCGAATAGAATAGGGAAGGAGGTCGAGGCTAATATTGAATTAAATTTTTATGGTAATTCTTTTATATTGGATCATCTTGGAAATGTAATAAATCGTATGAATGATAAGGATGAGGGAATAATAACTGCGACTTTAGATTTATTAATTTCAAGAGAATATAGAAAATTATGGGGTAACTTTAGAGATAGAAGGCCCGATCTATATAAAAAAATTCTCGATTTTTAATTTATTTTATTTATTGTCACTATTATTTAGGAGGAGAATGATGCTTAAGTATTTTATATCTCTATTAGTTTTTATCTCTTTTTCAGCTCAGGCTAAAGAAGAATTATTTATTTACAATTGGTCTGATTATATTGCGGAAGATACAATTGAAAATTTTGAAAATGAATTTGGCATTGATGTGACTTATGATGTTTTTGATTCAAATGAAGTTCTTGAAGCTAAACTTTTAGCAGGTGGTTCTGGTTACGACATAGTCGTGCCTTCAGGTTCTTTTTTAGAAAACCAAATCAAGGCTGGTGTTTTTCAAAAACTTGATAAATCAGAATTATCCAACTTGGGAAATTTGGATCCTGAAGTTCTTGCAAAAATTGATGCACATGATCCTGGCGGTCAATATTCTGTAAATTATATGTATGGCACAACCGGTATTGGTTACAATACTGATAAAGTTGATGAGGATGAAGTCACTAGTTGGAGTATTTTATTTGATCCAGCTATTGCGGCAAAATATGAGGATTGTGGAATAGCTATGTTAGATGCTCCATCTGAAGTAATGGAAATTGCTCTAAAATATATAGGTAAAGACCCTTATACTGAAAATGAAAGTGACTATGAAGCTGCGCTGTCAATGTTACAGGAAATTAGACCTTTTATAAGATATTTTGATTCTTCTCAATATATCGATGATCTTGCTAATGGTGAAATTTGTCTAGCTATGGGTTGGTCAGGTGATGTTTTTATTGCCGCTTATGAAGAAATAGAACCTGTCTGGTATTCTATTCCTTCTGAAGGAACTGTAATTTGGTTTGATATGATGGCAATTCCAGCTGATGCAAAAAATGTTCTAAACGCACATAAGTTTATAAATTATATTATGCGTCCTGAAGTTGCTGCTGATATTACAAATTATGTTTGGTATTCAAATCCAAATAAAGCCGCAAATGAATTTGTTGATCCTGAAATTTTAGGAGATCCAGCAATTTATCCAGATGAAGCAACTTTAAGTATGCTTTTTGCTGATACTGCTGACTCGCCTAAAAAAGCACAGTTATCAAGTAAATATTTTAATAAGTTTAAATCAAATTAAAAAATATACATAATTTCAGCACTAATATATTAATATTAGTGCTGATTTAAAATGGATAAAAATTTTCTTGTCATTGAAAACATTTCTAAATCTTTTGGAGAAAACAAGGTTTTAGAAAATATTAATTTAAATATTTCTAGATCTGAATTTTTTGGACTTTTAGGATCATCTGGTTCGGGTAAAACTACATTATTAAGAATATTAGGTGGATTTGAAAAACCAGATACAGGACGAGTAATCTTAGATGGAGTTGATATAACAAATCTTGAACCCTTTGATAGGCCGTTGAATTACATGTTTCAATCGTACGCTTTATTCCCTCACCTGAATGTATTTAATAATTTAGCTTTTGGGATAAAAGAAAATTTTAGTAATAAAGAAATTGAAACTAAAGTAAAAGATATTGCTGCGCTTTTATCAATTGAAAATTTATTGAATAGAAGAATTAAGCAACTTTCAGGAGGAGAGCAACAGAGAATTGCCCTTGGTAGATGTTTAATAAAGCAACCTAAATTGTTATTACTAGATGAGCCTCTTGCTGCACTAGATAAAAAACTTAGATCAAAAACACAATTAGAGTTAACAACACTCCAAAAGAAACTTAAAATTACATTTGTTTTCGTCACCCATGATCAGGAAGAGGCAATGTCCTTGTCTGATAGAATGGCAATAATGAAGAATGGTCTAATTTTGGAATGTTCTAGCCCTGAAAAGATTTATGAAAATCCTAAAAGTCTTTATACTGCCAACTTTATAGGAATTGCAAATATAATTGAGATTTATAAGAAAGATGAAAATTTTTATTCTGACGATTTAGATATAAATTTTAAATTAAACAAAGAATTAAAAAATACAAAAACTAATATTTTACTAAGACCAGAGAAAATAAAAATTCAATCATCAAATAATTCTAATATAAATTCATTTAATTCTTTTTATGGAGATATTTTAGAAAAATCATATTTGGGAAGTTTTACACGTTATGAAATTAAAATTAATAATAAGATTATTTCAGTTTTAGATCAGAATTTTAATTCAAACTCTAACTATAACTTTCCAATAGGTGGAAAGGTTGTCTGTAGTTGGGAGAAAGAATCAATTAAAATATTAGAGGATTAATTGAAAAATAAATTATTTGAAAAATATTTTGTTTTCACTCCATATTTTTGGCTAGTTTTATTTTTTTTCATTCCATTAGCTATAATCTTTAAAATATCAATATCAGTATCTGAATGGGGGATGCCTCCTTATCAAGAAATTATTCTTTTTAATGATGGTTTTAAAATTAACACAACTTTTGAAAACTATGTTTATATATTTACTGATTATTATTATATTGGGTCTTTTATAAATTCATTGATTTTGGCTCTAATATCTACTTTTTTTTGTTTACTTATTGGGTTTCCATTGGCATTTTATATTGCGACTTCAAAAATTAGATTAAGAAATATTTTATTAGTTTTAGTAATTATTCCTTTTTGGTCATCATTTTTATTAAGAGTATATGCATGGAAAATAATTTTACAGAATAATGGGCTTTTAAATTCAATGCTTATAAATCTTGGCATAACATCAGAGCCATTTCAGTTATTATATAATCAATATGCGGTAATCATGGGTATTGTATATACTTATTTACCTTTGATGATTTTACCACTTTATGGATACTTAAATAAATTTGATTTAAATTTAATTGAAGCATCAAAAGATTTGGGGCTAAATCGTTTTAAAACCTTTTTTAAAGTTATACTTCCTTTGTCTGTTCCTGGAATTGTTGCCGGGTCTTTATTAGTTTTTATACCTGTTGTTGGTGAATTTATTATACCTGAAATGTTAGGTGGTAGTGATAGGTTGTATTATGGAAAGATATTATGGGAGGAATTCTTTGTTAATAGAAATTGGCCAGGTGCTAGTGCTTTAGCTTTTAGTGGAATTATTATTTTGGTTTTACCAATTGTTATTTTTCAAATACTTTATTCTCGTTGGAGTCAAAAAAATGAAATCTAGTTTAATTAAAAGTACAGTTATTTTTTTAGGTTTATTTTTTTTATATTTCCCAATTTTAGTTTTAATTTTTTACTCATTTAACGAAAATAAGAGAGTAATGGTTTGGAAAGGATTTTCTTTAAGATGGTACAATGAATTATTTAATAATGAACAAATAATTGAGGCATTTATTATTAGTATTAAAATTGCAGCTTTGTCTG
>CACOAX010000006.1 GCA_902625365.1 uncultured Alphaproteobacteria bacterium
TTTAATACAAAAATATCAACTAATGAAAGTGTAAGAATATTTCCATTATCAAATTGGACAGAAGTTGATGTGTGGCAATATATATATCAAGAAAATATTCCCATTGTTCCATTATATTTTGCAGCAAAAAGACCTGTAATAAATAGAGATGATATGTTGATAATGGTAGATGATAATAGATTAGAAATAAAAGAAGACGAGAAGATAGAAGAAAAATTAATTAGATTTAGAACTCTTGGTTGCTATCCCCTAACTGGAGCAGTAGAATCTAAAGCATCAAGTATTGAAGAAATAATTATTGAACTACTAGAATCAAAGCATTCTGAGAGACAAGGAAGACTGATAGATTCAGATCAAATAGGATCAATGGAAATAAAAAAACAAGATGGTTATTTCTAATGGATTTAAAAAAATTTTTTATTAATCAAAATTCCAAAAAGCAACTTAAAATCTTAACTTGTGGTTCCGTAGATGATGGTAAATCAACTTTAATTGGAAGACTTCTATTTGATTCTAAAAGTATTTACAGTGATCAGATTTCACAGACCAAATTTGAAAGTGAGAAATATGGTACTCAAGGTAAAGAAATAGATCTCGCATTACTAATAGATGGTTTACAAGCTGAAAGAGAACAAGGTATAACAATCGATGTAGCTTATAGATATTTTGAAACTGAAAAATGTAAGTTTATAATTGCAGATACACCGGGTCATCAAGAATATACAAGAAATATGGCTACTGGTGCATCTAATTCAGACATTGGTATTGTTCTAATTGATGCAACTAAGGGCATATTAGATCAAACTAGGCGACATACTTTCATTCTATCACTGTTAGGAGTAAGTCACATTGTAATAGCTGTAAACAAAATGGACCTTTTGAATTATGATAAAATAAATTTTGATAATATTGTTCATTCATTTGAAAAACTATCTAAAAATTTTAATTTTTTATCTAAAAAATATATTCCAATGTCAGCACTTATTGGTGATAATGTTTTTTCAAAATCAAAAGAAATGCCTTGGTATGCTGATGAAACATTAATTAGTACATTGGAAAGTTTTGATATTGATAAATCTTCTATAGATGAAGAATTTTCTATGCCTATTCAATGGGTTAACCGATCAAGTTCAGATTTTAGAGGATATAGTGGAACAATCTCTTCAGGAAAAATTAATATTAACGATGAAATCACAGTAGTATCATCAGGAGAGAAAGCGAAGGTTGGTAAAATATTAACTCCAGATGGAAATGCAGAATTTTCATTTGAAAATCAAGCAGTAACTATCTCCCTAGATAAAGAGATAGACATTTCTAGAGGGGATATAATTACTACTGATTTAAATAAAATTAATATAGCAGATCAATTTTCAGCACATTTAATATGGATGCATAAAGATAACATGTTGCCTGAAAGAAATTATATATTCAGATTTACTAATTCATATATAAACGGCAAAATTACAAATCTTGAATACAAAATAAATATTAACTCTTATGAAAAAATTGCAGCAAAGTCTCTAGAGTTAAATGATATTGCATATTGTAAAATTGCATTGAGTAAGCCAACTTTTTTTAAATCTTATATTAAGAATAATCAGCTTGGAAGTTTTGTAATAATTGATCAATTTAATAATCTAACAGTCGGAGCTGGAATGATTGATTTTGAGCTAAGAAGATCAAGTAACATTTCATGGCATGATATGACAATAGATAAGAAGAAAAGATCAACATTGAACTCTCAAAAACCCTGTGCTTTATGGTTCACAGGACTTTCTGGCTCAGGTAAATCAACTATCGCAAATATTTTAGAACAAAAATTACATCAACTTAATAAAAGAACATACTTATTAGATGGGGATAATATTAGGCATGGATTAAATAAAGACTTAGGATTTACTGATGCTGACAGAGTAGAAAATATTCGAAGAGTCGCTGAAGTATCAAAATTAATGACTGACGCAGGATTAATAACATTAATTTCTTTCATATCACCTTTTAAATCTGAGAGAAGAATGGCAAGAGATTTATTTGAGACTAATGAATTTATAGAAATTTTTGTTGATACGCCTATAGAAGAATGTGAAAAAAGAGATCCTAAAGGATTATATAAAAAAGCAAGATCAGGAAAACTAAAAAATTTTACAGGAATAGACTCTGATTACGAAATACCTTTAACACCAGAAATAAAATTAAAAACAGTTTCAAAAAACCCTGAAGAATTAGCTGATGAAATTTTAAATTATATGAAAAAAAATAATATTATTTAATTTTTAATTTTTGCAGCAGGTTTGCCATACTCTACATTTAAACCACCATATCTTCTCACTCTAACATTACATTGTTCTGCGTGACCAATAAATCCTTCAAGGTGTGAAAGTCTAGATCCATATTCTCCAATAAGTGTAGCTGCTTCATCGGTTGTAATTTTTTGATAAGTGTGGGTTTTAATAAACTTACCAACCCACAAACCACCAGTGTATCTTCCAGCTTTTTTAGTTGGAAGAGTATGGTTGGTGCCTATGACTTTATCGCCATTAGCAACATTAGTTCTAGCACCCAAAAATAGAGCTCCATAAGATGTCATATTTTCTAAAAACCAATCATCTTTTTTTGTCATAACTTGAACATGTTCTGAAGCTATTTCATTTGCTTTAGATAACATCTCCTCATAGGTATCACATAAAATTATTTCTCCATAATCTCTCCAGCTTGTACTTGCTGTTTCTTTAGTAGGTAAAATTTCTAAAATTCTATCAATTTCTTTAAATGTTTCTTCTGCAAGTTTACTTGAGTTTGTTATCATCACAGCAGGAGAATTATATCCATGTTCTGCTTGTCCTAATAAGTCTGTTGCACATATTTCACCGTCAACAGTTTCATCTGCAATAACCATCGTTTCAGTAGGGCCAGCAAATAAATCGATACCAACTTTGCCATACAATTGTCTTTTTGCTTCAGCAACAAATGCATTACCAGGTCCAACAAGCATATCGACAGGTTTAATTGTTTCTGTACCAATAGCCATAGCACCAACTCCTTGCATTCCACCCAAAACATAAATTTCGTGAGCACCACCCATTTTCATTGCTGTAACGACAGCTGGATTTGGCTTACCTTTAAAAGGTGGGGTAGTAGCAACAATTCTTGGAACCCCAGCAACAGAAGCAGTAACAACTGACATATGAGCAGAAGCTACCATTGGGAATTTTCCGGCAGGCACATAACATCCTACTGCTTGTACTGGTATATTTTTATGACCAAGAATCACACCTGGATGCGTTTCTACTTTTAATTCACTTAAAGTTTTAAGTTGTGCTTCCGCAAATGATCGCACTTGTTTTTGAGCAAATTTAATGTCTTCTTTGTCATCATCAGATACTTCACTCATTAATTGATTTATTTGATCTTCACTTAATTGAAAACTATCTGGAGAATAGTTATCAAATTTTTGAGATAACTCTCTAATATGTTTATCTCCTTCTGACTCAATTTTACTTAATGTTTCCTCAACAATTTTTTTTACTTTATCATTATCTTCAATTCTTTGTTTTTCATCTAAACCTTTTTTTAAATATTCAATTGCCATAATTATTTTCTATGAATTAATTTAAAGATATCAATGCCTATTTGATTTAATATGTGTGCTATGTCGATTGGTACCCAATTTTCTCTAATTAGCCCTTCATGATGCAAATAAAAATCCATGACTCTCATTGTTATTTTTTTTTGAGTAGGTTCAAACCCTAGCCAATCGCTTGATCCATGAACACATTGAATACTATGCCAACCGCCAGTCATAGAATAATTTCCATCTCCAATTTCAATATAATGACCGATTTTCCAATAATCTCTGTCCTTGAATGTAAGTCTAAATGGGAGTTGGTGATGATCAACAAAACCATCTAAACCTCTAGCTGTACCTATACCACTTGGCCCATACCACATCATTTTTGGGTGCCAATAATCTTGTTGAGGATGATTAATTAATTTTTCTCTTATTTGATCTTTTGTAAGACCTGGCTCAGTCTCAGGTTTAATATTTAAACTTCTTTGCATGGTTAAATCTTGATTCAAAGACTGAAGAGACAGTTCCTTATCTAAATTTTGATTATTTTCTCCATCACCTGTGATTGGACTAGGCCACATCCCTTCTACCCCAAGAGATTTATTTATAGGCCAATGTCCCGCTTGACGAATAAAATCTACAGTATCTATCAATGTGTAAGATTTTATTATTTTATTGTTTGTAATTTGATGTGCCTCGCATGTTCTAAGATATATTGTTTTGTTAGTCGGCTTTACGCCCAACCACTCATTTTTGAAAGTTCCAGTTAAATGACTAATGAATGAAACAAAAACTTTATCTCTAAATGCACCACCAATTACTAGATTATTTCTTCTTTCAAGATCGGGGAATGCCTTCTTTAAAGGTATCAAATATTTATTTTTTATTTCTTCAATTCCTTTAATTTCATTAATTGGATGAAAGCCATTAAACTCAGCATCTAAGTGATATAAATTTTCAAGATTTTTATCTAAATCATCTAAAGAGCACTCGGCAATTTTTTTTAATAAATTTTTGAAATATATTTTGTTTTCAATATTTATTTTTGGATCAAGATCTAAATGAATTATATTTGAGTTATCTTTTTCACCTGTATCAAAGTTTTGTATTTTATTTGCCATAATAATTTAATAACACTATTGTTAAATAGTAATTGATTTATTCATTATTTTGAATAATATTCAAAAAAAATGAATAAAAGATCATTACAATATGTCAATTAATATTACATCTAGATTAGCTAAATTCGATGAACTTATTCCTAGTAATATACCATTTGTTGAGGGAAAACTAAAAGGTCATCAAGATAGGAAAAATTATTCAGTTATAGGACCAGGTGTAAGTGAAGATGCTAAACAAAATGTTAAAATAGCTGAAGAACATGGCTTTAATATTGGTGCTGTAAGTGCTGCGCCGATGAATGGCTCTGGATTACATAGTCACACAACAGCAGAAGTTTTTATAATTCACTCAGGTGCTTGGCGTTTTTATTGGGGTGTTGATGGCACAGAAGGAGAAGTAATACTAAAAAAAGGTGACATCGCTTCTTTTCCCACAAACATGTTCAGAGGTTTTCAAAATGTAAGTGATGAAGAAGCTTTAATGTTTGTTGTGTTAGGTGAAAATGATCCAGGTGTTATTACTTGGACACCTAAACTTTTAAAAGATGCAAAAGAATCTGGCATGGTATTAATGAATGATAATTCTTTAATTGATACAGAGAAACAGAAAATAACAGATGAGACTAAGGTTATTCAACCGCTTAAAGATAATGAATTAGAGAGTTTTGACCACTACTCTTCAGAAGACATAGAAAAATTCGTGATTCGATTTAATGATAAAGATCAACACTTTGTTGATGATGATCACTATCAGTCTAATAAAATTATTAACTATATTGATCAATTTCAAATTCACGACAAATTGTTTAGTCCAAAAATACCGCATACGACAGGATTTAGCCTTTCTCTTCTTAATGGAAAAAGTGCCCATATACATGAATACAAACTGGATAAATCAGAGGTTTATCATTGTTTATCTGGTGAATGGGAAATAGATTGTGATGGAGACAAAGTAGTGATTAAAGAAAAGGATACCTTTTCAGTACCAAAAAATTCACTACGTTCAATCAGGCAGATAAGTGATCATGATGGCAATTTATTTATAATACGACAAACTAATTAAATATTAATTATATGAAAGGATTTGATACTCAATTCAAAGATTTTCCCGATTATATTTTAAAGATCACATATCAAATTTGGGAAAACAATGATGTTGAAGCAATCAGAGATTATTATGCTGATACTCCAAATGTAAGCCTCCCCACACCTACAAGATCTCCATCGGGAGTAATTTATGGTGCAGACCCAGTAATTGAAAGTACCTATGCTAGTAAAAAACTATTTCCCGACAGAACACTTTTAGGTGAAGATGTAATTTGGACAGGAAATGATGATGAGGGATATTTTTCATCACATCGCATTTTATCAACCTCTACTCATTCTGTTGATGGGATGTATGGGAAAGCAACAGGAAAAAAACTCTATTATCGAACCATTGCTGATTGTGCATGTATGAATAATCAAGTTTATGATGAGTGGCTTGTGAGAGACCAAGGAGCAATTGTGAGACAAATTGGAATTGATCCGAAGAAATTTGCAAGTAATCTTATTAAAGATGAAGGTGGTCCTGAAAAAGCTAGTAAACCATTTGATGAAAATACACCTGTTAAATCTATTTATAAATCTCCCATATTAGATTCTGGCAACATTGGAGAATTATATGCAAATATCTTAACTTCTATTATGAATATTAATTTAGAGAAAACAATAAATGATAGTTATGACAGAGCTATACAGCAATACCAGCCAGGGGGAAAAACTCACCATGGTAGATATGAGGTAATAAAATTTTGGAAACAATTAAGAGATGCTTTTCCTAACGCATTGTTCTCAGTCGAGCACATTGCTTTTACTGAAGAAAAATATGAACCAAAAAAAGCTTCAGTTCGTTGGTCTATGGTAGGTAAACATGAAGGTGATGGTCTTTTTGGAAAAGCTTCTAATTCGAAAATTTATATAATGGGTATTAATCATGTTGAATTTGGAGAAAGAGGTATTAAAAATGAATGGGTTCTCTATGATGAAACTATGATCTGGAAACAGATTTTATTAAAAACAGGTTAATTTAATGTCTAATATTTTGACAACACATGTTGGAAGCCTTCCTAGATCAAAAGAACTTTCAGAATTTTTATTTGCAAAAGATAAAGGAGAGAAATTCAGTCAAAGTAGTTTTGATGAAGTGTTAAAAAAAAATGTCGAAAGTGTTGTTAAAAGACAACTTGATGTAGGAATTGATTTTGTCAGTGATGGGGAGATGAGTAAAATTAGTTATGCTACTTACATTAAAGATAGAATAGATGGTTTCTCAGGTGAAAGTGATAGAAGAGCACCTGCTGATCTAGATGATTTTCCAGAATACAAAGAAAAGATTGCTAAAAGTGGTGGCACGCCAACTTATACTCGACCATGTTGTACAAACGAATTAGCAGTAAAAGATGAATTATCTCTTCTAAAAGACATAAATAATTTTAAAAATTCACTTAATAAATTAAATCATCAACATGCATTTATGAATTCAGCTTCACCTGGTGTAATAAATGTTTTTATGCCAAATAAATTTTATAGTAGCGAAGATGAATATTTGGATAAATTATCTAATATTATGGCTAAAGAATACGAGGCTATAACAAAATCAAATATCCAAGTTCAGTTAGATTGCCCAGACCTTGCTTTAGCAAGACACATGAATTTTAAAAATTTATCAGAGGATGAATTTATCAAACGTGCAGAACTACAAATTGAATGTTTAAACTCAGCATTATCTAATGTTGATATTGAACAAACTAGAATGCACATATGTTGGGGAAATTATGAAGGGCCCCACACACACGATATTGCTCTAGAGAAAATATTACCTATAATTTTGAAATCAAAGATAAAATACTTTCTTATTGAATCTTCAAATCCTAGGCACGCTCATGAATGGAAAGTTTTTCAAGATATAAAGTTACCAAAAGATAAAGTCCTAGTACCTGGAGTAATCGACTCAACCTCTAACTTTGTTGAACACCCAGAAGTTGTTGCAGATAGATTAATTCAGTTTTCTACAGTAATTCCAAAAGATCAATTAATGGCAGGGACAGATTGTGGTTTTAGTACTTTTGCTGGTTTTGGTAAAATCGATGAAAAAATTTGCTATGAAAAGCTTCATGCATTAGTTGAAGGTACTAAACTTGCCTCGAAAGTAATCTAGTTACTGATTTAAAAATTTTGCTCTTTCTAAAAGATCCACTCCTAATTTTTTTAAAAAATGTAAATGATCAATAAAGATCCAATTTTCAGCCAATTTATCTCCGTCTCTTCGATATAAATCTACAACTCTCATTTCTGATTCAATATCACTAGCATTTGTTAAGCCTAAATATTCTCCTTTAGGTTTCATAATTAAATTTGGCCAACCAAACCAACCACCTAGATCATCTTCAGAACTACTAAGTATGTGTCCATTGAAACGAACAAACTCTAAACCATCTTGAAATGGTTTTGTGTGACCTTTCTGATAACCATCAATTGTGTATGAAGCACCTATACCTCCTGGTCCCCACCAAATCATATCATTATGCCAATCTAATTCTAATTCTTCTTTATAAGATTGCATTTTGGATCCTTTAACAAGTCGATCGCGCATTCTATGAATTAAATCTAATGTTTTTTGACTTTCAGTTTGATTAGAAACATCAAATTTTAATCCTTTATGATTCATTGGTCCAGGCGTTACACAAACGAGACCTGTAGATTCAGGAATTATAGAAAGACCTAGTTGTTGCATTAAGTTCATTACATCTAAAAAAATAGCTCCTTCAGTAATTTTGTTATTTTCCACTTTGTAAAATTCTGCAAATCTCAATAAAATTGATTTATTATTTGGTTTAAGGCCTACAAACGGTTTATGGAAAACACCCATGAAATGACCCATACTTGAGATCCATTTCCCTTTATTTGTATCAAGTGAATTTATCCCAGCATAAAATATATCTAATCGACGTTGTATAGGTGAAAATGAATTTTTAATTGGTTTCCAAAGATTATTAGCAACAAGATCTATATTGCCTAGTTCGTTGAAGGGATGGGTACATTTCATATTAAAATCTTCTGATGCGTATTTGGATACAACTTCTGATAATGAATCAATGTTGCAACTATCTATTTCATTGAAATAATCTAATACTAATTTTTTTTCTGCTTGGAGATCGGTCATTTCATTTTGATTATATTAATAAACTAAAAAAGACAATATGCATTTTTTTGAATAAAATTTCATTGCTTTGAAATATTTTTAAATGTATCTCATTATAAATACAAATTATGAAATTTAATAAAATTACAGACAAAAGACCAGAAGCTCTTCAAGATCATCATATGCCTAAGAGTTATGATATTTCATTAAAAGCATACGGAGGTGGAGGAACAGCTAAATCATTAAATCCAAAACCAAAAAAACTTAAACATCAGTCAATGAAAGGGTTTGAGGATCAATACAAAAATATAATAGATTACATTGTAAGGATTACTTACCAAATATGGGAAGAAAAAAATATTGGGTATATTTATGACACCTATAGTAAAGATTGCAGAGTTTGGGATGAATTTGGTTTACAATCTGGATCTGAAAAAATAGTTGCTGATACTGTACACACAAACAACGCCTTTCCAGATATTCGATTATTTGCAGATGAAGTTATTTGGGCAGGGGATGAAAATGCAAGTTATCATACTTCGCATAGAACAATTATTACTGGAACAAATACAGGATTTAGTAAATTTTCTAAACCAACTGGTAAAAAAGTAAGATTATTTTGTATCGCGAATTGTGTAGCAAAAAATAATGAAATTTATTACGAAAATGTTGTTTATGATACAGCAGGCTTGATTAAACAACTCGGATTAGATTTAAATCAAGTTGCTAAACAGCTTGTCAATGAGGGAATTGCAGGACCCTATGCTCCTCATTTTAGAAATTCTAAGCCAACAAGAAATATTACTAAATTAAAACCAATTAGTTTTGATATTCCAGATAAAATTAAAAATGTGAGAGAGTTCGTTCATGCAGTTTATGATACAATTTGGAATAGACGAAACTTTTCTGCAATAAATAAAGCATACTCTAGTAATGTAGAATTTGAGGGTTCAACTGGTCGTAAATTTAAAGGAGTTTTGCAATTAAGAAAATTTATAATATCACTTTTAGCTTCATTTCCTGATCTTGCACTAAGTATTGAAGATTTATACTGGATGGGAAATACAAAAGATGGTTACTTAGTATCAGTTCGTTGGGGTGCAGTAGGAACTCATAAAGGTAATGGCTCATATGGGCAACCAACTAATAGAGAAGTTTTTTTGTGGGGAATCACTCAATGGGAAATTAAAAATAATAAAATTATTAAAGAGTGGACTGGTTTTAATGAACTTGCAGTTCTAATGCAAATTTTAGGAGATAAAAAATGACTTTAGATGAAAGTAAAAAATTATTAGCTGATATGTATGATGCACTTAATGCTCAAGATCTTGAAGCTCAACATAAATATTGGCATGATAATATGGTTTGGCATGGCCCTCCAGGTTTTGGTGATATACATGGTATAGAAAATTTTAAATATAAAGTTCTAAAACCTTTTTATGAAGCATTTCCAGATTATCATGTAAAAAATGATATTGTTGTTGCTGAAGGTGAGTGGATTAGTGCAACAGGATTTTTAACAGGCACACATAGTGGAGCATATCTTGGAGTAGAGCCAACAGGCAAATCTATAAAAATGCAATTCTCAGACTTTTGGACAATTAAAGAAGGAAAATTTTTAGACAACTACGTAATGGTCGATAACCATGGTGTTTTTGAACAAATGGGATTGAAATTTAAGTAAAATATTTTTTTTAAACTTAAATTAATTAATTACCTTGTAGTCCTTCTCTTTACAAGTCTACCTTTAACAATATGATTTATAGATTCATAGTCAGGATCTTGAATAAATTCATCAATTAATTGTGTAACGAGTTTTGACATTTGTCTTATAGGCTGCCTAACTGTTGTAAGATCATATGATTTCCAGTTTGACATAGAAATATCATCATAACCAATTAGTTCTAAGTTTTTTGGTATTTTTAAATTAGTATTTTTTTTAATATAATCTAAACTTCCAAATGCCATCGTGTCGTCAGCACAAAATATGGCGCTGATTTTTTTATTTTTTAAAATTTTTTCAGCTGCTTGATATCCTCCTTCATACGTAAAAAAACCTTTTTCCGTAATGAGTTTTATTTTCTTTAAACTTTTTAAATATTGTTTAAATCCTCTTGATCTTTCATCACTGACAAACGAACCTTTGGGACCTTCAATTAATCCAATTGATTGATGATTATTTTTTACAAAGTATTCAGCTACCATTTGACCGCCATTTTGATGATCACATGCAACTGAGCTTAAGGTTGGAATATCCCACGATCTATTGTAAGCAATAAATTGAATTCTTTTTGCATTACAACTTTCTACAAAACTATCAGTTGGTTTTGTTGCTGAAACAATAGCTATCAGTTTTTCTTTTAGATATGGCTGGATTAATTTTTCATCTAACTCCTCTCCATCATCAGTTGTAATTAACAGAATTCTAAAACCACCCAATCTAAGAGCTTCATGTAATTCTATTAAAACTTCAGGATAATATCTGCTTGTTACATACGGTAATATGACAGCAACTAAACCACTGTCTTCATTTGATACTGAGCCATTTGAAATATTAGGCGCTTTATACTTTAATTTTTTAGCAGCTTCTAAAACTCTTAATTTTGTTCTACTTGAAATACTAGCACCTTTAGTAAAACACCTTGAAACTGCTGATTGAGATACTCCAGCTAGCTTTGCTACGTCTTGTGATGTCGCAGTCTTATTAGAATTCATGGTTTTATCCCCTATTTCAATTATGCAAGTTATTGAATATCAATTCATATTATTGCAATATTTTATAATACTAATATAAAGCAATTATAGATAAATGTGAATTTCACACTTTAATTAATAAGGGGAAATATATGAAAAAACTATTAATAGCTTTATTATTCTCTTTTGTTAGCACAAGTGCGTTTGCTGATGGGCACTCACCTTGTGGAGTAACAGATGGATCGATAAAGATTCTAGCAAACGAATTTACGACATACAGAATTTTCATGGATGAAGTAAAAAGTTGTGCAGGAGATGGAGCAGATTTTTCTGTAACTCACTCCGTTGATCATAATAAATTACAAGTAGCAGCTTTATCAGCTAACCCAGCTGAGTTCTCAGCTAAACTTGTAACTAACGGTTCAATTACAACTCTGATGAATGATAACTTAATTCGTCCACTTGATGATTTAGTTGCTAAATACGGAAGTGCATTACAAGACAATCAGAAAATCGTGATTGATGGTAAGATATATGCAATAGCTTTTATGGCTAATGCACAACATCTTTGGTACAGAGAAAGCATTCTTAATGATTTAGGGATAGCTGTTCCTTCAACTTATGAAGAAGTAATTGCAGCTGCAGAGAAAATTAAGGCTTCTGGTAAAATGGCTAATCCATATGCTGGAGCATTCAAATCTGGCTGGAACCTTGGTCAAGAGTTTGTAAATATGTACTTAGGTCATGGCGGTGATTTCTTTAAAGCTGGAACAGCTGAAGTAAGTGTCAATAATGACAAAGGTGTAGCTGCTCTTAATATGCTAAAAAGACTAACAGAAGTTAGTAACCCAGATTTCTTAACTCAAGATACAAATGCAGTTAAAGAAGAATGGGAGTCAGGCAACGTAGCACTAATGCATGTTTGGAATTCTGGTGCAGCATCATTATTAGATGATGAAGGTGATCAAATGATCAAAGCAGATACAAGACTAGCAAATTCTCCAACAGTTGGTGGCGGAAGTAAACCTGCTACAACTCTTTGGTGGGATGGATTTGGTATTGCAACAAATACATCTGATGCAAATGCAGAAGCATCATTTAGAGCTCTTCTAGGTGCAGCAACTTCAACAGAAATGGCAAATGCTAATCCAAATGCAACAATTTGGTTAATTGATGGCTATACTCCAGGAGATACTGCTGGACCAGTTGTTGACGCTGCTAATAGAGGTGCAACACCTTACCCAAGCTTACCTTACATGGCTTTATTACACGGTGCTTTAAGTACGGAACTTGTAGAATTTCTTCAAGGTAATGAGTCTGCTGAAAAAGCTTTGGCTGATGTAGAAGCTGCTTACGTAGCAAAAGCTACTGAGCAAGGTTTTCTATAAACCTATTAATTAAATATGATAAAGTGGAACATAATTATGTTCCACTTTTTTTTTAACAAGAATTAAATGCCTCATAAAACATTTTTTTGGTTTTTCTTTCCAAGTGGTTTAGCCATGTTACTGTTTATAGGTCTCCCAATTATCTCAAGCTTTTTTCAATCACTACACATTGAACCCGAGCAGATTTTAATGGAAGTAGAAAAATGTGATCCATTTGGATGTAAAACAGAAACTAAAGTAGATATTGAGGCTACTACAAAACTACAAGAGGAACAGCCTCTTGGAAGATTTAATGGTTTAGGAACATACGGTGATAGAAATCATTTGGCCTTTGAAGAAATTAAAGAAGCTTGGGGAAATTCTTCCTCAATGTCTGAGTTTATAGATATCTTGCTGAATTTGCCATTTTATAAAGCACTTTTATTTACTCTTACATTTTGTTTTGCTGTTACACCTCCTGTTGTTGTTTTAGGATTTATAGTTGCCTTAAGTATTAATACTCTTACAAAAAGTTTGAAGGGCCCAACAATTTTTGGTGTTATTCTTCCAATGATAGTTACACCCTTAATTGGTTCACTCGTTTTATTCTGGATGATAGACGCAAAAGGTATTTTAGGAGCAACAATTCAATATTTATTTGATGATCCTAATTTATCATTAAAATCATCAAGTCAATTAACATGGATAACTTTAATTATTTATGGAATTTGGCATAATACACCTTTTGCTTTTGTTGTATTTTATGCTGCTTTACAAACTGTACCTCAAGATCCTATTGAAGCGGCAATCATTGATGGAGCCTCACGTTATGAAAGAGTAAGACATATAGTTATTCCACATCTTTATCCAGTTGCAACATTTATTATATTAATTTGTCTTATGGATAATTTTAGAGTTCTTGAACCTATAATAGGTTTTGCTGCTGAAGGAGTTGCTCAATCACTTTCCTGGATGATTTACAATGATTTAAGAAGTGAAAACAAAATGTTATTTGGATCAGCTGGTGCTACATCCATGTTAACCATTATCGGTGTAGCCTTCTTGTTGACACCAGTTCTAATTAGAACTTGGAAAGAGTTTAGAACAGAAAGATAATATGGAATCAAAAATTAATAGATATTCAAGACAACTAATTTTAATAAATAGTTTATTTATAATACTTTGGTTAGTAGTGTCTGTGTTTCCTTTTATATGGACATTTTGGGGATCTTTTAAAGTAAAAGCCGATTTCTTTTCAAGAGCTGACTGGATGTTTGCTGTAACTGGTGTAAATACTCTCATTGAAACAGGAGATACTTCAACTGTAAAAGCATATGTAGAGTCCTGGACAGAGGGTGAATTCTGGAAAGCTACATTAAATACAATTATTATTACCGTATCTGTCGTAACTATTTCTTTATTCCTTGGAACTCTAGGTGCTTATGCATTGTCTAGATCAACTTATAAATATACTTTTTGGATTTTAATAGCTGCTTTAATATTTAGAGCAATGCCTCATATCACATTAGTGTCTGGTTACTTATTTCCTTTCTTTCAATTGAATGTGTGGGGGATACTGCCAACTACAATAATAGTTTTAGTAGCAATCAATCAACCTTTTACCTTATGGTTGCTTTATTCATTTTTTAAAACCGTGCCTAAAGAGCTTGATGAAAGTGCATTAATTGATGGTTGTAGTTATTTTCAAGCGTTTCGTTATGTTATAATGCCAGTTATGTGGCCAGGTGTTATTACTGCAGGATTATTTAGTATGATGTTAGCCTACAATGATTTCACAGTTACATCTCTACTTTTAAACCAACAAAATTACACAATGGTACCTAAAATTAATGCTTATTTGGGTACAATCGAACATAGTGGAAATTATATGTGGGCAGTCTCAAGTGTTGTATCAGCAACTGCACCATTGTTTATGATAATCATGTTTTTCCAAAGACAATTAATAAGTGGTTTAACTGCCGGAGCAGTAAAAGGTTAATAGTAAATAAACTACTTATCATATGAAATATAAGGCACTACTATTTGGATCTATCGGGACACTTATTGAATCTTCTAATATTCAACGTAATTCATTTAATGAAGCTTTTAAAGAAGCAGGACTTGATTGGTATTGGGATGAGCAAGATTATAAGATTTTGTTAAAAAAATCTGGTGGCACAAAAAGGGTAGAAGATTTTGCTGAAAAAAATAATGTTAATGTAAATGCTTCACAAATTAGAAATAGAAAAACAGAACTTTTTAGCTCATTCATTATTCAGAATAAACAAAAATTAAGAAAGAGTGTTGATGAAATAATTAAGTATACAAAAGATAACAATATTAAACTTGCTTTCTCAACTTCTACAACTTTAAATAATGTCGATGCAGTATTTGAAAGTCTTTCTAATCAAATTTCTAAAGAAGATTTTGACTTTATTGGCAATAAATCGTTTGTTAAAAATGAAAAACCCCACCCAGAAATATACAAAGTCACATTAGATAAACTAAATTTACATCCAGAAGATTGTCTTGCAATAGAAGACACTGAAGAAAGTAGTAACTCTGCAGTAAATGCTGGAATTAAGTGTGTAGGGTTTCCAGGAGATTATCACCTAGAAGATAATTTTCAGATGTGTATCAAAAAAATGAATTTATTAGATCAATCTATCTTTTCATTGTAAATAATCAGATAAAATGTTTCTAAAAAATTTTAATGTAAAAAATAAGACTGCTCTTGTTACTGGATCAGGCAAAGGGATCGGTAAAGCATGTGCCATAGCATTAGCAGAAGCAGGTGCAAATGTAATTATTCTTAGTCGTACAAAAAAAGATCTTTTAATTGTTCAAAATAAAATTAAAAAACTAAAAAAGAAATGTAGTTATTATGTGTGCGATGTAACTAATTTTGAAGAAATAAAAAAAATATTTTCTGAAATAAATAAATTAGATATTTTAGTAAATAATGCTGGCACAAACAGACCTGAATATTTTACCAAAATTAAAAGAAAAGATATGAGTGAAGTGGTTGATCTTAATATTAAAGCATCATTCGATATTGCTCAATTAGCTACAAAAGTTATGCTTAAATCAAAAAATAGAAAAAAAATCGGTGGATCAATTATAAATATCTCTTCTCAGTTAGGTAAAGTAGGAGCTCCTCTTAGAAGCGTTTATAATATGACAAAGTTTGGTATCGAAGGTCTAACTAAAGGGATGGCTATTGATTTGGCGAAACATAACATTAGAGTTAATTCTGTTTGTCCTACATTTGTTGAAACACCAATGGTCAAAAAATTTTTTAAAGATAAAAGTTTTAAAAATTCTGTTATTAAAAACATACCTTTGGGCAAAGTAGCAACAGAAAGTGATATCGCTAGTGCTGTAGTATATCTTGCTTCAGATGCTGCATCAATGATGACCGGCTCTTCACTAATAATTGATGGAGGATGGACAGCTAAATAATCAAAAATTAATTTTCTTTATTAATAAAATAAGTTGCTACAATTACAATAATACCACCAATAAAAGTAATTAAAGTTGGTATTTCATAAAAAATCATAAATGTTAACAACACTCCAAATACAGGAAATAGAGCGTAAAATGGAAATACTCTATTTACAGGATACATCCTATATAAATAGAACATCGACATGTGTGCAGCAATTGAAACAAAGATACCTGAATGAAAAATTAATAACCATGACTGAAAACTAATATTTTTTATTTCTTTTATTGTTTGTCCTTCAAATATTGATGATGAAATAATTAATAACATAAATCCTACTAATCCCATTACTGCATTTGTGAGAGTGACTTCTAAATCTTTTAGGTATCTGGAAAATACCTGCGCACTAGCATAAAAGAATGCCATTAAAGTTATTAAGATTAATGCAAAAATTTCATTTCTTATTAAAGGATCAAAGCCTAACAAAATAATTCCAAAAAAAGAAATAAATATAAGCACCCATTTTTTAATACTTACTTTCTCTTTTAAAAAAAATGAACTTAATAATATTGCAAATGGTACAGCTAGTTGAGACCCAATGATTATTGGAGAAACTATATTTGCTTCATTTAAAGATAATGTCATAAAAACATTTGCTAAAAAACCCATAGAAATTGAAAAAAAGAGAAGTGGTAACCAGTATTTTTTTTCAGGAATTCTAAATCTCCAAAAGGGTAAAAGGCATATGAAAACTACTAACATTCTTAAACTTCCCATTAATAATGGGGGTACATTTTCATTAAAAATAACTTTCTGAACAGGGTAGGCACTTCCAAATAAAAAAGTAATTATTAAAATTAAAAAGTAATGTCTTAAAAGCATTCGAGCTAAAATTTATTTACTGGTTAGTTATTTGCAGCAACTACAGCTGCCATAATTGATGCAAGTTTAGAATTTTTACTATCTGCTCTACTTGGAACCACAACTGGTACTTTACCACCAATTACTATTCCTGCCGCACAAGCATTCATAAAATAAACCATTATTTTGGACAAAGAATTTCCAGTTTCTAAATTAGGTACTAATAATATATCAGTATCACCAGCAACATCATTATTGATTCCTTTTATTTTAGCTGCTTCCTCAGAGACAGCATTATCAAAAGCAAGCGGTCCATGAATAAAAGCATTAATTTTTTCTTCTAGCGCAAGTTCCATAACTTTTTTGGCATCAACTGAACTTGGCATACTATCAATTGGATCTTCTGTACCTGATAAAATTGCAACTTTTGGTTTGTTAATGTTTAATTTATTACAAAACTGAACAGCATTTTTAAGAATTTGTAATTTTATATCAACTCTTGGTAAAACATTTAAAGCGCCATCAGTGATAAAAAGGGGTTTTTTAAGCTGCGGTGTAGTCATATGCCAAATATGACTTAATCGTCTACCATCAAGTAAATTAAATTCTTTTTTTAAATAAGAACGCATTAAAATATCAGTATGAAGGTTCCCTTTAATTATGATTTTACTTTTATTTTCATTAGACATTTGACAAGCAATTGAAGCACTATCCTCTTCATCTTTAGCCTCTACAATATTAAAACTCGAAATATCCAAATTTAAATTTTTCGCTGTCTCAAAAATTAAACTTTTATTTCCAATTAAAGTTGGATCGATAAGGTTCATATTTTTACCTTCAATTACAGCTGATAATATGCTTTCTTGATTGGGGCACACAACAGCTACGGATATATTTGGAGTCTCTAAAGCTTTACTTTTAAGATCTTCTGGTAATATGCTCATATTTGGTGTTCTCTGTATACCACTGCTACAATTTTTCCTATGATATTTCTTTATTGTGTAAGAAATATTCTTTGATTTATCGATAATTTCATATACTCAATCTCTAATAAGGAAAAAATGGATTTAGAAAAAAGAACAGAAATACCTAATTCGTTAGAAGAACATTGGATGCCATTCACATCTAATAGAGACTACAAAAATAGTCCAAGATTAATGGTTAAAGCTGAAGGTGTTTATTATACTGATCATTATGGAGACAAATTAATTGATGCAAGCTCTGGATTATTTTGTAGTCCAGCAGGTCATTCAAGACCTGAAATAAGAGAAGCTGTATCAAATCAATTAGAACAATTAGATTATGTTCAGCCGTTTCAACAAGGTTTTGGCGGCTCATTCGATTTAGCAAGAAAAGTTTCTAAACATACACCAGAAGATTTAAATAAAATCTTTTTTACAATTTGTGGTTCTTCTGCTGTTGAAACAGCAATTAAAACTGCAATAGCATATTTTAAAGCAAAGGGTGAGGGTCATCGATCACATATTGTAGGAAGAGAAAGAGGTTATCATGGAATGAACATTGGAGGTATTTCTGTTGGAGGTATGATTGCAAATAGAAAAACTTTCTCGAATATTCTTATGCCAAATGTTCATCATCTAAGACACACACATTTACCTGAAAACTTATTTGTAAAAGGTGAGCCAGAAACAGGAGCAGACCTTGCAGATGATTTAGAGAGAATTGCAGGTAACATTGGTGCAGAAAATATTGCTGCATGTATTGTTGAGCCTGTAGCAGGTTCGACAGGAACTTTAGTTCCACCAAAAGGTTATCTAAAAAGACTTAGAGAAATATGTGATAAACATGGAATACTTTTAATTTTTGATGAAGTAATTACTGGTTGGGGAAGAATGGGAGCGCCATTTGGAGCACAAGCATTTGGAGTATGTCCTGATATCATGACAATGGCCAAAGCTATTACTAATGGTGTTGTACCCTTAGGAGCAGTTGCTTCACGAGATCATATCTATGATACTATAGTTGAAGCATCACCTACAGGCGCTATTGAATTTTTTCATGGATATACTTATTCAGCTATTCCCGTTTCCATGGCAGCAGGATTAGCTATGCAAGATATTATTGAGAAAGAAGATTTATTTAATAGAGCTAAAGATATGTCTCCATACTTTTTAGATGGCTTATTTTCTTTAAAAGATTTGGACATCATTACTGACATAAGAGGATATGGAATGATGGGAGGAATAGATATTAAAATGGATGAGCGTTTAGGGAAAGCTGGATATGCTTGTTTTAAAAAATTATTTGAAGCAGGATTAAGCTTAAAAGCAACTGGCGATTGTTTAATTGTTGCGCCACCATTTATTTGTGAAAAAAAACATATTGATGAGATAATTGAAAAGCTAAGAACTGGTATCTCAAATTATATGCATGATAGATAATGAAAATAGGTGTTCCATCTGAGATTAAGGCTCAAGAGTCTAGAGTAGGGCTTACACCACAAAGTGTTAAAGAATTAATTAAAGATAAGCATACAGTCTTAATACAAAAAGATGCTGGTGTTGGTGCTGGCTTTTCTAATAGTGATTATGAATTATCAGGTGCAAAAATTGTAAATTCAGCTGAGGATATTTTCAATGATTCTGAAATGATTGTAAAAGTAAAAGAACCTCTAATGAATGAAGTAGCAATGATAAGAGAAAACCAAATTTTATTTACTTATTTACATCTTTCAGCAGCTCCAGAATTGACAAAGGGCTTAATTGATTCAAATTCAATTTGTATAGCTTATGAAACAGTAAGTGATCATAACAATAAACTACCCCTACTTGCTCCTATGAGTGCTGTTGCAGGCAGAATGTCAATACAAGCAGGTGCGTATTCACTTGAAAAACATAAAGGTGGAAGTGGTTTGCTATTAGGTGGCGCACCTGGAGTTTCACCTGGAAATGTATTAATTTTAGGTGGAGGTGTTGTAGGTGAAAATGCAGCAATAATTGCTACTGGTATGCAAGCAAAAGTTTTCATAGTTGATAAGTCAGAAAAAAGATTAGAAGAATTACAAGAAAAATTTGGAGATAAAATAGAACCACTGCACAGTGATAAAATAAATCTAAAAGATTATATTTCTGAATGCGATTTACTAATTGGTGGCGTACTTGTTCCAGGCTCTAATGCTCCAAAGATTATAACTAAGGACATGATCAAAGAGATGAAAAGTGGATCTGTGATTGTTGACGTTGCTATTGATCAAGGTGGTTGTGTTGAAACAAGTAAACCAACAACTCATGCAAACCCTACATATGTTGTTGATGGTATTGTTCATTATTGTGTTGCAAATATGCCAGGTGGAGTTCCTAGAACTTCCACACTTGCTTTAAATGCAGTCACTTTACCATTTATTCAAAAACTAGCCTCTAACGGTTTTAAAGATGCGTTAAAAAATGATAGAAATTTTATGAATGGTTTAAATATTTTCAAAGGTGCCGTTACATATAAAGCTATTGCCGATGATTTAAATTATGATTATGCTAATCCAGAAACTTTAGTAAATTAGAAATTATTAGAAGCTTCTACCATTATCTTTAATTTTATTTTTGCCAAATCTCGAGGTAAGTGACCAAGACCACAATCAGGAGCAACAATTAATTGTTCCTTATCAATAAACTTTAATGCATCATTTATTCTAGTGACTATTTCATCTTTAGTCTCAATTTGAGAGCTTGCAATTTTTATTAAACCAAAAATAACTTTTGTTTGATTAAAATCTTTTAAAAAATCTAAATCATTGTATCGATGAGCATCTTCAATAGAAACTGTATCTATAATTGACTGATCTAAAGCTTTACTAATTTTGCTATAAGAATCTAAAGGCGCTTTTGGATAGTTTACTGCATTTAATTTGTCAGGATAGCCACAACAAATATGAGTAATTTTTTCAATACTTTGATTATTTATATCCTTAAAACATCTCTCTAAATTTTTGATTCCAAATTTCAGAGCATTTTCAGGTTTTCTCGCAAACAACGGTTCATCGACTTGAATATATTTACATCCTGCATCAACTAATCTTTTAATTTCTACATTAATGGCATCAGCTAAGTCTTCACCCATGTGTTCATCTGATTCATAATATGTATTCGCTATGGTATCTGTTATAGTCATTGGTCCAGGAATAGTAATTTTCAAATCCTTATTGGTTAAACTCTGATTTTTTTTCCACTCTTCAACTAAAAAAGATTCTTTTGCTTTAACTTTTGAAGTGATTGTTGGTAACCAGCATTTATAATTACCTGTTCTAGCAACTTTTTCTGAGAGATTTGTAAAATCAATTCCTTCTAAATATCTACAATGATAGTGAATATAGTTTTCTCTTCTAACTTCACCATCGGTAAGGATATCAATACCGCATTCTTCCTGATCACTAATTATTTCTTTAGTAGCTTTATTAAATAACTCTTCAACATTATCGCCCATCTTTTTTATTTCATCTTCATAAAATTTTGTTGGGTATTCAGTATCTGTACCACCAGAAGCATTAAACCAATCAGTTATTTTTAGGTAGCTTGGTTTTGGATAGGCGCCTATAACAGTCGTTAACATATCTTTATTATTCCATTTTTCTGCTAAATGGTCCAGAATTTGTATTTACGCCTGAACTAGAAAGTTTTGTATTTGATAATTGTCGCTCCTGATGAATCATGCGGTGACTTAATAATTTTGATACTAGTTCATGTTTTATATCTTGAAATTCTCTTATATTTGAAAGATCATTTATTTCCTTAGGATCCTTTTCTAAATCAAATAATAAACTTGGTAATGAGGGAAAATGAACATATTTCCATTTATTATCTCTAATGACTGATAGATTACATTGTTCGGGTGCTAATCTTTTATCTTTAACAAATGAAGTACTTTCTCTAAAATCATAATCAAAAACAACATATTCTTTATTAGGTGATTTTTCGTATTTATAATTAATATTGTTCATCAGTGATTGACCATTCCAATCAATGGGGATTTCACCACCAAGCCATTCTAAAATTGTAGGAGCAACATCTACCGATTCTGTTAAATGGTTAATTTCTTTTGGATTGTTTTGAGGCACATATATAAACAATGGAATTCTATAAGAAGAATCCCACCAACCTAATTTCCCCCATAAATTATTTTCATTTAACATCTCTCCATGATCACTAGTAAATATTATCATTGTATTCTCTTCTTGACCTGATTCTTTAAGAGCATTCAAAATTTTACCAATATTAAAATCAACTTCTGCGCACATAGCAAAATAGACACTCATAATATTTTTGATATCTTGATCTTTTAAAAGATCATAATTAATTTCAGAGAAATTTTCTTTTAATAAAAATTTTTTACATAACTCTTCAAGTAGAGGGTGTTTTTTTGATAATTCTTTAAGTGAAATATCATTTTTAGAAAAATTAATATTATCTGGATTAAATTTACTGAACCATGGATCAGCTACATGAAAGGGCGGGTGTGGTTTTAAAAAAGATACATGCATAAAAAATGGATCTTTGACTTTTTTTAAATCGTTAACAACTTTGTCTGCTAAAAATGCAGTGTCTGAAAATTCAGTTGGAATATAATATGGTTCATAAATATATGCTTGATCATCTTTAGGCTTTCTTCCTTTGTACAAATCTTCTGCTTTATTAATCTTAAAACCATTTTGATTAAGATGGTTAGCCCAAGCTTCAGGTTTTCCTCCAGGTAAAATACAACCATCATCAAATCCTTCCATTGGTGATTCATAAGTAAAATTTTTTTTATCTTTTGGATCCAAATATCTTGGATCCCATGAGGTGTCTGTGTATCCATAAAGACTTGGATTATAATTTAGTTTACGAACCTCTTTAGCGATATTTGTAAATCTTTTATCAAGAGGCGCTCCATTAAAAACTGATCGATGAATAAATGGATACAAACCGGTTAGCATAGTTGTTCTTGATGGACCACAAGGTACTATTCCAGCAAAATGTGATTTAAAAACAACACTTTTTTTAGCAAGCTTGTCTAAGTTTGGTGTAAGAGCATGTGGATGATTTAGAAAACTAAAGCAATCAAAACGCCATTGATCTGCGCATATAAAAAGTACGGATTTTTTAGATTTTTGCATAATTACAACTGATTATTAATGTAATTAATCAATAAGAAATACACAATTTTTTTAAAAAAAATACAACAAAATTGTCAATAAATTTTGATAAAAAATCAAAATTGTTTACACGTAATACATACGATAAATTTATCTTATAGGAGAAAACATATGTTTAAAAAAATATTTTTAGCAATTGTATTTTCTATAGCTTCGTTTTCATGGGCTAACATAGCTGTTGCTGATGGTCATTGCCAGGGCATAACTATGAGTGATATGAAAGGTGTATCTGCTGGAGCTTATCCGCAGGTCTACGAACTAGCTGAATTTGAAAAAGCAGCAAATTGCACAATGCAGTTTTCAGAAAATCCAAATATTGCTCTTATAAACGCAACTATAGTGGGTAACTCAGGCTTACCTAATGTAAATGATAGACTTCCTGAAGAACCATTAGTTGTTGTACCTTACGATTCAATTGGTACATACGGAGGCACTTTCAGAATGTTATCTAATGCGACTGAAGCTGGAACTTCTGATTTGTTATCAACACGACATGTCAACTTTGTTAGGTATGCTGATGATTTAACAAATATAGTTCCTAATGTTGCAAAAGCATGGAAGTGGAACGATGATTTTACTCAATTAACTTTTCATTTAAGAAAAGGACACAAATGGTCAGATGGAGCTCCATTTACATCTGCTGATGTTAAGTTTTGGTATGATAATCTAATGATGGATTCCAATATAAGAGAGAAACCATATGATTATCTATTAGTTGGTGGTGAAAGAATGACTGTTGATACACCTGATGATCAAACAGTTGTTTTCAATCTACCATCTCCTAAACCAGGACTTCTTGCACACTTTGCTACAAGCTATTGTCAAGGTTTTGCACCTAAGCATCATTTAGGTCAATTCCATCCTGACGTAAATTCCAGTGCAGATAGCCTAGCTCAAGCTGCAGGTTTTGAAAACGGTTATGCAGTACTAGCTGCTTATTATGGAAATTCATGTTGGACAGATACGCCATCACCTTTGTTAGCGAGTCCTAATGAAGTGGCTAATCTTCCATCTGCTGTTTATCCATCTTTAGAATCTTTTGTAACTATTGAAGATACAACTGAAGGTAGAGTATATGCTGCAAACCCATATTTCCATATGGTTGACACAGCAGGAAATCAATTACCTTACATTGATTATCAGAATGAAAGATACATTAATGAAAATGAGATTAGACTTCTTAAAATTGTAAATGGTGAAGTTGAGTATAAAGCTCAATCATTATCATTAGAAGGTGTTCCACAATTAATGGATGGATCTGAAGCTGGCGATTATACAGTTGATATTAAGCCAGGAATTTCATTTACAAATCTTGCATTTAATTTGACTCATGAAGATATGGCTAAAAGAGATCTTTTTGGTAATCTTAAATTTAGACAAGCTATGTCATCTGCGATTAATAGAGATGAAATTAATGATGTAATCTATTATGGAATGGGTCAGCCTCAACAATATGTAGCTTTTGCACCAGTAACTAGTTTTGCTGAAAAATGGACAGATCATTATACCGCTTATGATCCTGATGCAGCAAAAGCTATGCTAGATGAAATTGGTTTTGTTGATAAAGATGGTGATGGATTTAGAGATCTGTCAAACGGTGATCAACTTGTAATCAATTTTGATTTTGCTACACAAGGTGTTGGAGGAGGTGAGGTTGAACTTATTTCAAATGCTTGGAATGCTGTTGGAGTAAAAACTGTATTTAAGGAAGTTACTCCTGATGAAATGAGATCAGCACAATCATCAAACCAGCTTGATGTTTCAGCTTGGAATGTAAGTATGCCACTTCCATTAATTCTTGGAATGAACGAACAATTTGTTCCTCCGTTTGGTGATTATTTCAATCTAAGAACGGGGATGCTATGGGCTGAATATATAGATAGTGATGGAGCTAATGGAGTTGAGCCTCCAGCATGGGCTTATGAAATGATTGATGATATCAATACATTCCAATCACTAACAGCAGGTACACCAGAGTCTGATGAAGTTGGTGGAAGGTTAGTTGCAAACTTAACTGGAAATCTAGTTTTCATTGGTACTGTAGCTGGGCCATATCCAATAGTTCATAGGAATGCATTAAAGAACTTTACACAGTTTAAGACTGCATCTTATGAGTACTATAGAACTTACCCATATTTAGCACAACAGTGGTTCATATCTGAGTAAGGGATAAAAACATAAATTAAAGCGGCAATATCTAATTGCCGCTTTTCTTTTTATAATATTTCTAATATCAATAACTTGAATGATTAACTTTATTCAATTTACTTTTACAAGAGCATTTTTAGCTTTCATAACACTTCTCTTAGTTTGTTTTATCGTATTTTCTTTAATGGAATTAGTTCCAGGAACATGTGCTGAAAGATATCTTGCATTTAAAAATACTCAAGGATCATCAATTACTGTTGAAGATATTAGAGCAGAAGAAAAAAGATTAGGTTTAGATAAACCATTTTTATATCGTTATGGAAAATGGGTATCAAATATTATTTTTAAAGGTGATTTTGGAGATAGCTGTATTCTAAGAATGAATATTAATGAATTGCTTAGCGGTAGATTTTTATTATCGCTAGCAATAGCAATTACAGCTCTTTTATTTTCTTATATCATAGCTATACCAGTTGGAATAATTTCAGCCACGACAAGATATAAATCAATAGACACAACTTTAAAATTTATAAGCTATCTTGGTATAGCATTACCAAATTTTCTAGTTGCACTATGTATTATGCTTTTTATGACAGTATACTTTGGTGACACGATGACAGGATTATTTTCAAAAGATTATGAAACCGCACCTTGGTCATATAATAAATTTATGGATTTTCTAAGTCGTGCTTGGCTTCCAATTTTTGTCTTGGGATGGAACGCAACAGCTTTTGCTTTACAAACTGTTAGAGCATTAATGCTAGACGAAAATGATAAATTATACGTTATGGCCGCTAAAGCGAGAGGAATAACAGGTATGAGTTTATTATGGCGTTATCCAGCCAAACATTCTCTTGGACCTGTAATTAATTCCATTGGTTTTGATTTAAATAGAATTTTTAGTGCCTTACCAATAGTTGCACTGATATTAATTTTAACTGAAGCTGGCGCATTATTAATTGAAGCTCTAGCTAGATCTAATGATCAGCAACTTGCCGGTGCAATAATTTTCCTTTTAACGGCAACAATAGTATTCGTTAATTTTGTAACTGATGTTATTCTAGCAATTATAGATCCAAGAATTAGAAAAGGGGTAATGGGTGGAGGTTAGTAATAAGAAAAAAGAGGCTTATTATACTGCAACACAAATGCAGCTTGTAAGGACAAGATTTTTTGGAAACAGATCTGCAATGATAGCTGGTTCAATACTTTTATTCATGATTATCTGTAGTCTATTTGCTGATTTTCTTTCGCCATATGACCCGACAATTGCTGGACGTGATAAAGAATATGAAAATGGTGCTCCACAAATACCAATGTTTTGGGATGAAAATGGTTTTTCAGCAAGACCCTTTCTTCATACTTTAACAAAATATAGGGGTGCTGATACAAACTTCAGATGGGTTTATAAACTTGACACTGAAAAAAGAAGATATGTGTATTTTTTTGTTAAAGGTTGGGAATATAAAGTATTTGATTTTAATATAAATTTACCAGGAAAAATTCTTGATTTCAAAATACCAGGATTCACATTTAACACACATTTATTTGGAGTTGATAAAGGTGGCATCCATTTATTTGGCACTGATAAAGCTGGAAAAGATTTATTCAGCCGAACACTAAATGCAATTTATATTTCTTTAGCAGTTGGAACTTTAGGTGTCATTATTTCATTTGTGTTATCATTAATAATTGGAGGAATATCTGGTTATTATGGAGGTTGGGTAGATAGCTTGTTGCAAATGTTTACTGATGCAATACGAACAGTTCCACCAATTCCGTTGTTTATGTGTTTAGCTGCTTTCGCACCATTAGAATGGAGCTCAGAATTAAGATTTTTTTTCATATCGTGTTTATTAGGTTTAATTTCATGGCCAACACTAGCAAGAAGAGTAAGAACTCATTTACTAAGTGAAAGAAGTCAAGAATATATTCTAGCAGCTAAATTATGTGGCGCATCATCAACACATATAATTGTTCGACATCTTTTACCAAGCTTTACAAGTTATATCATTGTAGATCTCGTAATAAGTTTTCCGTATATGTTACTTTCAGAAACAGCCTTGAGTTTTATAGGTTTAGGATTAAGGGAACCAGTTAACTCTTTAGGTGTTCTGCTCCAAAATGCAACAAAGGCAGATGTACTTCTAAATTATCAATGGTATTTTATACCAGTATTTTTCCTTGTAGTTCTAATATTAACATTTGTTTATGTTGGTGACGGTCTAAGAGATGCAGCTGATCCTCATAAGGTGAAGTAAATGTCAAACCTACTAGAAGTTAAAAATTTAGATGTTAAGTTTGATACTGATGAGGGAAGAATTACAGCCGTAGAAAATATATCTTTTACTTTACAGCAAGGTAAAGTTTTAGGAATTGTTGGTGAATCAGGTTCAGGAAAATCAGTAACTGCAAAATCTATTATGCAACTTAATCCTGGTAATACTTTTTATAATAATAATGCGGAAATAATATTAGATAATGAGAATACTCTCAATTTTGTTAGTAAAGAGGATCTGCGTAAAATAAGAGGCGGTAAAGTTTCAATGATATTTCAAGAGCCTATGGCAAGTTTTGCTCCAGCTATAAAAATAGGTAAACAAATGATAGAACAATTATTAATACACCGAGATATTAATAAAGAAGATGCAAAGAAAATATCTATAAATATGTTAAATAGAGTGGGTATTGCAGATGCTGAAAAAAGATTTAATCAATATGCATTTGAGTTATCAGGAGGTATGCGTCAACGAGCAATGATAGCAATGGCATTATCTACTATGCCTAAATTACTTCTTGCAGATGAGCCTACTACAGCTTTAGATGTTACAATACAGGCTCAAGTCATAGATTTAATAAAAGATATAATAAGAGAATATCAAATGGGTGTAATTTTTATTACTCATGATTTAGGTGTTATAGCTCAAGTTGCAGATGAAGTTGCCGTTATGTATTTAGGAAGAATAGTAGAAAAAGGTCCAGTTAATGAGATATTAAAAAATCCAAAACATCCTTACACAAAAGGTTTACTTGAAGCTTTACCTGATATTAATAACTTAGATGCTCCACTTAAACCTATCCCAGGTAATATTCCTAGTCCATTAGATAGACCAACTGCTTGTGTTTTTAGAACAAGGTGTCCAAACCCATGTGATGATTGTCGGGAAGGTAAAACTGAAATGGGTTTAATCGAAGTTGAACCAGGACACTGGGTTGATCAATGTTGTATTAATTGTGGTTAGTTATGAGTGAGAATTTAATATCAGTAAATAATGTTTCAGTAAATTTTGATTATCAAGAGAACTTTATTTCTAAAAAACAAAAAATACATGCTGTAAACAATATTAATATAAAAATTAAAAAAGGATCATTTTTTGGACTAGTAGGCGAATCAGGATCTGGTAAAACAACTTTAGGTAGAGCGATACTTGGAGCTAATAAAATTAGTTCAGGAAATGTTATTTTTCATGATGATGAAAGAGATTATGATTTAACAAATATAAATAAACAAGATTTAAAAGAATATAGAAAGAAAGCGCAATTAATCTTCCAGGATCCTTATGCAGCTTTAAGTCCAAGGATGACAGTAAGAGATATTATTGCTGAACCTTTAGAAGTTATGAGAATAACAAATTCTAGGCAAGAAACTGATGATAGGGTTAGAGATATAGCATCAAAATGCAGATTAAATCTAGAGCATTTAAGAAGGTTTCCCCATGCTTTTTCTGGGGGTCAAAGACAACGTATTTCAATAGCAAGAGCTTTAGTAAGTAACCCTAAATTTATTGTAGCAGATGAAAGTGTTGCTGCTTTAGATGTATCCATACAGGCAGATATATTAAATCTTTTAAAACAACTTCAAAATGAACTTAATCTTACTTATTTATTTATAAGTCATGACTTAAGTGTCGTTGCACACGTCTGTGATATTGTTGCCGTAATGTATTTAGGGCATATAGTTGAAATGGCCCCATCAAGAAAATTATTTCAAAACCCTAAACACTCATACACAAAAGCATTACTTTCATCTATTCCTTCAATAGATCCAGAAAATAAATCAAAAGCGATAGAACTAAAAGGTGAGATACCAAGTGCACTAAATCCTCCTTCAGGTTGTGTATTTAGAACAAGATGTCCTAATCCATGTGATAATTGCAGGAATGGTGAAACTGAAATGGGTTTAATAGAGGTTGAGCCAGAACATTGGGTCGATCAATGTTGTGCAAATTGCAGTTGAAGAACAATTTATTAATTGCAGTAATTCTATCTCTTTCAGGTCTTTTTTTATTAGATTGTATGGGCATTGCGATAAAGTTTTTGCGAAATGACTATCCAGCAGCTCAACTTTCTGTTTTTCGAAATTTATTTGGGATGATCCCATGTGTTATTGCTTTATATTTTTCACAAGATTGGCACCGAAACGGCAGACAAATAAAAATTAAACAGTGGAAGCTAGGATTATTTCGTGGAGTTTTTGTAGCCTTGGCTCAATTGTGTCTGTACACTTCTTATGCTTACCTCCCATTTGCTTTAGTTGCTACCATGGAATACACAGGACCTATGATGGTTACTCTTCTTGCTATTCCTATATTAAGTGAAAAATTTGGTTGGTACAAAATGAGTGCAGTAATTTCTGGTTTTGCAGGTATTGTTTTAATTATGCAACCTTGGTCATCAGATTTTAATTATATGTTATTACTTCCAATACTTGCTGCTTTAGGATATTCGTTAGCAAGGGTAACTTCTTTAAGTTTTGAGGATCATGTTCCTTCACCACTTATTAATTTATACGGCCAAACAGGAACAATCATAGTAGCATGTATATTAGTGTTGTTTTTTGGTATGTGGGAAAATTTTAATAGTACAAATGATTTCTTAGTAGTTTGTGTTATGGGAATTGCAGGAGGATCTGGAACTTTATTATTAATCTACGGTGCTAGAAAAGCAGAGCTTAGTAAAATTATGCCATTTGATTACATTGAAATATTTTTTGCACTTATTTTAGGTTGGATATTTTTTGCAGAATGGCCAGTGGACCAACTCTTCCCAGGGGCTTTTTTCATAGTTTTAGGTGGATTAATCATTTACCTTCAACAAAGAAAAAATAATTTTCAAAGATTAAGAAAAACATAATGGAATACAAAATTAACAAACTTCAAAATGATAAAGGTTTAGATATTGATATAGTCAATATTATTAATTCAAATAATTACAGTTTTAGTTTTTATACATATGGTGGCTATATAAGTGAAGTATGTATTCCAACTTATCCCAATGACTCTGAAACAGAAGATGTATTATTGGGTTATGGTAATTTAGATGATTGCCTGGAAGCGCATGAATATTTCAATTCAATTATTGGAAGAGTTTGTAATAGAATAGGGAAAAGTAAATTTACTCTTAATGGAGAAGAATATAATTTATATTCTAATACTGAGCCTGATCATCTTCATGGTGGAAAGATAGGTTTTAATAAAAAGATTTGGAAAATAGCTGATATTAAAAAAACAAGTGAAAGTATAAAAGTAGAGATCACTTATTACTCTAAACATTTAGAAGAAAATTATCCAGGCAACTTAAATTGTAAAACTATTTACGAGCTTAATAACAATAACGAAATTTTAATTTCATTTAATGCTACTACAGATCAAGATACTATTGTTAATATGACTAATCATAATTATTGGAATTTTCATGGTCATAAAGATAATTACAAAAATATTACTGACCATGTTGTCAGAATATCATCAAATCAAATTTGTGAAACTGATGAGGGATCAATTCCTACTGGAAAGCTATTAGATGTAGTTGATACAAAATATGACCTTAATAACTCATTTGAAATAAATAATTCTTTTTTAGAAAGTGGAGGTATCGATCACAATTATGTTCTTAAAGATCATTCTATTGATAAATCTATAGCTTCCATCTACAGTAATATTACTGGTATGGGAGTTGAATACTCGACTGATCAACCTGGAATACAATTTTATACTGGGAATATGATGAAAGACTCATACGATGGCAAACATACTCGTAATTATGGCTTACAATATGGAATGTGTTTAGAGACGCAAATGTTTCCTGATGCTATTAATCAACCAAATTTTCCATCAACTATATTAAAAGTAGGTGAAACATATAATTCAAATACAAAAATAAAATTAAGAAATGATTTCAAATAAATTAATTTATTGTTTTATAATTTGATATCTATAGACATCTGCATAAATGAAGATTAGTAAAAAAATCATTGATAATTTAAAATTAGGTGGAGTAGATTTTTACTTAAGTGTTCCTTGTAAGTTATTAGCTAATATGATTGATATTCTTGAAAATGATAATGATGTTTATTATTCCGCTGTACCAAGAGAAGAAGAAGGTATGGGTATTTGTGCTGGAGCTTATTTAGGAAATAAATTCCCGTGTATAATGATGCAAAATACAGGAATAGGAAATTCAGTGAATGCAATTGTTTCTTTATTACAATTATATCAAATGCCTGTTGTTTTCCTAATTAGTTATAGAGGTACACCAGGTGAGCTAGTAGGAGCTCAAGGTGGAATGGCCAAAATAACTGAAGATATCTTAAAAACGTTGAGAATACCTATGTTGCATTGTTCTTCAGAAAATGATCTTGAGAAAATTTCAACATTTAGCAAACATGCAAAAGTTGTGGAGTCACCAGTTGCTATATTATGTGATTTCAATTTAATGAAAGATGATACATGAACCGTTTTGATTTGTTAAATAAGATACAAAATATTCTTAAAGATAACTTAGTTATATGCAATATAGGCCTTCCATCTCAAGAGTTGTATCAAATTAACGATCAACCAAACTTTTTTTACATGTTAGGCAGTATGGGCTTGTCTTCTTCTATTGGCTTAGGTTTGTCATTATCTCAAAATAAAGATGTTATTAGTATAGATGGTGATGGATCTATTTTAATGAATATGAATACACTGGCAACAATTGGTAATAGAGCACCATCAAACTATACTTTATTAATTATAGATAATGGTTCATATGGATCAACAGGAGATCAAAGGACTTTTACTGATGAAAATACTTCTTTAAAAGATGTTGCAATAGGAGCTGGTTGTAAAAATGTAGTTGAATGCTCTGGAGATGAAACAGCAAATGAAATATCAAAAGCTATTGATGATAAAGATAATTCTTATGTAATTATTTCAAAAATTAATTCTGGTAATGTAAAAATTGATCCAATTCCTCTCAATCCTATAACCATACGTGACAGATTTAGAAAGTATATTGGTATAGTTAAATACCTCTAATTAAATATTTATAATCAATTGTGCAGGTTCAATATTATTAAAAAATTTATTATTTAAATAACAGATTTTATTATACCGCGTAATTCAGACAGTCCCATTAACCTACCAATTGCTGTATAACCTGGATTAAAATTTTTTTTGCTTTGGTCATCTAATAATGAGTGTCCATGATCTGGCCTCATTGGAATTTCAATTTTTTTTATCTTACTTCTTCTTTTTTCTTCTTTTAAAATCATTTTAATTAGTCTAACAAAATCGATATCTCCTTTTAAGTGATTTGACTCATAGAAGCTTTTCCTATCTTTTTCTTTTTTTATATTTCTAAGATGAATAAAGTTTACTCTTTTTTTAAATTTACTAAAAATTTTATAAACATCATTACTAAAGTTTGATGCTAGTGATCCAGCACAAAATGTCATACCATTACAAGAAGAGTTGTATGAATCTAAAATATATTTGTAATCCTCTAAAGTAGACACAATTCTTGGTACACCAAAAAGTGGAATAGGCGGATCATCTGGATGTATACCCATTTTTACCTTATTTTCTTCCGCTACGGGCATTATTTCTTTTATAAATTCTCTTAAATTTTGTTTTAAATCTTTATTAGTTACTTTTTTATAAGCGTTAAGCATTTTTTTAAATTCGTTTATCGAATATTTAGTTTCTGAAGCTGGTAAACCTCCCATGACTGCTAATTTTAAGTTTTTGATATCATTTGTATTCATTGATTTAAAAAATTTCTCAGCATTTTTTATTTGTTTGAATGTGTATCTTTTTTCTAAATCTTTTAATTTAAGAATATACATTTCAAAAATAATTATTTGCAGATAGTTAAATTTCAGGGCTAAACCATCTGTTGGTAATTTAAAATCTAATTGTGTTCTTGTCCAATCTACTATGGGCATAAAATTATAGCAAATAGTGTAAATATTATTTGAAGCAATATTTGCTATTGTATCTTTGTAATTACTTATTAATTTTTTGAAGTTTTTAGTTCTTAATTTTATATTATTATGTACGGGAATGCTTTCAACGACATTCCATTTTAAATTTATATTATAAGAATTATTATTTTTGTTTATGTAATCTATTCTTTTTTTGACATCTTTTTTACTCCATTTTTCACCATATGGAATTTGATGAAGTGACGTTACAACATATTCTGCGTTTGCTTGTCTTATATCAGTTAATTTAACAGGATCGTTCGGGCCATACCATCTAAATGAATTTTGCATATAATATTTATAACTAATAAACTTATAAATTAAAAATAATTTCTATATTTGTTGATTTATTTAATTAATTTTAATAATTTTAATATTATATGGAAAAAAGAAACTTAGGTAAAACAGATATCAAACTTACATCAATTGGATTTGGTGGAGCTCCTTTAGGGAATTTATTTGAAGAATTAAATGAAACTGATTGTTTTAATATTGTTAAAAGTTGTTTTGAAAATAATATTAATCTCTATGACACATCTCCTTTATATGGATATGGTTTAAGTGAACACAGAATTGGTAATTTTATAAAAAACATTGATCCTAAAAGCTATTATCTCTCAACCAAGGTTGGCAGATATCTAACCCCAGAAAGAAATTATTATAAGGATGGAAAGTTTAAAGGCCACATAAATTTTATTCCAAACTTTGATTATTCTTATGATGGAGTTATGAAATCATTTGATCAATCGATACACAGATTAGCAGTACCAAAAATCGATATTTGTTTGATTCATGATGTAGATAGATACACTTTTGGTAATGAAGTAGATCATTATTTTAAAATAGCAATGAATGGCGCATATAAAGCATTAAATGATCTTAAAGAACAAAAAGTTATTAGAGCTATTGGAGTAGGATTAAATGATGCTGATATTTGTACAAGATTTGCAAATGAAGGTGATTTTGATTGTATGCTACTTGCAGGAAGATATACACTTCTAGATCAAACTGCACTCGATGAATTTTTTCCAATTGCAAAAAAAAATAATATTGGAATAATTTTAGGTGGTGTTTTCAATTCAGGAATTTTAGCAAAAGGTATTGGTGATCAAATAACCTATAGGTATGATAAAATACCAATCGATATAAAAGAAAAATATCTAAGTATATCTAAAATTTGTTCACAATACGATGTTCCTGTATCTGCTGCAGCACTCCAATTTTCGTACTCTAATAAATTAATATCATCTATGATTTTAGGTATTGATAGAGTTGAACAAATTCAACAGAACTTTGAAAATTTAAACTATCCTATACCAAAAGAATTATGGGATCATTTAATAAAAGAAAAACTTCTAGATGAGAGAAGTATGATTAATGTCTAGCTAATAAATATTTTCAAATTAATTTACCTTAGTCATTGTACAAAGTATTTCAAATGCAATTGTTGCAGCAACCAAGGACGTCATATTGTTAATATCAAAAGGTGGCGATACTTCTACAACATCGCCACCAACAAAATTTAATTTATTTAGAGCTCTAATAATTGTTTGTGCTTCTCTAACATTAAATCCTCCAACTTCTGGTGTTCCAGTACCTGGTGCAAAAGTGGGATCTATCCCATCTATATCAAATGTAAAATAAGTATCTGTGTTGCCTAAAACGTTAAAGATTTTTTCAATACATTTATTAAATCCCATTTCATAATATTCGTCTATAGTAATAATAGTTACTCCTTGTTCTTTAGCCCATGCTAAGTCATTTGGATCATATAATGCACCTCTAATTCCTAATATTACATATTTTTTCGGATCAATAAGATTTTCTTCAATTGCTCTTCTAAAAGGCGTTCCATGAGTATATTTAAATCCTCCAAAATAAGTGTCCCAAGTATCAGAATGAGAATCAAACTGAAATAAACCTATTGGTTTTTCTTTTGCAATACCTCTAAGGATTGGTAGGCTAATTAAATGATCACCTCCAATTGATAATGGTATCGTTTTTGAATTATAAATATTTGAGAAAAATTTTTCTATTTTATCTAAACTATCATTTAAGTCTGCTGGATTTACCGGACAATCACCAATATCTGCAACATTAAAATTATCATAGGGGCTCTGAAGTGAAACAGGGTGATAAAGCCTTACAAGTGATGATGCATTTCTAATTTCTCTTGGCCCATGTCTAGCTCCAGGTCTATTAGTAGTTCCTCCATCCCATGGTACACCTGCAATACAGTAGTCTAATTTATTTAAATCTTTCACAACAGGTAAACGAAAAAAAGTAGCAACATCAGCAAAGCGTGGAGTTTCCATACTAGATAGAGGTTTAATTTGAGTCATAAAAGTATCTTATGATATATAGAGTTGGATTATACAAGACAAATAAGTATGGATTATAGTAAATTTCCTAAACCACAAAATGATGGTAAGGCTGATCATCTTTTAAATAAGTTTTTGCCAGATATTTCTCTTAAAAATCAACAGGGAAATCTATTAAAAATAAAAAGATCTGACACTTTTCGTTTAATTTTATATTTTTATCCTATGACAGGTAATCCAAATGAAAGTTTACCTAAAAATTGGAATCAAACCCCAGGAGCCATTGGGTGTACTGCGCAGACCTGTAGTTTTAGAGATAACTATGAAGAATTAATCAAAATAAATGCGCTTCCTATAGGAATATCGACTCAAACAATAGATTACATTAAGGAAATGACAGATAGATTAGTAATTCCTTATGATGTTTTAAGTGATTCAGAAAATATTTTGCTCAATTTACTAAAAATGCCACATTTTAAAATTGAAAACAAAATTTATTTTAAAAGATTAACTCTTATTGTGGAAAAAAATATTGTTAAAAAAGTATTCTACCCTATTTTTCCTCCTAACAAACATATAAATGAAGTTCTACAATGGCTAAAAGCAAACTAACTATTTTTTTATTTTCTGTATTTTTGTGTTTTTCTAACCTATCATTAGCTAATCCAAATATAGATCAATGGTTAGAGTCAGAGAAATCTTATAAAGATCTTATTAATGAAGGATTTGAAGTAAAGAGCTACGCTATTAGTGACATAGAGGTTGTTAATGATTTAACAATAATCCTATTTGTTACAGTTCTACAAAAAGATAATGAATTATATGAGTGTCAGGAATATCAAACTATAGATAAAAATGTTGAAACTTTAGATATGAACTTAATATGTAAAGAATTAGTTCAACCTTATGAAAGAGGTATAGGAACTTAGGTTCGTTCAATGTTTAAAAAAAACCATTGTAATGCTATTAATGTAAGCCCATTTAAAATTTCTTTTTTATTCATCTTTATTTTTACCTCATCAAAACTATAACTTTTAACTAATATATCCTCATTTTCATTATCTAGACCTCTTATAATTTCTTTATCTGGAGCAATTACCTCACCTAAAAAAAGATTATAAAAAGATTCGGATGATCCTGGGGCAGGAAAGTAACCTTGTATAGATGTAAGATTGCTTACTTCACATCCAGTTTCTTCCAAGCATTCTCTCTTTGCGGTATCTTCTGGGGTTTCACCAGGGTCAATTATTCCAGCAACTATTTCATCTAGATAATTTTGATTATCTTTAGAAATAGTCCCCGGTCTGAACTGTTGAATTAAAACAATTTTTTTATTTACAGGGTCATATGGTAAGACTGCGGATACTTGTGCGCCACCAAATAACTCCCTTTTTATTTCATTACTCCAATCTCCATCATATTTTTTGTATTTAAGAGTAACTTCATTCATTTTAAAGAAACCGTCGTGAATATTCTTTCTATCTAAAATTTTAAATTTTGCGCTCATAAAAATTGATATATTTTATATTACATATATATTTAGTAAGTATGGAAAAAGCATTATTTGGTGCAGGTTGTTTCTGGGGTGTGGAAGAAACATTTTGTAAAACCCCAGGTGTAATAAATACCTTAGTTGGTTATTCTGGAGGCGATACTATTAACCCTTCTTATGAGAGTGTTTGCCAAGGAAATACAAATCATACTGAGGTTGTTTTAGTTGAATTTGATAATTCTAAAATATCTTATGAAGATCTTTTGATGGTTTTCTGGAAGTGTCATGATCCTACTACTTTAAATAGACAAGGCCCCGATATTGGAACGCAATATAGATCAGCGATTTATTATTATAACGAAGATCAAAAAAATAAGTCTATTCACTCTAAAAATGAATATGCTAAAAGTGCAGGATTAAATATTGTTACTGAAATATCAGAAGCTAAGGAATTCTATAAAGCTGAAGAATATCATCAAAAATATATCCAAAAAACAGGTTTACACTGCGCTATATAGATTAATACTTTTGGGAACTAATGTCTGTCGATTTCTATTATGCATTTTTAACAGGTTGGGTAATACTTTTATTATTTTGGAGTACTATTGTTTTCTTTATATATTTGAGAAAGCCTCCTAAATCCAAATTAACTAAAAGTTTTGTAATCAAATCCTATCTGTTTTTTTTGGGACTATTGTTCATAATTTTATTTTTTCGATAAACCGATTCGTTTTTTTTATAAATTATGTATCAACATATAGTAGGTCAAAAAGATTATGATACTAACATATTGATAATTAACAACTTTTTTATATTTAATGTTGAATACTGGTTTTTTCATAAATATAAACTACCTCGAAATTAATAAAATTATTATGTCTATATTAAAAAACTATTTTAAACAAAACAGTGTAATGCACAGTTTTTCAAGTTGCCAATGGCCAATTGGAGATCCACAAGAGAAAGATTTTCATTTTTGTGAAGCCAATACCGTTGCGGGGAAGCCTTATTGTCAGAGTCACTGTGATGTTGCTTATATTGACGAAAAAGAGCTTAAAAAAGAAAAAGAAGCTCAAAAAAATCGTCGCATTGCCGCTTAAGTCAATCTCTACAAATTATTTTCTCATCAAATGTTAATAATTTAGAGTTATTGACATAAGAGATGTTTTTCTTAAAATAATAAAAACATGTTATTCAGTGTACTGAAAAAACTTAACTTTGATGGAACATTAGAAATCATAGATTCTAATGACAAGATTTATAAATTTGGAAATTCAAATCCACACGTTTGTATAAGATTAAAAAATAAATCTATTGAAAGAAAACTATTCTTAAACCCCAATCTTCATATAGGTGAAGCATATATGAATGAAGAGTTAGTTGTTGAAAAAGGCACAATAGAAGACTTTCTTAATTTGATAACTAATTGTTACGATGACTTTATTTCTAACAATAAGTTTTATAAATTTTATGAATATTTATCTTCAATTTTTATGCCATTTCAGCAAATTAATCAGCTTGTAAATTCAAAAAAAAATGTAGCACATCACTACGATATAAATGAGGATTTATATAAATTATTTCTTGATCAGGATATGCAATATTCTTGCGCATATTTTCACAATCCTAATATGAGTTTGGATCAAGCGCAGAAAGATAAAAAACAACATATAATTAAAAAACTTCAAATTACAGAAAACATGGATGTTCTTGATATTGGGTGTGGTTGGGGAGGAATGGCAATTGAAATAGCTAAATCTACTGGCGCTAAAGTCAAAGGAATTACACTTTCAGAAAATCAATTCAAAACAGCATCTGAACGTGCACAAAAAGAAGGCTTAAGTGATAAAGTTACTTTTGTTTTACAAGATTACAGAAATGAAACAGAAAAATATGATCGTATAGTATCTGTTGGAATGTTTGAACATGTTGGAGTTAAATATTTTAAAACATACCTTAGTAAAGCTAATGAAATTTTAAAAGAAAACGGAGTTTTTCTTTTACATACAATTGGTCAAAGAGGTAAACCAACTGCCACGAGTCCTTGGATACGAAAATATATTTTTCCAGGAGGCTATATTCCATCACTATCAGAAGTTATGAAAGAAACACAAAAACTTAATATAAATGTCACTGATGTTGAAATATTAAGACTACATTATGCCCATACTCTTACACGTTGGTATCAGAATGTTATGGAAAATAAAGATAAAATAATAAAGATGTTCGATCAACGTTTTTTTAGAATGTGGGAGTTTTATCTTTTGGCAAGTAAATATTCTTTTGTAAATATGGGTAATATAGTTTTTCAAATACAAATAGCAAAGAATATTAACAATTTACCTCTTACGAGAAATTATATCTACAACTAAGCACTTTATATTTATTGAATTTCAAACACAGGTGATATAATCTTTTATTTATGGCACAATCACTTAACAATTACATTATTAGAGCATCGATATTTTTAGTAGCTACTTTTGTTATCGTCGTTTTATTATACCCAGTTCTACAAAATGCTTTTTTATCAAATATCTTTATCAATATTATAATTTTATTAACTTTATTAATTGGAATTGCATTTAATTTTTTTCATCTCATTAACTTAAATTATAAATATATATCTTATTCTAACTTCAATATTACTAATTCTATAGAAGCATTTTCAACTTTAAGAGGGCAGGACAAAAATATTTCTCTTGAATTAAAAAATCTTAATGGAAAATTTGTTTTTAAAAGTTCATCAATAAATAGATTGATAGAAAATTCAGATATGACTTTGATAAGCATAAGAGAAACTTCTCGTTACTTAGTTGGATTGCTAGTCTTTTTAGGACTCCTTGGAACCTTCTGGGGTCTTCTTAAAACTATTGGATCTGTAGGTAATGTTATTAGTGGTTTAGGTATAGATGATACAAATGTTGCAGGTTTTTTCAATTCTCTTAAAGATGGTTTAAATGCTCCACTAGAAGGAATGAGTATTGCATTTAGTAGTTCACTGTTGGGTTTAGCTGGATCTTTAATATTAGGATTACTAGATCTAAACCTTGGTCAAGCGCAAAATAACTTTAGTCAATATTTTGAGAAAATATTGAATTCTAATTCATCACCAGATTTTTCTAAAGTTGAAGATAAACCAACTGGTGAAGCAATTCAAAAAATTTATGATAACTTAGAAAATCTTTTAAATGCTTTCAAAAAATCATCTGAAAATCAAACTAAAATTTCAAAAAATTTAGATAAATTCAACGAAATACTTAATAAAATAAATTCAAATTCATCTAATCTTGATAAGCAATTATCAAACTTTCTATCTTCGCAATTAAACACTCAGTCTTCACTTATGAACCTAACAGATGCTCTGAGCAAAAATGGAATATTAGAAGCAAAAAAAGTTAAAGAATATTTTCATAATATTGAAAAAGAACTAAAGAAAATTAAAAAATAATAATGTCTACTAGGTCTTTAAGAAATAGACTTGCTGATACAACAAATATTTGGCCCGGATTTGTAGATGTTTTAGCTACTTTACTAATTGTAATTATCTTTGTGTTAATGGTTTTTACAGTTTCACAAATTTACCTAAGTGATGCTATTTCTGGTAGAGATAAAGCTTTACAAGATTTAAGAACACAAATTAATGAGTTATCAAAAATATTAGTTATTGAAACAAAAAATAAAGAAGAGGCTCTTTCAACTCTTTCAGAAACTGAGAAACAACTTGAAGATACCCAACTTAATTTACTAAGTGAACAAACACTGAGTGAACAATTACAAACAGATGTTGCAAAAAAAAGATCAGAAATATTTGTTCAGGAGCAAAATATTATCGCTTTATCAGAACAAATTAGCAGTCTTCTAAAAGAGTTAAGAATTGTTGCAAATGCATTAGAGACTTATGAAGGACAAGAAATTACTTTACTTGAAACCGAAGGTTTAGGAGAAAGAATAAATAAAGCACTAGCATCAAGAATTGATCAGCTCAAAATACTAAATCAAGAATTAGATAATGCTAATTTTAAACTAATAGAAAGTGAAAAATCTCTTAAAGCTTCAATTGCAGAACTAAATGAAAAGAATAATAATTTAATGGCTATCAATGAAAGTTTGGGCTTAGAGGGTGGAGGAATTGAAGATCAATTATTGGCTATAAAAAACAAAAATGAAGAACTACTAAGTTTAAACAAGGAGTTAGAGAAAACAAATATTGAATTATCTTTAAGAGATGAAGAATTACAAGCTCAGATATCTCAATATCAAGCACTGATGGATGATCTCTTAGAAATTAATGATAGTCTGGGTTTAAAAGATGCATCACTTAATGAACAACTTGATGCGATTAGGTTCAAGAATGAAGAGTTAGCGAGATTAAATAAAGACTTGATAATGAAAGATAATACTATTTTTGATCTTCGTGGAAAAATATCTGAATTAAATAACGTACTTTCTTTGTCTGAAGAAAAACAAAAACAGCAACTTGAAAAACTTGAGCTTCTCCAAAATCAAATTGCTTCATTAGAAGAAGAGAATCAAATACAAAAAGAAACATCTCTTGAAGAAATTGAAAAAATGGAAATACAGGCTTCAAAAACTTTAAAACAAGTAGAAATTCTTTCAAATCAAATTGATACACTGCAAAAAGAAATAGCATTACTTAATAGCGCTCTAGAGGCTAGTGAAAGTCAGGCTTTAATTAAAGATTTAGAAATAGAAGTACTCGGTGAAAAATTAAATAAGGCTCTTACTTCTAAAGTATTTGAACTTCAAAAATATAGGTCAGAGTTTTTTGGAAAATTACAATCTATATTAGGTGATAGAAAAGATATCAAAATTGTAGGAGATAGATTTATTTTTGAATCAGAGCTTCTTTTTGATTCTGCTTCAGCAGATTTACAAATATCTGGAAAAGAAAAGTTAAGTGAAATTGGCCTCACTTTAAAAGAGACTACTAATGATATTCCTTCAGAAATTGACTGGATTATAATGGTAGAAGGGCACACTGACAAAAGACCTATACAGACAATAAGATATCCATCTAACTGGGAATTATCTTCAGCGAGAGCTAATACAGTTTTAAAACTTCTTCTTGATCTTGGTTTTCCACCAAATAGACTAGCGTCGGCAGGCTATGGAGAGTTTTACCCTATAAGTGATGGAGAGACTGAGAGTGATCTGCAGCAAAATAGAAGAATTGAATTAAAACTTACTTCTCGCTAATCTGCCTTAAATTTAACATAAACTGATCATAAAAAATGAATATGAGATTTTTAACTTTTTTTGTCTTAAGTTTATTATGTTCGTATTCTTTATTTGCTGCGTGTAGTGATCAACCAGCAAATGAAGTAGATTGGACTAATTGTAATTTTGTAGAAAACCTTGATTTATCTGGTACTGGCCTGGCAAATGCTCAAATGTCAGGAGTTAATTTATCTCTATCTAATTTTGAAAAATCTCAGCTTAATAACTCTAATCTATCTATAGGCAATTTTATATTCTCAAATTTCAGTAATTCGAATTTATACGCTTCTAATTTGCAAGGTGCAAATTGCAATAATGCTAATTTTGACAACGCAAATCTTGCAAAAGTAAATCTCGAAGGATCCAATCTTTTTGGAGCTACTTTTAAAGGTGCAAACTTATATGAGGCCAATCTACTTGGCGCTAATATTTCAGGTGCAATTTTTGATGAAGCAAATTTGTCAAATGCTATTTGGATAGATGGAAAAAAATGCGCTCTTGGATCTATAGGCATTTGCCAATAATTTTACTATTCTTTTTTGTTATAAGTTGCAAAATGTCAACTGTTTCTGAAATGCAAAGAAATGAAGACAATAAAGTTAATTTTAAGATTTTAGGAACTAAAGAAGCAGCCATTAAAGTAAATAATTAAAATACTAATTTACTTTTATTAAATTTAATGGTTTGACCTTTAAACAATGAGTCAAAATTCTTATCTATATGCTTTTTGTGTAGTTTTTCTTGCTGGAATATTTTGGAGTTTTGGAGCATTAACGGTTAGATACATGGTTGATGGTCATCAATATGTTTTTCAATATTTATTTTATAGAGGTTTAACAATATCAATTATACTTCTGATTTATTTATTTTTTCGAGAAGGTTTTGCATTTTATAAAAATTTTCTCAAAATAGGAATATCATCTATATTTGGAGGATTATTCTTAGCAACAGCTTTTACAGGATTTATCTTTTCTATTACAATGACAACTGCTGCTGTTACATTATTTATGTTAGCAGCAATGCCTTTTATTGCAGCTATAGTGGGTTATTTTGTTCTTGGTGAGATACTTAAGAGATCAACATTAATTGCAATGGTTGTTGCATTTATAGGTGTTTGTGTAATGATTATAAATGATAGTATTTCAGGAACAGCTTTAGGAGCAATTATAGGATTTATTTCTGCAACTGGTTTTGCTCTATATACTGTAACAATAAGATGGAAACCTGAAACTCCCAAGTTTACAACAGTTGTTTTAGCTGGATTATTTTGCGCAATATTTGCTTTTTTTGTATTAGGATTTTCTTTCGAACCTTTTATTATAATGCCTGAAATAAATAATTATTTAAGCATACTTCATGGATTAATAGTTGCTACTGGTTTGATACTTTATAGTCTTGGTGCAAAATATTTACCTTCAGCTGAGCTTGCACTTTTATCTTTAATGGAAGTTGTTGGAGGAGTTCTGTGGGTTTGGCTTCCAATTTTTGGAATTAATGAAGTACCAAGTACAACTGTAATAATTGGGGGTTTTATAATAACTCTAGCTGTAGTTTATTATGGTTTTGCTGCAAGGCAGATTGATATCAATATTAAAACTTAGATATTTACTGTAACTTTATTAATATTTTTCCTTGGTAAATTATTTTTAGACCAAACAATATCGAGAGCCTTAATCATTTTTTCAATATGCTCTTTTCTATGTTTCGGGGTAACAGTTATTCTTAGTCTTTCTAAACCTTTTGGTACAGTTGGATAAAAAATTGGTTGTGCATAAATACCATGATCATCAATTAAATCTTTAGATACTTTTTTGCATAAAAAAGGATCATTAATTAATACTGCTACAATATGAGAATTTGTATCCAAATAAGGGATTGCTAAGGAATCTAAATTTTCCCTTATTAAAGCAGCATTTTCTTTTATTCTTATTCTTAATTGTTCAGCAAGAGAAACAATATCTATTGCTTTAGCTGCTCCTGCAGCTATCGACGGGCAGATTGAAGTTGTAAAAATAAAACCTGGCGCAAAACTCCTAATGTAGTCAATTATTTCTGAACTAGCTGCAATATAGCCTCCCATTTGACCATATGCTTT
>CACOAX010000007.1 GCA_902625365.1 uncultured Alphaproteobacteria bacterium
TAAACCCCAGCGTTGAGATAAACGATGAATGTGTGTATCAACTGGAAATGCTGGATGACCAAATCCTTGAGACATAACTACACTTGCAGTTTTGTGACCAACACCTGGTAACTTTTCTAATTCCTCAAAACTTTCTGGAACTTTCCCTTTAAATTTTTTTACAAGTATTCTTGATAGCTCAAATATTGCTTTAGATTTTTGAGGTGCTAATCCACATGGACGAATAATATTATAAATTGTTTTTTTTGGTACCTTTGTCATCTTTATAGCTGTGTTTGCTTTTTTAAAAAGCGATGGTGTAACTTGGTTAACTCTTTCATCTGTACATTGTGCGCTAAGAAGAACAGCCACAACTAATTCAAATTTATTTTTGTGTTTTAGTGGAATAGGTACCTTTCTATATATACGATTTAGTATTCTAGAGACCTCTTGCGCCTTTTCTATTCTTTTCATTGTTTAGAGCCCCCTTCAAGAGTTAGGTATTAAGTAATACTAATAATTATGACAAAATATAGCACTTATTAATACTAATAATATTGAATATTTCCATTGAAGTAGTAAGGGTCTATCATCAAATTTCTATGGAGGAAATAATATGAAAAAGACTTTAAGCATAGTTTTGTCTTTGCTTTTCATGGGTATTTTTTCACCAGCATTTGCAAATAGTATTAAATGGTCAATGCCAGGTGATTCATTAACTCTTGATCCGCACGCACAAAACGAAGGACCAACACACATGGTTTCACGTCAAGTATATGAAGGTTTAGTAACTCCAGGTATCAATATGGAAATACTTCCTCAGCTTGCTGAGTCATGGGAAACAACTGCAGATGATACTTGGGTATTTAACATTCGTAAGGGTGTAAAGTTCCATGACGGATCAGATCTAACTGCTAGTGACATTGCTTTTAGTATCAATAGAGCAAAAACTGCTCCATCTGATATGGTAGATTTAATTAAAAGTATTAAATCAGCATCAGCTTTAGATGATCACACAGTTCAAGTTGTTACTGATGGACCAAATCCAATTCTTTTAAACCAACTAACTCAGATATTTGTAATGTCTGAAGATTGGGCAAAAGCAAATGATTGTGAAGTTTCATACAACTGGGATGCAGGTGAAACATCTTATTGTGCTTCTAATGCAAATGGGACTGGGCCTTTCAAAATTACTTTTAGAGAACAGGACGTAAGAACTGTTTTTGAAAAAAATAATGATTGGTGGGGTGATGATAGCACTTTCAATGTAGATACTATTGAGCTACTTCCAATTTCAAATGATGCAACAAGAGTTGCAGCACTTCTTTCTGGAGAAATTGACTATACAAACGTTGTTCCAGTTCAAGATATTGAGAGAATCAAATCTTCTGCTGGACATAGTGTAAAAATGACTCCTCAAAATAGAACAATATTTTTTGGTATGGATCAAGGTTCTGATGAATTAAATTCATCTAATATCAAAGGTAAAAATCCTTTTGCAGATAAAAGAGTTCGTTTAGCTATGTACCATGCTTTAGATATGGATGCTATTAAGGATAAGGTAATGAGAGGACAAAGTGTTCCTGCAGGAATTATCACTGCTCCTGGTGTAAATGGTCATACAGCTGCACGTGATGAAAGATTACCTTATGATCCAGAGCTATCAAAAAAACTATTAGCAGAAGCTGGTTATCCAGATGGCTTTGAAGTAACTTTAGATTGTCCAAATGATCGTTACATAAACGATGAAGCAATCTGTGTTGCAGCAATTGGTATGTTTGCTAAAATTGGAGTTGATGTAACTCTTGATGCAAAAACTAAAAGCCAACACTTCTCAGAAGTTAAAGAAGGTGACGCAAATGGTATGACTAGTGATATGTACATGCTAGGTTGGGGTGTTCCAACTTTTGACAGTCATTATGTATACTCATACTTATTTGATAGCGCTGGAAGCTGGAACAAAGTTAATTTCAGCAATGCTAGAGTTGACGAATTAGTAGCTGCAATGGGTGTGGAAACTGACTTAGATAAAAGAAATGCTATGATCGCAGAAGCTTGGGATATTACTCAAGATGATGTAACATATCTTCCTTTGCATCACCAAGTTGTTAACCAAGCATCAAAAAGTAATGTCGATGTTCCAATTAGAATGAACAACGAGCCATTATTTAGATTTGCAAACGTAAACTAATAAATATTATATTTTCTGGCCAGTTTACTGGCCAGAAACAATTCATGTTTAGTTATTTCTTTAAAAGACTCATTCAATCTATTCTTGTAATGATTGTTGTCGCTTTTGTTTCATTTTCTTTATTTAATTTTGTAGGCGATCCAGTAAATAGTATGACTGGAGAAGATGCTTCAGATGAAAGACGAGCTGAAGTAAGAGAAGTATTAGGTTTAAATGATCCTGTCTATATTCAATTTACTCGTTTTTTAGGTAATGTAATTCAAGGAGATTTTGGAATATCATACCAATTAAAAAGAGAAGTATCAGATTTAATTGCAGAAAGAATGCCTGCAACTTTAGAATTAGTTTTTGTTTCCGCTTTAATTGCTATTATCAGTGGAGTTATCTTGGGCGTATATACAGGTATTCATAGAGACAGTTTTATTTCTAATATTATTCTTGTGATTTCTCTAGCTGGGGTATCTTTACCAACGTTTATAATAGGAATAATGTTAATTTATTTGTTTTCAGTAATCTTAGGAGTTCTCCCATCTTTTGGTAGAGGTGAAGTCACACAATTAGGTTTTTGGACTACAGGATTTTTAACTACTTCTGGTTTAAAAGCACTGATACTCCCATCTGTTACACTAAGTTTATTTCAAATGACTTATGTTATTAGATTAGTTCGAGCTGAAATGATGGAAATTTTACAAACAGATTATATTAAATTTGCAAAAGCAAGAGGTATAAAAAGGAGTGTTATTAATTATAAACATGCGCTCAAAAATGGATTAATTCCAGTTATTACTATTACAGGTATTAACATCGGAACTTTAATTGCTTTTTCAATTATTACAGAAACAGTTTTTCAATGGCCTGGCATGGGGTCATTGTTTATCAAAGCAGTATACTTTGTCGATATTCCAATTATGTCAGCATACATGATTATGGTAGCTTTTATATTTGTTATGATAAATTTTATTGTAGATATCACATACTATTTTATTGATCCTAGAATTAGACTTAAGGAAGAGGGTAGTTAGAAATGCTACTTAAAACGTATAATAAAATATATAATACAGATATTGGATACAGTTTCTTTAATTCTAAATTAGCAGTAATTTCTTCAACAATATTTTTTATTATACTTTTTTGTTCTGTATTTGCTGGGATAGTTGCTCCTTATAATCCTTTTGATCCAGCATCAGTTTCTTTGATGGATGCCTTTACCCCACCAGTATGGTCGGAGGGAGGAAGTTTTAGCTTTATTTTAGGTACTGATCAGCAGGGAAGAGATATGTTTTCGACGATGATTTATGGCTCAAGAATTTCACTTATTGTTGGTTTTGCATCTATAATTTTTGCTATGATACTTGGAGTATTTCTTGGAATAACAGCTGGATATATTGGTGGTAGATATGAGATTATTGTAATGCGCCTTACAGATGTACAGTTAACTATTCCAAGTATTTTAATGGCTTTACTTGTTGACGGAATTGCAAGGGCAATTATCTCACAATCAATGCATGATGAAATGGCAATTTATGTTTTGATTTTTGCCATCGGTATTTCTGAATGGCCTCAGTTTGCAAGAGTATCAAGAGCATCAACTTTAGTAGAAAAAAATAAAGAGTATGTCTCAGCTTCAAGAATTATTGGATTATCTAATATATTAATTATGTTTAAGCATATTTTACCAAATATACTTCGACCCATCTTAGTAATTGCTACAATTGGATTAGCACTTGCAATTATTACAGAGTCCACCTTAAGTTTTTTAGGTGTTGGCGTTCCACCAACAACACCTTCTCTAGGTACTCTAATAAGGTTTGGAAATAATTTTTTATTTTCAGGTGAGTGGTGGATTACTTTTTTTCCAGCAATTTTTTTAATAGTTTTAGCGTTATCAATTAATTTATTAGGAGATTGGATGAGAGATGCTTTAAATCCAAAATTAAAAAAGAGATGAGTTTTTTAGAAGTTAAAAATTTAAACATAAGTTATCCAACACGAAAGGAGACTATTGTTGCAAGCAAAAATGTAGAATTTTCTTTAGAAAGAGGTGAAATATTAGGAATTGTTGGTGAGTCCGGATCTGGAAAATCTACAATTGCAAATGCGATAATTAACTTGATTGATCCTCCAGGTGAAATAACAGATGGCTCGATTAAAATAGACAATATTGAATTAAGGAGTAACGAAGAGATAATTCAAAACATTAGAGGAAAAAAAATTGGATTTGTTTTTCAAGACCCTCAAACTTCACTAAACCCTCTTTTTAAAATAAAGGATCAATTAATTGAAACTATTCAGGCTCATTTAAATTTAAGTTATCAAGACTCACTTAAAAAATCAATTCAACTACTTAAAGAGGTTGGAATTGAGAATGCTGAAAAAAGAATTGAGGACTATCCACACCAATTTAGTGGCGGTATGCGTCAAAGAGTTGTGATAGCTTTAGCAATAAGTTGTGAACCTGACTTAATAATTGCAGATGAACCAACAACAGCTTTAGATGTAAGTATTCAATATCAAATATTAGAACTTCTCAAAGATCTGACAAAGAAAAGAAATCTTGGAGTTATAATTATTACCCATGATATGGGAGTCATAGCAGAGACGACTGATAAAGTTATTGTCATGAGATATGGACATATTGTTGAACAAGGTGAGACTAAAGAATTATTAACAAATCCAAAATCAACAGAAGCAAGAAGCTTAGTAATTTCAGTGCCACCAACAAATAAGAAAATTGATAGATTTAAATTGATTAGTCCCGATGGTAATGAAATAACATCCAGCTCTAAGGATTTGACTAAAAATATTATTAAAACATGGGGTATAAGGGAAAATAAAAATCAAAAATTATTGAAACTTGATGAAGTTACAAAAATTTTTGATGATAATTCTTTAGGTAGTGGTTTTCCTTTTAGTTCTAATAAAAGTGCGAATGATAAAATAGTTAGAGCTGTAGACAGTGTATCTTTCGAATTATTCGAAGGTGAGACACTTGGATTAGTTGGAGAGTCTGGTTCAGGTAAATCAACTATTGCAAAAATTATTACCGGATTAATTAGTCCTAACAAAGGTGATTTGGTTTATAATAATGAACCTCTATATAATTCAAATAAAAAATATCAAATTCATAATAGTAGAGGCCAAATTCAAATGATTTTTCAAGATCCTTACTCATCTCTAAATCCTCGTTTCAAAGTTAAGGATATTATTGCAGAACCAATTAAATTTTTTCAAAAAAATATTAGCAATAATGAACTTTTACAAAATGTTTATGACCTAATAGATATTGTTGGAATGACCAGACAATCTCTAGACCGATACCCACACGAATTCTCAGGAGGGCAAAGGCAGAGAATATCAATTGCTCGTGCATTGGCAACAAGACCAAGATTATTAATATGTGATGAACCAACTTCTGCATTAGATGTAAGTATACAAGCTCAAATATTGAATTTATTAAAAGATATACAAGATGAACTTCATCTCACTATGCTATTTATTAGCCATGATCTTCCTGTAATTCGCCAAATGTGTAACCGAATAATTGTACTAAAAAATGGTGCTGTTTGTGAAACAAAAGATACAGAGGAATTGTTTAATAATCCTGAGCATGAATATACGAAGGAATTAATTAAACTTATGCCTAAAATTGAGTCAATAATTTAACTAATTAATTATAGGTAAATTTTCAGGAGTTCTAGTACTTAAAAGTTTATAGGAATCTTTAGTTATCAATAAATTTTCCTCTTGTACTAATATTTTATTTTCGGCCATTTCAATTGATGGTTCAAGAGTTATAATCATATTTTCCTCAAGTAATGTTTTGTCATTTTTCATAATACTTGGTGGCTCAGTTAGTTGTAAGCCTAAACCATGACCCATCCTTCCAACTGATATGTTATTAGTTGTTAAACTATAAGATAATTTAGAATATATTTCTGAACAACTAGTTCCAGGTTTTATAATTTCTAAAGTTCTCTCAGTTGCTTCCCACAATTTATAATATGCATCTGGAACTTGTTTGTGGATTCTTCCAAAGCCAAAATTTCTATCAAAATCTGAAAAATAACCATTTAAAGTTGCGCCGGTATCAATAATTAGAATATCACCATCTTTAGTTACCCTATCTGTTGGGTTACAGATAATCTGATTATAACCATTAAGTCCCGAAGCACATGCCATATATTCAATATAATCTGCACCACTCTCAATTAATTCTTTTTTAAATATTGATGTAATTTGTTTTTCACTCATTCCTAAATTTATTTTTTCAGGAAAATTATCAAACACTTTACTTGTAATAGAACAAATTTCTTTAATATTATTGATCTCTATTTCAGATTTTATTTTTCTTATACTCCAAAGTATTTTACTAGCATCAACAAAATTATATTCTGATAAATTTTTTTGAATATTCTGATAATCATTAATACTCATTCGCAAAAAAGTTTCATTTCCTAATTCAAAACCAATATTTGAATTTTTAGGAAAACTTTTGATGTTTTTTTTCAATAAAGATATTCCTTCATCTTTTTGATTTGGAGACTCCCAAGATTCGATATCACTGACTAATGTTTTTTGAATAGCTGTAATGCCAATAGATGGTATTATAGCTTTTATTGGATTTTTTTTTGAAATAATTAAATACCAGGGCCTTGTAGGACTTTCCCAAAAATTACTATCAAGTCCAGTGAAATATCTAAAATTTGACGGCGAAGTTATAATAACTGCATCAATATTTTCTTTTTCAATATGTATTCGTATTTTTTCAATTCTGGAAATAAATTCTTCTTTTGGAAAATCGTTCATAAATTGATAAGTAACATATCATTAACATAAATTAACAATAAGAAATACTTTGATTTATTCATCAATATTCATTTTTTGTTTGTCTTTAGGTACTTTTTTTCCTTTTGCCTCAGAGACGTACTTATCTGCACTATTATTATCTAATAAGTATAATCCATTTTTATTATTATTTTTTGCTTCGGCAGGTAATATTTTAGGATCTCTAATAAGTTGGATTTGTGGTTACTTTGTAAACTTTCTTATTAAGAAACCTTGGTTTCCAGTAAATAAATATTTATTACAGAAAGCTACAGATATTTTCAAACGGTATGGAAAATGGTCATTACTATTTTCATGGGTGCCTATTATTGGAGATCCAATCGCATTTGCAGCAGGTACAGTAAAATACAATATTACTTTTTTTTTAATATTTGTATCTATTGGGAAAATTGCTAGATATTTGATAGTATATTTATATTTTGTTTAATTTGTGATGTTTGAAAATTTTATATTTGTTTTCATTATTGGTTTTTTATCTGGAGTTGGTTTTTTATCAATTTTATTCTTTCTTCGCAAAACAAAAAATTCTGAAATAAAAGATGATACTGATCTTACTTCCTTAAAAAATCACATGCAATCAATTCAGCAATCTTTACAAAACTTTAATTTAGCTCAAGATAGAATTGAGAATACATTAATTAGAGGTGGTGCGCTTCAACAAGGCCCTTGGGGGGAATTTGTTCTTAAAAATATTTTAGATAGTGTTGGTTTAAGAGAAGGAGAAGAGTACTCAACCCAAAAAACTTTTAGAGATGAAGATGGTAATTTACAAAAACCTGATGTAATTGTTCATATGCCAGGAAATAGACACATAATTATAGATTCAAAAGTGTCTTTAGATTCTTGGCATGATTATTCTAATACAAATGACAATCAACAAAAGAAGATATTTTTGAAAAAATTTTTGGATTCAACAAAAACTTCGATTAGAAATTTGAGTAAAGATAATTATTCAAAAATATATGGAATTAATACAATTGATAACGTTTTAATGTTTGTTCCAATAGAACCAGCATTACTTACTTTATATAATGAAGCAAATAAACTTATCGAAGATTCATGGAACAATAAAATAATTATTGTTGGTCCATCAACTTTACCTTTTTTACTTAAAGCTGTAGAAAATATGTGGCGGGTTGATAAACAATCTAAAACAATAAAAGATATAGCATCAGCTGCATCAGATATTTATGATAAAACAGTCAGTGTATATGAGTCGTTTGTAAAAGCTAATCAGTCAATAGATTTAGCAAAATCAAAAATGGATGAAGCTAAACAAAGATTGCAAGATGGTTCAGGAAGTTTGACTAAAAAAGTAGAAAAGATGAAAAAATTAGGAAGATTAAGTACTAAAAAACAGTTGCCAGATATAAATGACGATGTAATAAACTAAATAAATGCCTAGTTTTGATATTGTAAACAGATTAGATCATCAAGAAATAGATAACGCACTAGGAAATGCGACAAGAGAAATTACAACCAGATACGATTTTAAAGGATCAGATACTTCAATTGAAAAAAAAGAAAATACTATAGTTGTTATTACTGATGATGAAATGAAAGCTGGTCAAGTAAATGACATGCTCGTTACTCATTTTGTTAGACGAAAACTTGATCCTTTATGTCTAAAAAAAAATGATATGGAAAAAGCTGGGGGAAATAAAATTCGTCAGACTTATGAATTAGTAGAAGGAATTGAGCAATCCCTGTGTAAAAAAATTACCTCTGATGTCAAAAGTTCTAAATTAAAAGTTCAAGTAAAGATCAATGGGAATGAACTTCGTGTTGAAGGAAAGAAAAAAGATGATTTACAAAGTGTAATGAAGCTTATTGAGGATGCTAAGATAGGTATACCAGTCCAATTTGTAAATTTTAGAGATTAAAAAATGATTACATGGGAATTAATAGCTGCTTTAGCAGTGTATAATTTTATTATGTACGTAACTCCAGGTCCAAACAATAGTATTTTAACTGCATCAGGTATAAAATTTGGATTTATAAGATCTATACCTAATATTTTTGGTATTCCTTCCGGTCATGGTTTGCAATTAGCACTTGTATGTCTTGGTCTTGGATCTTTGTTTATTACCTATCCTATACTCTATGATATTTTAAGATATGTTGGAGCAGGTTACATTCTTTATTTAGCATATAAAATGTTTGGGTCTTTAAATATTTCAAAGACTGAAGATAGATCAAGACCATTAAAATATCATGAAGCAATTTTGTTTCAATTTGTAAATCCAAAAGCATGGGTAATCTGTTCAACTGCAGTAACATTATATTATCCAAAAGATGAAAATATAATAATTGGAACACTATTTATGGTTATTATGTCTACAGTAGTTAATATTCCTTCCATTAGTATATGGGCATATGGGGGAAGTGTTATCAGACAATATCTTAATAATGAAAAATTAAAAAAAATTGTTGAATGGTTTTTAGCAATCCTTTTAATTATAACTGCAGGCTCAGTATTATTTTACAACGCTTAAGGTTGAGGAATTTCATAAAATTCGCCTACAGAATTATATCCTTTGATAACTGCAGGTCTTGTTGATATATGTTTATACCATCTCAACACATTTGGATAATCATGCAAATTTATTTGATGTCTTTCATAACGAGCTGTCCAAGGCCAAATTGAAATATCAGCTATTGAATAGGTATCTGAAAAATATTCTTGTTTAGAAAGTCTTTTATCCAAAATTGAATATATATGTTGTGCATAGCCTTTTGTTTTATCTTCTGCAAATTTGCTTTTACCAGGATGATAAAATAAATATTGATGAGCCTGCCCTAGCATTGGTCCAACGTAAGCCATTTGAAAAAAAACCCATTGTATTATTTCCCAATACTTATCTTTATTTAGAAATTTATCATATTTTTTTGCTAGATAAAGAAGGATGGCACCGGATTCGAATACTGTTTGGTTATTATCATTATCTACAATTACAGGAATTTTATTTGCAGGAGATATTTTTGAAAACTCTTCTCTAAACTGCTCTTTTTTATCTAAATTTATTAAAATAGGATTAAAATCCACACCTAATTCTTCAAGCATAATGCTAATTTTTCGACCATTAGGGGTAGGTGATGAATATAAATCAATCATTTTTTTTAGAATTTAATTAATAGAGAACTATATTCATAATATGCAGGAGAATATAGATAATATTATTAAATTAGCCTGGTGCGATAAAACCTCTTTTGAAAAAATAAAAAGAATTCACGGTGTAACCGAATCAGAGGTTATAAAAATAATGAGAACAAATCTGAAACCTAGATCATTTAAGTTATGGAGAACTAGAGTAACAGGGAGAACGAGAAAGCATGAAAAGAAAAGAAATCTATCCGAAAAATCATTTAAATATGAGAACTATTTTTAAAATATTAATTATCAGTATAAGCCTTTTGTTTGCTAATAAGATTGCGCTAGCAGATCAAAATGATCCGCGTCTAAATAATTTGTTTAAAAAATTAAATGAGACTGAAAATCAGGATGAAATAAGAGATTTGATATCTGATATTTGGAATATATGGTACGAAGTTGATGATCCAAAAGTAATTGAATATTTTGAGAAAGGTATTCAAGCTATGAATATAAGAAATTATCCACTTGCAATTAAATTTTTTAATAATTTAATTGAAGAGGATCCTAATTTTGCAGAAGGATGGAATAAAAGAGCAACTGTTCACTTCATGATGGGTAATTTTGATGAATCAATGCAAGACATAATTAAAACACTTGAATTAGAACCAAGACACTTCGGTGCCCTTGATGGAATGGGTCTAATTTTTATTCATCAGGGACAGTTTCAACAGGCAATTGATGTGTACGACAAAATGCTAGAAATTTTTCCTTTTAGTGTAAAAACTATGGACAAAAAAGAGAGAATAAAATCTTTTATTACTCACTCTACGTAATATCAAAAAATACTAATAATAAAGATAGTGTAAAAAAACTAACAAACGTACTTAATACTACATTGGAAGAGACTACAGCTTTTAGTGAGTTATATCTGTATGCAAAATAATATGACTGAGACCCACTTGGTAAAGCTGCTGCCATAGTAACAATAATAACCAAGAGACTATCAAGCTCTAATATAAAATGTGATAAACAAAATGCAATTATAGGGTGAATAAAATTTTTCAAGATAGTTAGTAGTATTGCACCATAAATATTTTCTCTAATTCTAAAATTTCCTAATGCAAGACCTAAAGAAATAAGAACCATTGGAAGGGCAAGGTTTACAAAAATATCTAAAGGCTGTTTAATAATAGATGGGACAATAAGATTAGAGTAATTAAGAACGATACCAATTATCATTCCAAAAAGTACAATATTTTTAATGATACCTAATAATATTTGATAAAAAATTTCGACAATACTTTTTTGTCTATTTCTATAAACTTCTATTATAATAACAGTATAGCTAAAATGAACAATACCATGAAAAAAAACTAATATCATATAAGGAATTGTATTTATTGGACCCAAAACTGCATACATAAGAGGTATTCCCATTGCCACCGTGTTACCAAAACAAGCAGCTAATCCAAAAAGTGCAGAGTCATCTGTTTTAAAATTTAAAAATTGTTTGCTTATTAAAAATCCAGTCATCGATATAAAAATTCCTGAAGCAAAAAATGAGATGATCAGGCCAATAGAATTAATTTGAGGAAATGAGACTTGCCAAAAATATATAATTAAAGCTAAAGGTAAAAGAATGTTGAAACCTGTAAAATCAAAATAATCAATATATTTTTTTGGCAGTATTTGTAATTTATTTACAAAAAATCCAAAAAGGATATATCCAAACACACTGCTAACTATATTTAATAAATCAATCATTGAAATCAAAAAAATTATTTAATAATTGAATGACGCTTTCTTCAATTATATTATTTTCATTTGAGTTTAAATTTTGAAAAAATTTTGAATTTTCATCAAAACTTATATTAGGATTATTTAAGTTTCCTTTTATCAAAGTAGTTAAATATATTTCATTATTTTGAGATAAGTTTAAAATAATATCTATAGAATTATTACTGTAATTGTATTCTCCTTTTATAAGAATACTGTTGTTTTTATTACTAATTTCTATTTTGCTAGTTTCTAAAATATTTTTATTTTTATTTATTACGCCTTTAAAATTAGAACTTTCATTACCAAAAGCATTTATTAATTCAGAAAATGCAAATTTTTGATTTTTTTGATTTTCTAATTTTTCAAAGAATAATTTTAAAAAAGAAATAAGAAATTTTTCTTCATTAGTTGTTTCTAAAGTTATTTTTCCATTAATTTTATAAATTGAGTCAAATAAATTTTCTAAATTATCACTATATTTAAGATAATTTTCAATATAATTTACTTTTCCATTAATCTTTACTTCACTTAAACTAATATTATTAATATTAAAATTATCAATTAGAATTTCTAATTTTCCTGCAACTTGAAATAGTGGTTGAGTAATATCAATATCAATATTATCAATGTATAAATTATTTTTGTAATCTTTAATTTCTAAGTTTGTGTTAAGCTTAACAATTGGAAAAATATTTATTTTAGTTTTATTTTTTTCTTTAATTTTAATTTCAAATTTCTTCTCGATATTACTAATTATTTTTTCTTTTTCAAAATTATTTATAAAAATATAAATAAAGATAGATATAATTATTAATATAATTACTATTATAGAAAAAAATAATCTAATTTTTTTCATATATTAGATCGTAAAAAACTATATTTTTGTAAAATTATTTTCAGGGTCATGCAATGGATTAAATTGAACAGACATAACATATTTATTTTTAGCAACCTCAACTTCGAAATTACTTCCATTTAATTTTTTTAAATCTATTTCTGAATCTATATATCCAAAAACCATATTTTTATTATAACAAAATGAATAATTGCTAGAAGTTGTTTCTCCCACAATCTTATTTTTATAATAAATGGGCTCATCATGTAATAAGAGCGGATTTCCTGGCGTAGATTTTTCTAAAACAAAATTTGTTAATTGTTTCTTCTTAATTCTATTTTTCGTTTTTAAAGCTTCTTTACCTATAAAATCTGTTTTTTTATTTAATTTAACAGTAAATTCTAATCCAGCTTCAAATGGGTTCTCAGCTGGTGAAATATCATGACCCCAATGTAAATATCCTTTTTCCATTCTCATAATATCTAGTGCATGAGCGCCAGCATGTGAAAGGTTATAGTTTTCTCCAACTTTAACTAACTTTAAATAAATTTCTCTAGATACCTTTATAGGAACATAAATTTCCCAACCAAGTTCACCAACAAAAGATAATCTTTGGAAAATTAATTTATCATTATTTATTGAAATTTCTTTAGCAGTTCCAAATTTAAAATTATCTTTTGAAAAATGTTCTCCAAATATTTCCGTTAGAATTTCTCTACTTTTAGGACCAAAAACACCAAAACAAGCTAAACTTTCAGTGATATCAATTAAAGTTGTGTTTTTACTTAGATTTTCTGAAATATGTTTTTTATCATGTTCCCTAACAGATGAACCCGTTACAATACGAAAAGAATCTTTATCAATACAAGTAATTGTTAAATCAGCAACAATGCCACCATTTGAATTAAGCATTTGCGTGTAAGTTGTATCACCGGGATTATTTTTAATATTATTACAGCATATTCGTTGAAGATCGTTGAAGGCAGTATCTCCCTTAATTTCAAATTTCGCAAAGGCACTTAAGTCAAATAAACCAACATTTTTTCTTGTATTAGTTGTCTCATATTTTGCTGCATCATACCAATTTTGATAGCCATAACTATACTCATATTCTGGTTTCTTACCATTTAGAGCGTACCACATCGGTCTTTCAAAACCGGCCACTTGACCAAAACATGCGCCTTTTTTTTTCAAATCATTATGAAAAGGAAGCATTTTAATATTTCTTGAAGATTTATGTTGTTTGTAAGGCCAGTGCATTGCATATAAATCTCCTAATGATTCAGTAACTCTTTCAGTTATAAATTTTGTCTCAGAGTGAAATTTTTCAAATCTTGAAATATCTAAAGAGTAAAGATCATCATTAACCTCACCATTCATTATCCATTCCGCAGTTACCTTACCTGCACCACCAGCACTCTGAATACCAATACTATTAAATCCACAACAAACATAAAAGTTCTTAACTTCTGGTGTTTCACCTAAAAGATAATTTGTATCTGGGGTAAAAGCTTCAGGACCATTAAAGAATTTTCTTATACCTACATTTTCAAGGGCTGGTATTCTTTTCATAGCATTTTTTAAATGTGGTTCAAAATGATCAAAATCTTCTGGAAGTTCTCCAAAAGAAAAATCATTAGGGACTTTATACGTATCTGTAAATGCTGGTTTAGCTTTAGGTTCAAAAATTCCAACTAAAATTTTTCCTGCATCTTCTTTTAAATATAAGCAATTATTGTAATCTCTTAGAACTGGAAGTGATTTAGAAATTTCTTTTAATGGCTCACTTAATATATAGAAATGTTCATTTGGATATAGCGGTATACTTACATTAATATCATTTGCTATCTGCCTTGACCACATTCCAGATGCTAAAACAATATATTCACATTTAATTCTTCCATGTTTTGTATCTACCCCTTCTATTGATCCATTTTTAGTAAGGATTTTATTTACTGGGCAATGTTCAAAAATTTTTGCACCATGCAATTTTGCAGATTTCGCAAGAACATTCGTTATACCAACAGGATCTGCTTGACCATCTTTTGGAATAAAAATTCCTCCAACAACATCATCAGTATTTATAAGAGAATAAATATCCTTAATCTGATTTTTTTCTAATTCATTAACTTCTATATTAAATCTTTGAGCAAAAGTAGCTTGCCTTTTTAATTCTTCTAATCGATCATTAGTTGTTGCAATAGTTAAAGAGCCGTTTTGCTTTAAACCTGTTGCCAATCCTGTTTCTTTTTCCAGGTCTTTATATAAATTTAACGAATAATTTCTAAGTTTTGTAATGGTTGCTGATGCACCGATCTGACCAATCAGTCCTGCTGCATGCCAAGTAGTTCCAGAAGTTAATTGATCTCTTTCTAGTAAGATTACATCTTTCCATCCAAATTTTGTTAAATGATAAGCCACTGAACATCCAGCTATACCACCACCTATTACAACTACTTTAGCAGAAGTGGGAATTTTATTACTCATTTGTAATATTATAGATAAAGATTTTCAGTATGAGTTTCAAAATAAAAATCTAGATCTTCTATATTTATTTCATCTATTGTTGATGGTTCCCAAATAGGATTATGATCTTTTGAAATTAGCACAGAATTTACACCATTATCAAAGTCACTACGGTATACTATTTTTTGACTTAATTGAAATTCAGTTTCTAAACATTCTTTTAACGATTTACCTTTTGCATCATCTATAAGTTTAGTGCTTATCGCAAGACTCATTGGACATTTAACTAAAAGAATATCTAAAATTTTTTTTGAAAACTCTGAGTTATGACTTTTTAAATTTGATATGATTGTTTGAATATTTCCATTGAATAGTTCATTTATTAAATTTATATTTTTAATTAGATATGTATCATTCTCAACTTCAAAATTATCATGTAAAATTTCTCCTCTTATAATAAATTTTTCTTTAACATCTTCTATTTTATTACTTTTAAAGTAGTGAGTTGCTAATCCGAAAAAAATTAATTCATTTAACCCTAAAACCTCACCCGTTAGACCAATATACTTACCAATGTTACCTGGTAGATTTGATAAAAAATAACTTCCACCAACATCTGGAAAAAAACCAATGGCAGATTCTGGCATTGCAAATTTTGAATTGTCTGTTGCTAATCTGTGATCACCATAGATTGATAAACCAACCCCGCCTCCCATCACTACACCATTCCAAACTGAAAGAAATTCTTTACTAAATTGGCTTATTAAATAATTAAGTTTGTACTCAATTTTAAAAAAATCATGTTTTAAAGAGTTTTCTTTTCCAGCAAGAACAAGAGATTTTACATCACCTCCTGCACAAAAATGTTTACCTTCTCCAACTAACAATACTCTTAAGATATTATCTTTTTCTTCCCATTGTAATAATTTGTCATGGAATTTTTTTGCCATTTCTAAATTGAGAGCGTTTAAAGCTGTAGGACGATTTAGTTTAATGATTCCAGTTTGGTTAGTTTCTGAAAATACAATATCCATTAATTCTTTTTAAACTGCAAAACTTTATTAGAAAGACCCACTTCTTTTGCCTTTAATCTATTGATTTCATCTCGTAATCTAGCTGCATCTTCAAATTCAAGTTTTGAAGCAAATTCATTCATTTTTTTCTCTAAATTTTTAATATGTTTATTAAGATCCTTACCAACTAATTCTTTAGCATTATCAATTTCAACTGTAACATGATCTTGTTCAGCTGTGTTCTCAATTATTTCTTGAATATTCTTTTTAATACTGATTGGCGTGATCTTATTTATTTTATTATATTCTAGTTGTTTTGTTCGCCTTCTATCTGTCTCTTCGATTGCTTCTTTCATGCTAGTGGTAATGTTATCAGCATACATTAAGACTTTACTTTCAACATTTCTTGCAGCTCTACCAATAGTCTGAATTAAACTAGTTCTTGAACGAAGGTAACCTTCCTTATCAGCATCTAATATAGCCATTAAAGCGCATTCAGGAATATCTAAACCTTCTCTAAGAAGGTTTATTCCAACTAAAACATTAAAAACTCCTAATCTTAGATCTCTAATAATTTCTATTCTTTCTAATGTATCAATATCAGAGTGAAGATATCTAACTTTCAATCCTTCTTCATTAATATATTCAGTAAGATCTTCGGCCATTTTTTTTGTAAGCGTTGTGATTAGAACACGATGACCTTTATCTATAGTCTTTTTACATTCATCAATTAAGTTATCAATTTGATGTTTAGTGGGCCTTATCTCAATAGGAGGATCAATTAAACCAGTAGGTCTAATTACTTGTTCAACAAAGGTACCACCTGTCTTTTCAAGTTCATAATCTCCTGGTGTTGCACTTACAAATATAGTTTGTGGACGCATTGCATCCCATTCTTCTCTTTTTAAAGGTCTGTTATCAACACAACTTGGTAGTCTAAAACCATATTGAGCTAAAGTTGATTTTCTAGAAAAATCACCTTTGTACATTCCTGCTATTTGACCACATGTCTGATGGCTTTCATCTATAAACAATAAAGAGTCTTCTGGAATATATTCATAAAGTGTAGGAGGAGGTTCCCCCGGCTGTCTTCCTGACAAATATCTAGAATAATTTTCAATACCACTGCAACTTCCAGTAGTTTCCATCATTTCTAAGTCAAATGTAGTTCTCTCATCTAACCTTTGTCTTTCTAAGTATTTTTTTTCTTTTTCAAAAATCTCTAATTGTTTTTTTAGATCATTTTTAATCATTGTAATTGCTTTTTTTATTGTTGGCTTTGGGGTTACATAATGAGAGTTTGCAAAGATTCTTATTTGTTCAAGTTCTCCAAGCTTCTCTCCAGTAAGTGGGTCTACTTGTGTTATGCTCTCTATATCATCTCCAAACATAGATATTTTCCAAGAAATATCTTCGTAGTGAGAGGGAAAAATTTCTAAAATATCTCCCTTAGCTCTAAAGCTACCTCTTCTAAAGTCCATGTCACGACGTTTGTATAAAAGTTCTACCAACTTTCTGATAATTATTTCTCTGCTTATTGATTGATTTTTATCTAAAGTAAAAGACATTGAAGAATAAGCATCAACTGATCCAATACCATAAATACAAGAAACTGATGCTACTATGATTGTATCTCTTCTTTCCACTAAAGATCTAGTAGCTGAATGTCTTAGACGATCAATTTGTTCGTTTATTGAAGATTCTTTTTCAATATATGTATCAGTTCTTGGTACATATGCTTCTGGTGTATAATAATCATAATAACTGACAAAATATTCAACAGCATTATCTGGAAACAAATTTTTCATTTCTCCATAAAGTTGTGCTGCTAATGTTTTATTTGGTGCCATTATTAAAGTAGGTTTCTGTACTTTTTCAATTACTTTAGCCATTGTAAAGGTCTTACCTGATCCAGTGACACCTAAAAGAACTTGTTCTTGCTCTCCTTCATTTAGACTTTTAACAATACTTTTGATTGCTTCAGGTTGATCACCACTTGGATTAAAATCACTGACAATTTTAAAAGGTGTTGTGATTTCGGGAGAGAGATGATGTTTTTTTTCTGCTTTATTCATTAATTTTAATATAATTATTTAAATAATTGTACTTTTCTAAAAAACTACCATCTGTTGTTATTGTTCCATTTAATATTCTTCCATCATCTTCTTTTAATAAAAAAGGAAGAACTTCGTTAATTATACCTTCACTAAATTCTGTACTTGAATCCCGTGGTAATTCAGATGGTAAATTATCAACTGCCATAACGGCAATTCCATCATTATTTTCGTCTATTTCTTTTAAACTATTTCTTTCAATCCAATAATTTGGCTTCTCAATTGTTGTTGATCGTATTGTAGTTGGGACAGAACCATTAATATCACAAGTAATATCGCCAACAATTTTTAGATTTTGTAAATCTTTTAAGTCTTTACTCTCAAATATTTTTGGAGAAGTTGGGTCCCAATAATGTGCACTTATAAGTATATTAGTTTCTTTTAAATATTGTAATGCAGAACCAGAATAATCTTGAGGATTATTTATAAAATGCTCAAGGCTAAAATCAGAGGAAGAATTATTTGCGACATAATCTTTAGTTTCCAAATTACAAAAAATAGGTTGATCAAATTTTTTTTCCAAAAAGTCTTTTTTTGATACTGCTTTAATGTTTGTTTGATTCAAAAGTTCAATTACTCCTTTTGAAACCCTACCATCACCAGTAACAAGAATTTTAGTTTTAGGAAAATATAAATTTTTTAAATTTAATACTAATCTTTCGTAATCATTGATTTTGTAGGCACTAGCAAGAGATTGTTTTCCAAGAACTTTAAGTAATAAATTTAAGGTATTATAACATCCAACTATACCTGCAAATCTTCCAAAACCTAAACTCCTATTACCATTTTTTCCTCTGATATTTTCATAATCAATCAATGTAATTTTTTTATTTAAAATAGATAAGAGTAAATCTTTCTTATTTTTTTCAATATTTTTTTGCTGTCTATTAATTTTAAAGGTGTGAGAAAAAAAAAGATATGTCCTATTATTAATTAAAATATTTGGATCAATTTCTTTAACTCCAAATATTATTGAGCATTCATTTAAATTGTCATTAATTTTAGCTCCAGATAATTCATATTCTTCATCAGAAAAGCATCTATTATTTGATGGCTGAATAATGAAATTAATATTCGGATTACTTTCTTTGTATTTTTTAATATGTTCTGGGACTAGAGGAGTTCTATTTTCATCATTTCTAGACTCTCTAACAATACCAATATTGGTTAATTGATTATCCATTCTCTTGTTGGATTTTAATTTTATAATCTTTTAAAATTTTAAAAAAATACATTATATCTTCTGTTTTATGTGGTGCAGTTTTTACACCAGACTCAATTTTATTATCCATAATTAGATCAATCGCAGCTGATAAAGTAATAGATACAAGTTTACCCATTGCGGTATTTTCACCACTTCCTTTTTCATCTAGAAAATAAGAACTATCAAAAATTTTATTTTCATTTTCAAAAGCTTTAAGTTTTACAGAAAGTACAACGCGATCTTCTTCCTCAGGTAAGTATTTATTATCTTTTAATAATTCTTTACTTTTTTCATTGATCTCAGCTTCTATATTATCCGATTTATTTTCAAGCATAGAAAAGATATCTTGCCACGCCTCTTTCCAACCATCAAGTCGCAAAGTTCCTCTTACGAACTCTTTGACTTTCCATTTTTCATCAAACAAGTATTCACTTACATATGGTGTTGAATCTCTGTTTGGATAAGCTTCAAAAATTTCATTTGATATTGAATATGAACTAATAGATTTGTAAGGAGTTACAGTATTTATTTTTCCTTTTGTTATATATTTTGCATCATTGTTTAAGGCTTTGATTACTCCAGCTGGAGACCAACTAAATTTGTATTTGAAATCATTTGGAATTGCTGGAAAACCTCCACAATATGATTCATAAACAACTTCTGTTTTTTCAGTCGAGATTTTTTTAAGATCACTGACAAGTAAATGGGAAAAAAAATGATCGATACCTGGGTCTAAACCGACCTCATTGATAAATACTAAATTTTCTTTTTTTACATCTAGATTTAGCATATTTATTTCTGGATTAAGGTAACTAGTAGATGCAAAATGACATTTATGTTTTAAACAAAGTTTAGCTATTTCTAAATGTTTGTTTGCTGGCAGTTGAGAAATCACAATATCACCCGGATTTGTTTCTTTAAATAATAAATCAACATCAAACTGTTTTGCTTTCACATTGTTTTTATCTACATGATCAATACTGTTTATAGCCTTATCCAATGTTCTATTCCATACTGTAAAATTATCTAAATTTTTAGCTAATCTTCTAATTCCTGGAATAGAAGAAAGTCCAGTTCCTATCCAATGTACATGTTTCATAGTCTTATTTACTTTTATATTAAATTGTTTACTACATTAATGAAACTTAAAATACGGAAATTTATTTGACTTCAATAGTATTTATTTTTTTATTAACAGGTCTAGTCTCTGGTTTTATTGCAGGATTATTAGGAGTTGGAGGTGGAATAATAATTGTACCTGTAACTTACTTTATTTTACTTAATCTTGGTTACAGCTCTGAAATTGTAATGCATGTTGCTGTAGCATCTTCTCTTGGTGTAATTTGTTTTACTTCAATTTCCTCTATAAGATCTCATGTTAAATTTAAAAATACAAATTTAATAATTGTAAAAAAATGGGCAATAGGAATAATAATAGGATCAATTGTAGGTTCAATTGCAGCGAGTTCTATTTCAGGACAGAGTTTAGTAATTCTTTTCGTAATTCTAGCATTTTTGATTTCATTAAATATGCTGTTTCAACAAAGCCCAATAATTATAAGTAACGATATACCATCATCTAATATAATTAACTTTGCAATAAGCTCTTCTATTGGTTTTTTATCTGCAACAATTGGTATAGGTGGTGGAAGTTTTAGTGTTCCAACTTTAACAATGTTTTCAAAAAAGATTCATGAAGCAGTTGGAACCTCCGCTGTTTTTGGTTTTTTAATTGCTTTTCCAGGAACACTTACATTTATGTATACTGGGTCAAATATAAATGAACTTCCCATTTATTCTCTTGGTTACGTAAATATTATAATAGTTTTTTTTATATCAATAACTAGTATATTTACTGCTGGAATTGGTGCAAAAGTTTCATCAAATATAGATAAGTTAATATTAAGAAAGATTTTTGCTATTTTTTTGTTGTTAACTTGTGCTAGTCTAATTATTGAACATTTTATAATTTAAATGAATTTTGTTGCAGATAGACTAAGTAAAATAAAACCTTCAATGACTGTAGGTATAAATGTCAAAGCCAAAGCTTTGAAGGACGAGGGTAAAGATGTAATTGTTCTTGCAGCAGGTGAGCCAGATTTTAACACACCAAAAAATATAAGAGATGCTGCTAGTAAAGCAATGGAAGAGGGTAAAACTAAATATGTACCAGGTAAAGGTACACCAGAATTACAAAAAGCAATTCAGAAAAAATTCAGAGAAGATAATAATATAGATTATAAATTAGATGAAATCATATGTGGTGTTGGAGGCAAACATATTATCTATAATGCTATGATGGCAACAATTAATCCAGGAGATGAGGTCATTATAACAGCTCCATTTTGGGTTAGTTATCCAGATATTGTATTATTAGCAGAAGGGAAGCCCGTGATAGTTAAATGTCCTCAATCACAGAATTTCAAAATTACACCAGAACAACTAGAAAAAAATATAAACTCTAAAACAAAATGGTTAATGTTAAATAGTCCCAGTAATCCAACTGGCTCAGTTTATTCAAAAAAAGAGTTAGAAGATTTAGCACTTATTTTAAAAAAATATCCTAATGTTCTTATAATGTGTGATGATATATATGAAAAAATTGTTTACGATGGAGTAGAATTTCATACTCTTGCTTCTATTGAACCTTTACTGAAAGACAGATGCTTGACATTAAACGGTGTTTCAAAATCATATTGTATGACAGGATGGAGACTTGGATATTGTGGAGCTCCAAAAGAGATTATTGCTGCAATGAACAAAATACAATCACAAAGCACAACATCAACTTCTTCAATCACAATGGCTGCTGCAGTTGAAGCAATAAGTGGTCCGCAGGATTTTATAAACGAGCATAATAAAAAATTTTTGAATCGCAGAGATTTAGTATTGAATAAATTAAATGATATTGATGGAATTACTTGTCAAAAACCAGAAGGAGCTTTTTACGTTTATCCGAATTGTGAGGGTATAATTGGCAAAAAGACACCAAATGGAAAACATATCTCCAATGATGAAGATTTCATGACATACCTTTTAGAAGATCAAGGTGTAGCAGGAGTTCATGGTGCAGCATTTGGTTTATCTCCTTATTTTAGATTATCTTATGCAACTAGTGATGCAATTCTAGAAGATGCCTGCAACAGAATAAAAGAAGCTTGTAATAAGCTTACTTAAGATCTTTATCAGCAATTATCTCAGCTAATCTAAGTAGATTAGTAGTTCCAGCATTTCCAAACGGAACACCAGCCGAGATAACTACGTTATCTCCTGGCTCTACTAATTTTTTATTTTTTGCAATCGAACAAGCGATATTAACCATCTCTTGAGCATTTTGAGCATCTTCTTGTGCATGACATGAGTTTACACCCCAATATAGTTGCATTTTTCTTGTAGTATTAATATTTGGAGATAATCCAACAATTTGAACTGGCGCTCTTTCTCTAGCCATTCTAGTTGTTGTTCTTCCACTAACAGAAAATGTAATTATAGCTTTTGCATTTGATTTTTTTGCAATTGAGTAAGCAGCTAAAGTTATTGCATCTGTATTATCAACATCATCATGATTTTCTTGAGTAATTTGTAGATCATAATTATTTTTATCATTCTCAACATTTTCTAAAATTTTATTCATAGTTCTTACTACTTCTATTGGATGTGCTCCAACAGCAGACTCGCCAGATAACATTACAGCATCTGCTCCATCGTAAATTGCATTAGCAACATCAGATGCTTCAGCTCTAGTTGGAACAAGATTTTCAATCATACTTTCGAGCATTTGTGTTGCAACAACAACTGGCTTACCAAAGTGCCTACATCTTTTAATAATATTTTTTTGAACTATCGGAACTTGTTCTGTTGGCATTTCAACACCCAAATCACCTCTAGCTATCATAATTCCATCTGCAGCATTTATAATATCATCAATATTTTTTACTGCTGAAGGCTTTTCAATTTTTGCCATCACGAGTGCTTTATTGTTAATTATTTTTTTTAGTTTGTGTATATCCTCTGCTTGTTGTACGAAAGAAAGCGCAACCCAATCAACTCCCATATCTAATGCCTTCATAAGATCAGTTCTATCTTTTTTGGTAAGGGCGTCTATAGGAAGAATTACATCAGGTATATTTACACCTTTATTATTTGAGATTTCAGCATCATTTAAAACTTCTGTAATTAAACTATCTTTTTTCTGTTCAACAATTTGTAATCTTATTCTTCCATCATTTACTAATAAAATAGAATTAGGTGTTAAAAAATCATAAATTTCTTCATGAGGAAAGTTAACCCTATTATTATCTCCAGGCTCACTTGAAAGATCTAATACAAAACTTTGACCTTTGACTAAATTTTCTTTTGTATTCTTAAATGTTCCCACTCTTAATTTGGGTCCTTGTAAATCAGCTAATATACATGACGCATGATTATGTTTTTCTTCAAGGGATCTAATATTATCATAATTTTTTCTATGAGTTTCTAAATCACCATGTGAGAAATTTAATCTAAAAACATCACATCCAGCAGTAAATAAGTCTTCTATTATTTTTTTATCTGATGATGCAGGTCCTAGCGTAGCTAAAATTTTAGCTTTTCTGTTACGTTTCATTAATTTTTATATATATAGCACAAAAAAAGATTTATATAATTTATTTACGTAATATGACCAAAAACTTTGATAGAGAATTACTTGCTGATGTTGCAGAAAGATTGATTCATCATCTAAAAAATAGAACAGATGTACAAAATATTGATTTAATGAATCTATCAGGTTTTTGCAGAAACTGTCTCTCAAAATGGTATGTTAGTGCTGCAGAAAAGAAAAATATTTCAATTTCATACGATGAAGCACGAGAAATGATCTATGGTATGCCATACTCAGAGTGGAAAACAAAATTTCAAACTGAAATTACTTCTGAACAAAAAGAAAAATTCGATAAAAGAGAAACTTAATATAGTTTCTCTAAATTTTCTCCATACATCTCTTTTACTTTAAACCTTCTTACTTTCATGGAAGGTGTCATCATATTGTTTTCAATTGTAAACTCGTGATCAATTAAAATAAATTTTCTTATTTGCTCAATACTAGAAAGGCTTTTATTGACTTTATCTACAACTTCTTTCATTTTTTTATTAAATGAAGAATCTTGAATTATTTTATTTAAATCACCTTCAAGATTATTTTCTTTTGCCCATTCTAAAGCTAAATCTTTATTAGGCACCAAGATTGCAACTAGGTAATTTTTGAAATCTCCATATAACATTGATTGAGCAATTTCAGGTTCAATATCTAGTTTTGCCTCTATTCTTGAAGGAGAAATATTATCTCCACCAGCATTTACAATAATATCTTTTTTCCTATCCGTTATCTTTAAATAATCTTCTTCATCAAATTCACCAATATCACCCGTATGAACCCATCCATCGATTATAGTTTTATTAGTTGACTCAGGATCATTCCAATAACCATTCATAATTAGTTCACCACGAGCTAAAATTTCTCCATCTTCAGAAATTTTCACTTCATTTCCTTGAAGAACTTTTCCAACAGTATCTAATTTAATTTTTTCAGGAGGGTTTGCGGAAATAACAGGAGCCGTTTCAGTTTGCCCGTAGCCTTGAAGTAGTGGAAGACCAAGGGCGCTTAGATACAATCCAACTTCAAAATTTAGTGCTGCGCCTCCTGATATCAATGCTCTAAGACTTCCACCAAATCTTTTCTTAACTTTTTTTCTGACTATCCTATCCATCAATCCATTCATAAATCTTTCAGAGAAGCTCATCTGCTCACCAAAATATTTTTTCTTTCCTAGTTTTAATGTAATTGCAAAGAAGCTTTGACTTAACTTACTTTGGTTTTTTAGACCTTGTGAAATACGTGTGTGTAAAGAGTCATAAAACCTTGGAACAGCTGTCATAAAATGCGGTGCTGCTTCTGCCATATTTACTAATAATTTATCTATACTTTCAGCGTAATAAATTTGTGCGCCTTGCCCCATTTCTAAGAATTGTAAAGTATGCTCATATGAATGAGATAAAGGCAACCATGATAAATATCTAATTTCTTTTGTTAAATCACTAGTAAGACTCTCAAGTAATTTATCACAGGAAGCACAATTTCTCAGCATGGCTCCATGACTTAACATCACTCCCTTAGGATTGCCTCCAGTACCTGATGTATAAATAATACATGCTGTATCTTTTCTTTTAAAATTTTTTGATAATTCTTCTATTTCATTAGAATTTTTACTTTTTTCTAAATTATCATTTATAATTTTATTGTATGATAAAATATTTACAACTTCTGTATAAGTTTCATTATCATCATTAATTTTTATTACGTTTTGACAATGTGAAATTTTTTCTATTGCAGGTAGAACTTTTTTCATTAACTCGTGTGATGATACGATGGCACATCTAGCACCAGAATGCTCAATAATATATTTATAATCATTGGTTGTACTTGTTGTATAAGCAGGAACTGAAATTGCTCCTATGGACATTATTGCTAAATCAGTGATTTGCCATTCAGGCCTATTTTCAGATAAAATTAGTACTCTATCTCCTTCTAAAATTCCCAGATCTTTTAAGTATGTTGCTAAACTTTCGACTTGTTCTTTTACTTGTGACCAGCTTAAAGAAACATATTTATCATTCTCTTTCTTCCATAAATATGGTTGATCTTTTAGATCATTTGCTTGATGATAAAATATACCCGGTATGCTATTAAATTCGTCAAAATTAACAATCATGCTTTCTATCCTCCCTACAAAGCTTTGATATTAGACCTATATCGAAATAGTAAAATATGAAACAAAAAAATTATCAAAATTCAACAAAAAATACCCTTGGAAAACTACCCATTTGGAATTTAAAGGATTTATATGAATCCCCAAAAGCTAAGAAGCTGAACAATGATTTAAATAAGCTCAGAATATCAACTAAAAAATTTGAGAAAAAATACGCATCCAAAATCACCAAGATTAGTTCTAATCAACTCTTAAAAGCCATTATTGAATTAGAGGATATTGATACAAAAATAGATAAAATTATGTCTTATGCGCATTTATTAGTTGCAGAGGATGGTAATAATGAAAAGAATAAAATTTTTTATCAACAAATGCAGGAACAAATAACAAATATTGCCTCCTCAATTGTTTTCTTTAGTCTTGAGATAAATGAAATTTCTGAAAAAAATTTAAAAAAAATTTATGCTGATAAAAAACTAAAGATTTACAAAAACTGGATAAAAAATATTCGAAAATTCAAACCTTATCAATTGGATGTTAAAACAGAAAAATTACTTCAAGAAAAAAGTATTACTTCTAGATCAGCCTGGATCAGACTATTTGATGATACAATTGCATCACTAAAATTTCCTTTTAAGGGAAAAAATTTATCTAGTGCTGAAATTTTTAATTTTCTTTCTGATAAAAAAGAATCAAATCGTAAAAAATCAGCTGAGGTAGTATCTGCTGTTTTAAAAGATAATATTAGTTTGTTTACATCTATTACTAATAATCTTGCAAAAGATAAATCAATAAATGATAAATGGAGAGGATTGCCAAACCCAGTCAGTTCAAGAAATTTATCTAATGTTGTTGAAGATGAAGTTGTAGAAGCCTTAACTGAAACAATAAAAGAAAATTATCCAAACATTGCTCATCGTTATTATAAAATAAAATCTAAATGGCTAAAAAAGAAACCTTTAATGTATTGGGATAGAAATGCACCTCTTCCTTTTCAATCACAGAGTATTTATTCGTGGAAAGATGCAAGACAAATTGTAACTGATGCTTATTCAAATTTTGATGAGAGGGCAGGAAATATTGTAAATAAATTTTTTGATAATTCATGGATACACGCTCCAGTAATCCCAGGAAAATCTCCCGGTGCGTTCGCTGCCTCTACTGTTCCATCAGCTCATCCATTTATACTTGTTAATTATCAGGGTAAAGCAAGAGATATAGCAACTCTCGCTCATGAACTTGGACACGGCATTCATCAATATTTAGCAGGACGAAAACAAACTTATTTTAATTCTTCAACACCGTTAACGCTTGCTGAAACAGCAAGTGTTTTTGGAGAAATGTTAACTTTTAAATCTCTTTTATCTATTACTACAAAAGAAAATGAACGTAGGGGGCTGCTAGCAAACAAAGTCGAAGATATGCTAAACACTGTTGTGAGGCAAATTGCTTTTTTTGAATTTGAAAAACGTATTCATCATCAAAGAAAAATCAAAGAACTAAGTGTTGACGAGATTTGTGAAATTTGGATTGATGTTCAAAAGAAAAGCTTAGGACCATCAATAAAATTTAATGATGATTACAAATATTTTTGGAGCTATATACCCCATTTTATTCATTCACCATTTTATGTTTATGCATATGCTTTTGGTGATTGTCTTGTTAATTCTCTTTTTAATGTTTACGAGAGCAAACTACCTAAATTTGAAGACAAATACATTACTTTGTTAGAGAGTGGTGGTAGTGATACATATGATAAACTATTGAAACCTTTTGGATTAAATCCCAAGAAAAAAGATTTTTGGCAAAAAGGAGTTAATGTTATTGAGAATCTGATTGACCAATTAGAAGAATAAAATTGATGAAAGATAAAGAAGCAAAATCCCTAACTAAACAACTTACCAGGTACGCTAAAGTTGGTGGTGTTGTTGGAAAATTAGCCACTAAACTTGCAAGTCAAAGATATTTAGGTGTTAAGTTAGATAAAGAAAAACATGCTTCAGAAATAAGAGCTGCTCTTGGAAGTATTAAAGGGCCCTTGATGAAAGTGGCACAATTATCCGCAACCATACCTGACTTACTTCCTGATGAGTACGCACAAGAGCTTATGCATTTACAGTCTAATGCACCACCGATGGGATGGTTGTTTGTCAAAAGAAGAATGGCTGCAGAATTAAAACAAGACTGGCAAAAAAATTTTATCGAGTTTGATAAAGAAGCAACAAGAGCGGCTTCTCTTGGACAAGTTCATAAAGCTAAAATACAAAATGATGATATAGTCGCCTGCAAACTCCAATACCCAGATATGGCTTCAGCAGTTAGTGCGGATCTCTCACAATTAAAAATGATTTTTTCAATTTATCAGTCTTATAATAAAGCGATTAAGACTGATGAAGTATATAAAGAAATTACTGACAGACTTAAAGAGGAGCTAGATTACGAAAGAGAGAAAAAATTAATGGCTGTATTTAGAAATATATTTTCAAATATAAATTTTGTTCATGTCCCAAAAACCTACGATAAATTATCTACAAAAAGATTACTAACCATGAGCTGGCTAGATGGCGAGCCTATTTTGAATTTTAAAAAATCTCCTAAAGAAACAAGAAATACTCTAGCAGCTAATATGTATAAAGCGTGGTACAAACCATTCTTTGAATACGGAGTGCTTCATGGAGATCCACATTTAGGAAATTATTCTGTACAAAAAAAAGACCTAAGCATTAATATATATGACTTTGGTTGTATGAGAATTTTTAATGGTAATTTCATTCAAGGTGTAATTGACTTATATTTTGCTCTTCAAGAAAAAGACAATTCAAAGGCAGTTCATGCGTATGAGCAATGGGGATTTACAGATATTACCAAAGAGAAATTAAAAGTATTAAATAAATGGGCAGGATTTTTATATTCACCTTTAATGGAAGATAAAGTTCAAAAAATACAAGAAAGTGATAGTGGTATATATGGAGCACAAATTGCATCTGAAGTTCATCAAGAACTTAAAAAACTAGGTGGTGTTAAACCTCCAAAAGAATTTGTGTTCATGGATAGAGCAGCAGTAGGACTAGGCTCAGTATTCATGCATTTAAAAGCTGAAGTTAATTGGTACAGAATATTCCATGAGCTCATTGAAGATTTTAACTCAAAAAAATTAATGAAAAACCAACAAAAAGCTTTAAATTTAGCTGACCTATCAATATAAGAACTCATGCTCTTATCTGCCATTAAAGAAAATGATAACAATGAGACAAGAGTCTCTATCTCTCCTGAATCTGTAAAGCTTTTTTCTAGACTAGGTTTTGAAGTTATAATTGAAAATGGAGCGGGACAAACTTCAGGATATCAAAATTTAAATTATGAAGAAGCTGGAGCAAAAATTGTTTCTAGATCTGAATGCTTGAAGGCTGATGTTTGTTTATGTGTTAGAATGCCAAGTACTGATGATATAAATAATTTAAAAAGTAATTCATTACTTATTGGAATTTTAAACCCTTATGAAAATAAATCAGAATTTTCTAATTTAAACAAAAACAAAATATCATCATGTTGTATGGAATTAATTCCTAGAATAAGTAGAGCCCAAAGTATGGATGTTTTATCATCTCAAGCTAATTTAGCAGGGTATAGAAGTGTAATTGATGCAGCAGAGCAATTTGGAAAAGCTTTTCCAATGATGATGACTGCAGCCGGAAGAGTAAATCCAGCAAAAGTTATGATACTTGGTGTAGGAGTTGCAGGTTTACAAGCAATTGCAACAGCAAAAAGACTTGGGGCAGTAGTATCTGCTACTGATGTAAGAGCAGCAACTAAAGAACAAGTTGAAAGTCTTGGTGGAAAATTCATTATGGTTGAAGATAATGAAGCTGAAAATGCTGAAACTGCAGGTGGTTATGCAAAGGAAATGAGTGAAGATTATAAGAAAAAACAAGCTCAATTGATAGCAGAAACAGTTTCAAAACAAGATATAGTAATTTGTACAGCTCTTATTCCTGGGAAAAAAGCTCCAGTTTTAATCTCAGAAGAAATGGTTTCTTCGATGATACCAGGCTCAGTAGTAATTGATTTGGCTGTGGAAGCTGGTGGTAATTGCCCTTTAAGTAAATTGAATGAAATAGTAGTGCATAATGGAGTAAAAATCGTTGGTTATGGAAATGTTCCTGGAAGAGTAGCAAAAGATGCCTCAGCACTTTATGCTAAAAACATTTTTAACTTCTTAAGTTTATTAATAGATAAAGAAAATAAAAAAATAAATTTTGATTTTGATGATGAAATAATTAATTCTGTTTTGCTAACGTATGATGGGGAGGTAAGATTGGAGCAATTTAAATAATATGGAAGCACATTCTTCAGAAGTTTTTGTTATTGGGTTAACAGTATTTTTCTTAGCTTGTATTATTGGCTATTATGTAGTTTGGTCAGTTACTCCTGCTTTACATAGTCCATTGATGGGTGTGACAAATGCTATATCAAGTGTAATTATAGTTGGGGCAATATTGGCAGCCGGTCCTCAAGGTTTTGATACTTCAAAAATTTTTGGATTAATTGGTGTTGTATTAGCTTCAGTTAATATTTTTGGAGGTTTCTTAGTAACATATCGAATGCTTTCGATGTTTAAGAAAAAAACTAAAAAAACAAAGGAAAAAGAATAATGTCTTCTAACATGGTTGCGATATTATATCTAATATCTGCGTTATTATTTATCTTTGCTTTAAGAGGTTTATCTCACCCTGAGTCTTCAAGAATGGGCAACATTTTTGGTATCATTGGAATGATTATAGCGGTGTTCACAACACTAATGTTTAAATCTGTTCTTAGCTATTACGAAATTGGAGCCGCAATCCTTATTGGTGGTGCAATAGGTTCATTTATTGCTCTTAGAATTGAAATGACAGCATTACCTCAATTGGTAGCAGCTTTTCACAGCTTAGTAGGATTAGCAGCTGTTTTTGTTGCTGCTGCTGCTTTTTATGATCCAGTTGCTTTTAGTATTGGAAAAGTTGGATCAATTAAAACTGCTAGTCTAGTTGAAATGAGTATTGGAACATTTATCGGTGCTATTACTTTTTCTGGTTCGGTTTTAGCTTTTGGAAAATTACAAGGAACCATTTCTGGAAAGCCTATTGTATTTAAGTTTCAGCATCTTATCAATGCACTAATTTTCTTATTAATTATTTTCTTAATTGTTTTATTTGTAATTAATCAATCTCCAACAATTTTTTGGACAATAGTCATTGTTTCAATATTACTAGGATTTCTTGTAGTAATTCCTATTGGTGGAGCTGATATGCCAGTTGTCGTTTCTATGTTAAACTCTTATTCAGGATGGGCAGCTTGCGGCATAGGATTTACACTAAGCAATAATCTCTTAATTATAACTGGCGCACTTGTTGGAGCATCTGGTGCAATATTAAGTTATATAATGAGTAAAGGGATGAATAGATCCATTATTAATGTTGTTCTAGGAGGTTTTGGTGGTGAGCAAGACACCAGTGCTAGTAAGGATAACTCAGACAAAATTGTTAAACAAGGTAATGCAGAGGATGCTGCATATATAATGAAAAACGCAGACTCTGTAATTATTGTACCAGGATATGGAATGGCTGTAGCACAAGCGCAACATGCTTTAAGAGAAATGGGTGACATATTAAAAAAAGAAGGAATAGAAGTAAGATACGCAATTCATCCAGTAGCTGGAAGAATGCCAGGTCATATGAATGTTTTGCTTGCTGAAGCAAATGTTCCTTATGAAGAGGTCTTAGAACTAGACGAAATAAATCATGATTTTCCAATGACTGAGGTTTCATTTGTTATTGGAGCAAATGATGTAACAAATCCAGCTGCAAAAACAGATGAGTCGTCTCCTATTTTTGGTATGCCTATTTTAGATGTGGAAAAATCTCAGAGCGTTCTATTTGTAAAACGTTCAATGGCAACTGGTTATTCTGGTGTTGATAACGAATTATTTTATAGAGATAATACGACTATGCTATTTGGAGATGCTAAAAAAATGTGTGAGGATATCGTAAAAAGTCTTTCTGCCTAATCGTTATTTCTTTTTGCAGATTTTCTAGCTCTTCTAATATTTTCTTCTTTTTCTCTTGCACGTTTCAAACAAGGTTTTTCGTAATGTTTACGTAGTTTCATTTCTTTATACAAACCTTCGCGCTGCATTTTCTTTTTAAGCGTTCTAATTGCTTGTTCCACATTATTATCTTTTACGTTTACAAAAAGTGTCATTGGGACGGGCTACTAACATAAACTTATATTATTTGCAAACGGATATATTGAATTAATCTATTGGTATATTAGAAAAAATACTTATATTTAATATGTGTCCATTCTCAAAATATCAAAAATCGGTCATCCCATTTTACTAAAAGAATGTTCTGAGATAAAAAAATTCTCATCAGATTCTCTAAAAAAAATAGTTTATGATATGTCTGAAACAATGCTTGACTATAATGGTATAGGTTTAGCAGCACCTCAAGTACACATTTCAAAGCAAATAATAGTATTTCGTAATCCTGATAATGAAGAGAAAGATAATATTGAGATAACACCATTAATAAATCCTAGTTTTATACCTATGGGAAAAGAAACTGAGGATGATTGGGAAGGATGTTTATCTATCCCTGGAATGCAAGGTTTGGTTAGAAGATTTAAAAAAATTAAATATTCTGGATTTGATCTTGATGGTAAAGTGATTGAAAATGAAGTTGAAGGCTTACATGCAAGGGTAGTACAACATGAGGTAGATCATTTAAACGGAATTTTATATACATCGCGCCTAGCACATAAAAATGCTTTTGGTTTTGAAAAAGAAATAACAACTTATTGGAAAAATGAACAAAACAGAAAATAAAAAAAAAGAAAATATTCTTATAAAAGCTAAAAAAATTGTATCAATCGAAGGTTGGTCATCAGAAATATTTTCAAAATTACAAAAACAAAATATAGAAAAAAAAGATTTATTATATTTTTTTCCAGATGGATATAAAGATTTATTAGAATATGCTCTACAAAGTATTAATGAAAAACTTAAATTTAAATTAAAAACAATTAATTTAATTAATTTTCCAATTAACAAAAGAATAAAAAAAATATTATTATTACGATTTGACATATTAAATGAAGATAAACAATTTTATAAAAAAACTTTTAACCATCTTTTGCTGCCAACAAATAACAAAATATCCAAAAAGAGTTTATATAATTCAGTAAATACAATGTGGTATTTAGCTGGAGATAATTCAACAGATTTTAATTTTTATACAAAAAGACTTATTTTATCAGGAATATATACTAATGCCTTATTCGTTTTTTTTTCAAAAGAAATGAAGAATGTTGAAGAAAATATCGATAAAAATCTCAAGAGAATATCAAAAATTCCAAAAGTTAAGGAAAGAATATCTTTTATTAAAGATAACGGTCCTAAATTCTTAAAAAGTTTTTTAGTTTAAGCTATACTATCTGGCTCTAATTTATTTTGAATTTCTAATATCTTATCTTTTAGGATTAACTTTCTTTTTTTTAACCTTTGAATTTGTAAAAAATCTACAGTACTTTTTTCTTGAAGCCTAATAAGTATTTCATCGAGATCCCTATGTTCTTGTTCAAAATTTTTTAAAATTTCTATAAGTTTGTTTATATCATCCATGAAAATAAATAAGTAAAAATACAATATTAGTATATAAACTTACTGTGATAAAAAAAATAGCAATTTTAACAAGCGGTGGAGATTGTGCAGGTTTAAATGCAGTAATTCGAGCTGTTACATTAAGAGCACATAACAAGTACAATTGGGAAGTTTATGGAATAAAAGATGGAACATTAGGCTTGTTAAAAGAACCACTGGATGTAATTAAATTAGAACCACAAAATTTTGAGGGTAGTCTAATGAGAATGGGTGGAACCTTTCTAGGATCAAATAACAAAGGCAACCCTTTTAAAAAAACTATAAGGAATGGAAAAAAAATTGACTCATCTGATTTAGTTATACAAGGTTTTAAAAAATTAGGAATTGATGCTCTAATTGGTATTGGTGGTGATGGAAGTTTGAAAATTCTTCAAAGTATTACAAAAAAAGGAAATATAAATTTTGTAGGTATTCCAAAAACTATTGATAATGATGTTAAGCATAATGAACTATCTATAGGTTACGATACTGCAGTTGACGTAGCAACAAATGCTTTAGATATGCTTCAACCAACGGCAGCAAGCCACAGGAGAGTAATGATTTTAGAAGTGATGGGTAGAGATGCAGGCCACATTGCTTTGAATGCAGGAATTGCTGGAGGGGCAGATATTATTTTGATTCCTGAGATTCAATATTCAATAAAATCTATTGCTGATCATATTGAAAAACTTAGATCTAAAGGAAGAAATCATGCATTAATTGTTGTTGCAGAAGCTGTAAAAAAAGAAAACGGTAAAAAAGCTACAGTGAAATATGTTGATGGAGAGGTGCGCCTTGGAGGAATTGGAAATTATCTTGGTGATGAAATCTATAAAATAACAGATTCTGAAACAAGAGTTACAGTTTTGGGACATGTTCAAAGGGGTGCTCAACCAACCCATAGGGATCGTTTAATTGCAAGTGCCTTTGGAGTTTATGCTGTTGACTTAATTGCAAAGAAAAAATTTAATAGAGTAGTTGTTTGGAAAGACAGAGGAGTACATGATTTGATGCTTAGTCAAGTTGCAGGATATTCAAAAACTGTTCAAAAGAATGATCCTTTGATCAAAGTAGCTGAAGGTCTTGGAATTTATATTGGTGAAACAAACTAAAAATTTCCTAATTTTTTCCATATATAAAAATATATTTTGTAAGGTAATATCCTTGTAAATTTAAAAAAATATACAATCAAATAGGGAAAAATTATCTCAAATTCTTTACCTTTAGTTAACCTAACAAATATTTTTTTCCCTGCATATTCAGCACTTTTTAAAAAAGGCATTTTGAAACTATTTTTTTTGGTTGCTTCGGTATCAATAAAACCTGGACATATGACTCTAACATTAATGTTCAACTTTTTGAAATCAAAATACAAGCTTTCACTCAAGCTTAATTGAGCTGCCTTAGAAATTCCATACGCCCCAGCTGTTGGCCAACCTCTATATCCCAACGGTGAAGAAATAATAGCAATCGTATTATTTCTATTTTTCATAACATCTTTTAATTTGTTAACACAATACAAAGTGCCTTTGATATTTACATCTACGAGCAATTCGTAGTTTGAAATATCAAATATTTGATTTTTGTTTGGACTATAAGCTGATGCATTTAATAAAGCTATATCAATTTTACCAATATTTTTTTCTATAGAATTAATCGTTTCATCAACATTATTTTTTGAAGAAATATCACAAACTATAGCATGAACCAAATTTTTATTATTATTTAGTTCCAATTTTTTTTTTGCAGTTTCAAGTTTTATTTTATTACTTGAAGAAATTACAACTTGCCAATTATTATTTATAAATTCTTTTGCTGTAGCAAAACCAATACCTGAAGATCCACCGGTAATCCATATAGTTTGCAACTATAGACTCCAATCATTACGAATTATTGTTATAATATTTTTTTTATCATTAGGATTTTTAAATTCCATTTTCATGAGCTCTTTTTCAAAATACCAAAGTGTGTACTCAGGGAATGGCCCTTTATCTTTTGGATTTTTTGATGCATTGAAAACATACTTGTTAGCTAATATTTCAATGTCATCGATTTTAATTTTTTCATCTTCAAGTTGCTTTACTTCTATAGTTCTTACAATACCTTTTTGAGTATCAAATACTTCTTTTTCATTTAACATCTCAAGATTCCAATAATTTAATGGTACTATATTTTTATCTAATTTTAATTGTCCATCCATACCACTTGCAATAAAAAAATTGTCTTCATCATTTCCAATTATTTTATATTCCCTATCATCTTCAAAGTCTGTAAATCCATCTATTGATACAAATTCACCATTTATCCAAGTTTCTTTTGTTTCTTGAAAAAATTTGTACGCTGGAATAAATAAAACCTTAACATTTATCTTGAGGACTGAATGTATAACGACACTATCTTCATTTTCTATAAATTTTGATATTAAGCTACCTATATTTTTCTTTTTCCTAATAACATCATAACTTACCTCATTATCTTCTGGTATTGGAAATGGCTGACTAAAAACGCTAAAAGAAAAAAAAGATAAACAAATTATAAAGATATATTTCACGATTTAATTCTTAATGATGATCTTCCTCCATCTATATGAAATATTTGTCCAGTAATCCAACTATTTTTATCACTTAATAGAAAACTTCCAATATCAGAGAAATCATCACCAGATCCAATTTTAGGTAAAGGATGCATATTTTCAATTGCTTTCTTAATAGTTTCATTACTAAGTAACTTTTGTGTCATTTTTGCGTCAGTTAAACTTGGCGCTATACAATTTACTCTTATTTTTGGGGCAAATTCTGCTGCTAAGCTTAAAGTAAGTCCTTCAATGGCACCTTTTGCAGTCGAGACTATTGTGTGATTAGTAAAACCCTGTTTTACAGCAATAGTTGAATAAAGTAGAATACTGCCAGTATTTTTAGCTAGAGTTTCTTGATTAATCTTAATTGCATTTATAGCACTAAGTGTATTTATTTTAAAAGAATCAATAAAATCTTCATCTTTGGTCATTTTGAGAGGTTTCAAATTTATAGAACCAACACAAAAAGCAATACCACATAATCGATCTTTATATTCTTCAGAAATACTTTTAACTTTATCAAAATCTAAAACATCACAAACTTTATATTCGCAGCCAATTTCCTCAGATAATTGTTTTAATTCTGCCTCATTTCTAGAGATAATTATTGGATCATAGTTATTATTTTTCAGTTTTTTTGATAATGATTTTCCAATAGAACCCGTTCCCCCAAAGACAAATATATTTTTATTAGACATTTTTAACCTTTCTAATTTTAATTTGATGATAACTAATTAATAAAGTTGATAATAACAAAATTGAATTAGTTTGATGTAAACTTGCGACTGGTAAGTAGACATTACTTAAAAGAGTAATAATCCCTAAAATTACTTGTAAAGTTAGAAAGAATAAAACTAAATACACAAGAGTACTTGAAACGTTTTTATTATCAAATTTAATAAATCTAAAACACACAAATAGAATATAAAAAAAAACAAATATTGATAACCAGCGGTGGTTAAAATTTATTGCAACTGTATTTTCAAAGATATTATAAATACCCAAATCATCTATAACGTAATCATCAGGTATAATTTTTCCATTCATTAGTGGAAAAGTATTAAAAGATTGTCCAGAGTTGGTTCCTGCCATAAATCCACCTGTTGCAATTGTAATAAATATTAAGATTACAGCAATAAAAATATAAAATTCAATCGTTTTAGGCTTAGATAAAAAACTTATAGTAGAAGAATATTTATAATCCATTGCAATCCAAAGCATTATAGAGAAAATTATAAGAGCATTCATAAGATGAAAAGTAAGCCTATAAGGACTCACATAAGGATTGTCTGTTAATCCACTTTTTACCATCCACCAACCGATTACTGCTTGAAATAAACCGAATGCAAAGACAATACCAAGCCTTAAATACAAAGAAGGTTGAATTTGTTTTTTTAAAGTAAAGTAAATCAAAGGTATTAAAAAAACAACACCAATAGCTCTTGCAAATATTCTATGAAACCACTCCCACCAAAATATATATTTGAACTCATTCAGAGTCATATTCTTATTTACTATTTTATATTCTGGTGTTTGTTTATACATTTCAAAAACAACCAGCCAACTTTCTAAACTGAGTGGAGGAATTACACCTAAAATTGGACGCCAGTCGGTCATTGAGAGTCCAGAGTCAGTTAATCTTGTGAGACCTCCAATTACTATGATTAATAAAACCATTGCAGTTATTGTTAATAGCCATATATAAATTGCAGGATTATAATATTTTGAAGTTATAGAGTAATTCATTAAGAATATATATAATCCCTAGAAATAATAAAAAAAGTTGTTATTTTTTATATATGATAGAAAAAACTGATGTAGCTATTATAGGAGCAGGTCCTGTGGGTCTGTTTGCTGTATTTGAATTAGGTCTTTTAAATATAAAATGTCATTTGATTGATAATTTAGATAAAGTTGGTGGTCAGTGTGCTGAACTGTACCCAGAAAAACCAATTTATGATATTCCTTCAAGACCTATTGTAACAGGACAAGAATTAACAGATGAGTTAATTAAACAAATAAACCCTTTTAAGCCTCAATTTCATCTCAACCAGCAAGTTGATAAAATTACTAAAACAGAAACTGGATGGATTGTAGAAACTAATATTGGGACAAAGGTTGAGGCAAAATGTATAGTAGTAGCTGCAGGAGCAGGTAGCTTTGTTCCAAGAAAACCTCCAATTGAAAATATTGAGAACTTTGAAAACAAAAATGTTTTTTATGCAGTTCGAGATAAATCAATGTTTAGTGGCAAAAACTTATTAATCGCAGGGGGGGGTGATTCCGCTCTGGATTGGACAAATGAACTATCTAAAGACTCAAATGTATCTTTAATTCATAGAAGAAAAGACTTTAGAGCAGCGCCTGATTCAGTGTCAAAAATGCAGGAATTAGAAACAAAAGGAAAAATTAAATTTTTAAAAGGTCAAATTAAAACGATTTCAAACACAGAAGATAGCAAAATTATACTTCAATATGAAAATGATGAAGAAAAATCACAAATTGAAGTAGATTATCTTTTACCATTTTTTGGGTTAAAAATGGAATTAGGCCCAATTGCGGATTGGGGCCTAAACCTTCATGAAAATCTAATTAAAGTGGATACTGAAAAATTTGAAACCTCTACACCCTCTATCTTTGCGATCGGTGATATAAATTGGTACCCAGGTAAATTAAAATTAATTTTATCTGGATTTCATGAATCAGCATTGATGGCTCAAGAAGTATTTAAATATTGTTTTCCTGATAAAAAAAATATTTTTAGATACACAACATCTTCTAAAGAACTTCAAAAAAAATTAGGTGTTTAAAATTAATTTACTCTTTAGAATCATTATAATTAAAATTTGATTTTTATTTTCACGAATTGCCTAAGAAAGATACTTTATTTACTTACTTTAAAAAAACTTATTATATTTATGAATTATAATAATTTTTGTGTTTTTATAAATGACTGAAAAATTGTACATTTTATATGCTTCTCAAACAGGAACTGCTGAGGATTTAGCATTTGAGATAAATGATATTGCTAAATCTAAGAATATAGAAACAGATCTAAAAGAGTTAGATGATATTTCACTTGAAAAATTTAAAGAAATTAAAAAAGTGATGGTAATTACTTCAACTACGGGTGAAGGCGACATACCCTATAATGGTGAATTATTTTTTGAAAAATTATTTGGAACAGCTGATATTAATTTATCACAAATGAGATATGGCGTTATAGCTCTTGGGGATAGTTCACATTATGAATTTTGTAAAGCGGGTAGGGATATTGATGAAAGATTAAAATATTTAGGCGCTATTTGTATTTTAGACAGATTAGAATGTGATTACGACACTGAAGGCTCTATTGAATGGGCTTCAAAATTTTTTAATTTACTAAATAATCATTAAATTTTATTTAATTTTTTAAAAACTAAGCTATTTGTTGATTAAATATTTCATAAATGGTTGCATAATTAAAATGCCAAAATTAATAATCAAAGATAGATCAGGTAAAAAGTCTGAAATTGAATTTAATAGTAATTTTACATTAATGGAAATCCTTAGAGATAATGATTACGGTATAGAAGCATCATGTGGAGGATGTTGTGCCTGCGCCACTTGTCATGTTTATGTTGATGAAAAATGGACAAATAAGCTGAAAAATATGGATGATGATGAGGAATCTATGCTTGACCAAGCTTTCGATATTAAAAATAATTCCAGATTATCTTGTCAAATTGATCTTTCTGAAGAGCTTGATGGCTTAGAGATAGAAATTGCACCAGAATAGTATTGACATATATCATTAATCTGTATACAAATAGTTTGTATAAAAACTATGGCAGACACTTCTCTTAATGAGAATAGATTAGCATTGTTAATTTGGCAAACATCAAACTTATGGCAATCTAAAGTAAGACATAAATTAAGAGGTAGTGAAATCACATTAAATGAATATCTTATTCTCGAGACAATTTATTTTTTACAGCAAGAAAACATAAATATTACTCAACAGGATATATGTAAAAATGCATCTATTGATAGATCAGTTGTTAGTTTACGAGTCTCTAAGCTAGAAGAAAAGAAGTTAATACTAAAACAAAAACCACAAGATAAAAGATCTGATAGTTTAGTTCTAACTACAGCGGGGAATGATTTAATTAATAATATTATTGATAATATTGTAGATTTAGAAAATGAATTATTTAATAAATTAGGAACTGAAATTTTTAATTTCACAAATTCATTAAAGTTGTTATTGGGTAAAAAAATTAGAATTAAAGCAAAATTAAATGATTGATCAAGAGTTAGTACAATCCTTAAAAGCTTGGCCTTTTAAAGAAGCATTACAAATCATTAAAAAAAATGGTGGTTTACAAAATTTTAAAATTCCATCTAAGGGATATGTATTACTAGAAACTGGTTATGGCCCTTCAGGTTTACCTCATATTGGAACTTTTGGTGAAGTTGTAAGAACATCAATGGTAAAAAATGCATTTAGCTCTATGATTGATTGCCCAACAAAACTGATAACATTTTCTGATGATATGGATGGATTAAGAAAAGTTCCTGAAAATGTTCCAAATAAAGAAATGTTAGAAAAATTTATAGGTAAGCCACTTACTTCCATACCAGATCCATTTGGTAAATTTGAAAGTTTTGGACATCATAATAATGCAAAACTTAGAAGTTTTTTAGATGAATTTAATTTTGACTATGAGTTTGTTAGCTCAACAGAAAAATATAAAAATGGAGATTTTAATCAAACAATCTTAAGTATATTTGAAAACTATCCAAAAATATTAGATATTATTTTACCTACCTTAAGAGCAGAGAGAAAAGAAACTTATAGTCCATTTCTACCAATAAGTGAAAATTCAGGCGAGGTTCTTCAGGTAAAAATTGAGGAATATAAAATGGATTCAAAAACAATTATTTACAAAGATCCATCTTTAAACAAGTTAGTTGAAACAGAAGTAATTAATGGAAAATGTAAGTTACAATGGAAAGTCGATTGGGCAATGAGATGGATGTCGTTTGATGTTGATTATGAAATGTGCGGTAAAGATCTAACAGAAAGTGTTGATTTAGGATCCAAGATTTGTAGAGCATTAAATAAAAAGCCACCCACTAATCTAATCTATGAAATGTTTTTAGATGAAAAAGGTGAAAAAATTTCTAAGTCAGTTGGAAATGGTATTAGTGTAGATGAGTGGCTGCGTTATGCATCTCCTGAAAGTCTTGCACTCTATATGTTCCAAAAACCAAAATCAGCAAAAAAACTTCACTTTGATGTTATTCCTAAAACTGTAGATGATTATCTTTCTCATTATAATTCATATTCAAGTTTAGATAAAAATAAACAGTATGATAATCCAATTTGGCATATTCATTCAGGAAAGCCTAAAGAATTTAAATCAGAAATAAATTTCAATACTCTTACTAACCTAGTAAATGTCTCTAATTCTAAAGATAAAAAAGTAATATGGTCTTTTATTAATAAATATGATGATAATATTAATGCTGTTAAAAATCCTGAATTTGATCGCCTCATAGATTTTGCACTAAATTACTATGAAGATTTTATTTTGCCTAAAAAGAAATTTTTAGAAATTGATAGTAGCAATAAAGAAGTATTTATTGATATTATTAATGTCTTAGAAAATGAGGTCGATGAAAATAGTTCATCTGAAGATATTCAAACTTTATTATACGAAGTAGGAAAAAGGCACAAATTTGAAAACTTAAAAGATTTTTTTAAAATAGTATATCAAGTTATGCTTGGTCAGGATCAAGGCCCTAGACTAGGATCATTTTTTAAATTATTCGGTTTAAGGGAAACTATTGATTATCTAAAAAAATTAATAGATAATTAATTTATTGTACAATAGTTCATTAAAAATATTAAGATTATTACCACCAGAGTTATCTCATACTATTACAATTAATTTTTTAAAATATTTTAAATTAAGACAAAAAAGTATTGAGGACTCTATTCTTTCACAACATTTAATGGGTTTAGATTTTGTAAATCCTATAGGACTTGCTGCGGGTTTTGATAAAAATGCTGAAGTTATGCATTCAATGTTTTCGTTTGGTTTTGGTTTTCTTGAAGTTGGCACAATCACTCCACAACCTCAAAGTGGTAATTCTAAACCTAGAGTATTTAGATTAAGTGAAGATAAAGCAATCATAAATAGTTTAGGATTTAATAATAAGGGAATTATAAAAGTAAAAAAAAATTTAATTAAATATCAAAAATCATACTTAAATAATAAGATTGTAGGAGTTAATATTGGAAAAAATAAAAATTCAAATGAAGCTATTGACGATTATCTTATAGGTTTAGAAGAGTTAGGTGATTTAGCAAGCTATATAACTATAAACATATCCTCGCCAAATACTGAAGGCTTAAGAGATCTGCAATTGAGAGGAAAGATAGAAAAATTTATTAAAAAAATTATAAACAAAAGAGATGAAATAAAAAAAATTAATACCAAGCCAATATTAATTAAAATTTCACCTGATTTAAATGAAGATCAATTAAGAGATGTAGCTTTAATTTCCTTAGCTAACAACATAGATGGATTGATACTCACAAATAGTACCCTGAAAAGATATGATAATTTGATCTCTATAAATAAAGAAAAAAAAGGAGGCTTAAGTGGTAAACCTCTATATGATGATTCAAATTTAGTTTTAAAGAGAATGTATGAATTAACAAATGGTCAGATACCATTAATAGGAGTAGGGGGTATATCAAGTGGAAGAGACTGTTATGAAAAAATTAAATCTGGTGCTTCTTTAGTTCAGCTATACACCGCTATGGTTTATTCTGGTCCAAATTTAATTAATAGTATGAAAGGTGACTTGATTGACCTGATTAAAACTGATGGATATAAAAATGTATCTGAAGTTATTGGTAAATCGGTATAATAGTGAAAAAAATAAAATCCATTGAAGAAATTATTAATGATTATGATAATTTTATAATCGATCAATGGGGTGTAATGCATGATGGAGTATTTGG
>CACOAX010000008.1 GCA_902625365.1 uncultured Alphaproteobacteria bacterium
AAAACGAAATAAAAATATTTGGGATATATTTTTAGATGATAACACTATACTTAAATCTAAAATTCTTATTAATGCTGCTGGACCTTGGATAAATGAAGTTTTAAATAATGTTATTAAATTGAATTCAAATAAATCAATTCGACTTGTAAAAGGTAGTCATATAATAACTAAAAGTCTTTATAGTCAGAAAAAGGCTTTCACTTTACAAAATGAAGATAACAGAATAATTTTTGTAATACCGTATAAAGATGAATATTCACTTATTGGCACTACTGAAAAAGAAGTTTTTTCACCAGAAAATCCTAAAATTGATGAAAGTGAAATTGATTATTTATTAAACTCAGTAAATAAATATTTTGTTAAACAAATATCAAGAGATGATGTCGTAAGTTCTTATTCTGGAATTAGACCACTTATTGAAGATTTTAAAGAAGCTTCAAAAGTTACTAGAGACTATATATTTGATTTAAATGAGGATGGTTCGCAAGCACCTTTACTAAGCATTTATGGGGGAAAATTAACAACATATAGGAAATTAGCTGAAAATGTTCTTTTAACTCTTAACAATCATATTCCCATAAATAAGAAAAATTCTTGGACTGCTGAACAAAAACTATAATTGGTATCCCTCTTAAATAACCTTTCATATTTGGTGGGCAGAAAAGTTTTATAAGAGGAATACTTCTTATAGGAGGAAATAATATGAACCCTCTGCCCTTTATAATAATAGTTTAAAATCATAATATTTATTGAAAATTTTTAAAAAAGGGATGTATTGCCCCTTATATTAGGGGCAATAATGAATACGATTCTATTATTTAAATGCTTGCCCTGAACTATCAAATAATTGACATCTTCCAGCAGGGAAGCCAACTTTTACAGTATCACCAACTTTAATTTCTGAATGTCCTTCAGTTTCAGCAACTAATGGTTCTCCATCTTTTTCAAGGTATAGGTAAGTAACGTCACCAAGTTTTTCTACAACGAATACTTTACTTTCCCAAGATCCATCCGCATCACCATTTACTACTAAGTGTTCAGGTCTAATTCCTAAAGTTACTGAATCACCCTCTGAGGAGGATGCTGACATTTTAGAGACTGATATTTTTGACATTCCCATAATATCAACTTCTGTTGCATTAGAACTTTTGCTTAATATCTTACTTGAAATAAAGTTCATTTTTGGTGATCCAATAAATCCACCTACGAACATATTATTTGGTCTATCATAAAGTTCTAACGGGGATCCTTTTTGTGAAACGATACCTGTATCAAGTACAACAATATCATCAGCTAGGGTCATAGCTTCTGTCTGATCGTGTGTAACATAGATCATTGTTGCTTCTAGTTCATTATGAAGTTTTGCTAATTCAACTCTCATTTGAACTCTTAATGCAGCATCAAGGTTTGAAAGTGGTTCATCAAATAAGAAAACTTTTGGCTTTCTAGTAATTGCTCTTCCAATAGCGACACGCTGCCTTTGACCACCTGAAAGTTGTTTTGGCTTTCTTTGAAGATAATCTTCTATTTGAAGAATTCTTGCTGCTTCATTAACTCTTTCATTAATTTCATCTTTTGATCTTTTTTCTAATTTCAAACCAAAAGCCATATTATCAAATACAGTCATGTGAGGGTATAATGCATACGATTGAAACACCATTGCAATATTTCTTTGCTTTGGTGGTAAATCATTTACTACTTGGCCATCAATTGAAATTGTACCTGAGTTTATGTCTTCCAGTCCCGCTATCATTCTTAACATAGTTGATTTACCACAACCACTTGGACCAACTAGAACTGTGAATGATTGACTTTTTATATCAAGAGAAACATCTTTAATTACATGGACGTCTCCAAAATATTTATTAACAGTATTTATATTTATATCTGCCACTTCATCCTCCTTTGAGCGATCTTTCAAGTGTATGAATACATCATCATACAAATATATTTATATTTAAAGGTATATTTATTGAAAAATCAATACTTTTTAGTATTTACCCTTTCACTGATCCAGCTACTAAACCTCGTATAAAATATCTCTGTAAGGCAAAAAAGATAAATAAAGGTACAGTCATTGATACAAAAGCACCAGTAGTTAAAATTTCCCAATTTTCACCTCTAGATCCAAGTAATTCTTTTAATTTTGCGGTTAATATTATTTCACTTGGAACCTGGTCTAAAAATACTAAACCCACTAAAAGATCATTCCAACACCATAAAAATTGTAAAATAAATATTGAAGCAAAAGCTGGTATTGAAAGAGGAATAATTATGCGTAAAAAAATATCATAATGAGAAGCACCATCAACTTTAGCAGCCTCCATCATTTCATTAGGTAAGCTTTTTAAAAAATTTCTTAATAGAAAAGTAGTTGAGGCTAATCCAAAACCAGTATGTGCCATCCAAACACCGGGATAGGACTTAGCTGCTACTCCAAATAATGCCCCAAAATCATTATAGATTGTTAGTATTGGTATTAGAGACATTTGAAGAGGAACAACAAGAGACGCAATTATTATTGCTAATAAAGTATCTCTTCCATAAAATTTCATCCAAGTTAAGGAATATGCAAAGAAAGAGCATATTATTAAAGGAATTAGTGTTGAAGGTAATGCTACGGCCATTGTATTAACAAAAGCTCTTCCAATTCCTTCTTTGAATAACACTTCTCTGTAATTTTCAAAAGTAAAAGCAGGAGGGCTTAATGATGTAGTAAATAATCTCTTACCTTTTTTCTTTTTAAATTCTGTTCTTGATCTCCATTCATAATTTCCATCTTCATCAAGAAGCACTTCACTTTCATCTTTAAAAATTGCGATATCACCAATATTAAATTCATTAATTTTCTTTGAAGTAATTCCAAAACTTTCTATTTTTTTTCCTGAATTATCTTCAAATAACTTTCCTTTAATTTTGAAATAACCATCTTCTTCAATTTGGCTTTCCATTCCTGACATTCTATAAATTTCATTTACTTCTGTAGTAGTTAAGGATGTCCACCATCCACTTATAGCTAATAAATCTTTATCTCTTAAAGAGCTAATAAACAGACCAAATGTAGGAATAATCCATATAATAACAAAGAAGAGGAGTAATAGTTGAGATAATAAAGATGATATTGAAAATTTCTTCATTATATTTTTTGTTCCTGTCTATGTTTGTATAAATTCCATGCTAAGATTGGTATGACACCAATCATAATAACAATTGCTAAAACACTTCCTCTTCCCGAGTCACCACCACCTCTAAACATCCAGTCGTACATTAAGTTCGCTAAGACTCCGGTTTGCCATTCACCATTAGTCATAGCAAAAATAATATCAAATATTCTTAAAACAATTATTGTAATTAAGGTCCAAATCACAAGTATCGTTTGTTCTAAATAAGGAATTATAATTGAAAAAAATATTTTTAACTCACTAGCTCCATCAATTCTTGCTGCTTCAAGCATTTCCTTAGGTATGCTTCTTAATGCAGCACTAAAAATAACTAAAGCTAATCCAGTTTGTATCCAAATCATAATAGCCATCAAAAAGAAATTGTTCCACATAGGTATTGTTAACCATGCTTGTGGCTCGTAACCAAGAGAAACAATTATTGCATTAAGTAGTCCAATTTGTGTATTCTCAGGTCCTCTATATTCATAAATAAATTTCCAAATTACACCAGCTCCTACAAATGATATTGCCATAGGCATAAATATTATAGATTTAGCAATTGAACCCCACCAAATTCTATCAGCTAAGTTTGCAATGACTAATCCAAAAAAAGTACTTAATGTTGGAACAACAAGTAACCATACTAAGTTATTTAATATACTTCTTCTAAATTCAGGGTCATTAACTGCCCATTTGTAATTGTATAGTCCAACAAATTCTCTTCCAAATTTATCATAAAAGCTAAGTCTAATAGTTTCAAAAACTGGATATAAAATAAAAATAAATAAAACAATAAATGCGGGTGTTATAAAAACTATGACTCTTATAGAATTTTCAAAATTATATCTTTTCAGGGTTTTATGGCCATAAATATCTAAAATATAATTTGAGATATGAAAGTAGGCTATAAAAAATAATATTCCTAAAAAAACAATAAATACTAAATTCAGGATGGTCATTAGTGATTAAATATATAAAAAAAACAGGCGAACAAGTTAATTGTTCGCCTGTTTATAATTGAAAAGTTACTTAATTGCGTCCCAACTATCTTGGATCGCGTCTGCTACATCTTGGGCAGATTTTCCATTAGTATAGTCAACCATACCAGTCCAGAAAGTTCCAGCACCAATAGCACCAGGCATTAAGTCTGACGCATCAAATCTAAACGTTGTTGCGCCTGTTAAAATTTCACCTAGTTTTCTAAAAGTTTCACTAGCATATTTACTTCCATCAACACCTTTGTGAGGTGTTAGGAAACCACCTTTAGCCATCCAATATTCATGAGCTTCAGGATGCATTAAGAATTTAATGAACTCTATTGTCGCCTGGTTATCATTAGTAGCAGCTACTAATGTACCAGCTCCAAGTACAGGAGTTCCTAAATCTTTAGTTGCATATGCAGGGAAATAAAAGAAATCATAATCTACACCAGCTTCTACACCTTCAGGGAAAAATGCAGGAATAAAGCTAGCTTGTCTGTGCATCATACATTCTGCAGGTGAAGTGAAAAGTCCATTTGGAGCATCTCTAAAATCAGTAGTTGCTACTGCTTTCGATCCACCATTAACAAACTTGTCATTTAGCGCAAAAGTTCCAAAGAAATTCATTGCTTCAATAACTCTTGGGTCATTAAAAGGCATTTCATTGGATACCCACATATCATAAACATCAGGTGTATGTGTTCTAAGCATGATATCTTCCATCCAGTCAGTTGCAGGCCAACCAGTTGCTGCACCTGAACCTAAACCAATACACCATGGAGTATTTCCATCTGATGCCATTTGTCTTGTAAGTGCAATTAGTTCTTCCATAGTTCCAGGAACTTCGTAACCATTATCTTCAAAGTTATCTGGTGAATACCAAACCAAACTTTTTACGTTTGTTCTAAAGAAAATTGCATTAAACTGATCATTACCGTTTTCATCAGCATAAGTTGAAAGATCAACCCATGATTGTCCAGCAGCATAGTTATCTAAAACCATTTGCTTAATATCATCTCCAAGAGGAACTAATCCTCCCATAGCTGCTGCGTTTGCAGCAAGACCAGGTTGTGGAAATACAACTAGATCAGCAGCACTTCCAGCTTTTAGATCGATCATAACTTGTTGTTCAAAACTATCTGAACCACCATACTCAAAAGTTGCTCCTGTAGCTTTCTCGAATATAGCACCAACTTCTCTCATTGTTTCTTGTTCTGGTGATAACCAAGGACCAAACATAACTACTTTTTGTCCAGTTAAATCTGGACCAGAATATTTGTGACCTCCAGCATAAGCTGTGAAACTTAGAAATAATGAGGAGAGTATAATTAGTAAATTTTTAATTTTCATAATTCCTCCGTAAATAATAATTAATAATTATCCAAAACGTTTTGGTTGTCAATTTATATTATCTGGTTTATGGAAAAAAACATGAATATTAAAGAATTGGCAAAAAAGCTTAATCTATCAATAACGACAGTTTCAAGGGGTTTAGCTAACTATTCAGATGTTAGTGAAAAAACAAAGATAAGAATTAAGAAATTTGCTGAAAAATATAATTACAATCCTAATCCTTATGCTGCAAATTTGGCATCACGAAGCTCCAAGAATCTTGGCTTCATTCTGCCATTATATGGGTTAAATTCATCTCCTCTAAATCAAATTTCATTTATTCAATTTTTATCAGGAATGTATTCTAATCTTTCAAAAAATAATATTCAGCTGACAATGCTCATGGCAAGAAGTCAAAATGAAGAAAAATCTTTATATGAAAAACTTATTGTAGAACAAAAGGTAAGGAATATCATTATTAATAATTTAAGAATTAATGATAGCAGAATACCACTTTTAAAAAAAAATAAAGTTAATTTTGTAGCTTGGGGAAGAACACAAAATTTAAAAAATTATTCATGGGTAGATTTGGATAATCATAAAAGTATGCAAATTATTTTTGATCACTTAATAAAAAAAAATCATGAAAAAATTGCATTTATAAATATTAATAAAAAATTTAATTTTGCTTATCAAAGAATGAAAACTTATTTAAGTGAAATAAAAAAATATAAAATTAATTTTGATAAAAACCTATACACTGAAATACCCAAAAATGATTCATTGTTAAGTGAGGAAGTTACAAGAAAATTGTTAAAAAATAAAAAAGTTACTGCTATTATATGTTGTACTGAATATATTGCAGCAGGTGCAATACGTGCGTGTAATGAACTAAAAATAAAAATTGGTCATGACATTTCTCTTATTACGTATGATAGTTTAATAGTAAGTAATTTAATTACGCCAAAAATAACTTCAATTTCTCATCCTACAGAGGATTTAGGTTACAATGCAGTAAAGTTATTAATGAGTAAGAATGGTAATGATTCTAAAAATAATTTTTATATGGCTAAGCCTACGATTATTGATAGAGGCTCAGTAAAAAAATTGTAACTATACTTATTATTAGGAAGCAACTTCTTTTTGAATAAAATAACTATTATCTTTATGCTGTTTTATTATTGCTGGAATTATCTCCTTATAGGCATCATACAAACTAGAATTAGCTTTTGGTAATTGATCTTTAATTAAATTACTCAACTTGGGTAAGTTGTATGATGGTACGGAAGGAAACATATGATGCTCTACATGATATTCCATGTGCCAATATAAAAAACTAAATATTGGATTAAAACGTACAGATCTAGTTGTGAACCTATGATCTTTTATATCTTCTGGTAGCCCTATGTGTTGGGTCATATTAAATATGTTAACAATGTTACCCCAGTATCTAGGAAAAAATATTAATAATGCAGGCAGAGGGTTCATTAAATAAAATGATAGAGCAAAAGAAAGGATCCATAAAGAAACATGTATTCTTGAAATAAGACGACATTTCCAAATCTCATCTTGAGGAATACATTCCTTCATAACAGGTGTTGTCATTCCTAACGCATGCTTTATTGTTTCAAATTTAAAGGAGTCCTTGAACTTAATAAGTTCATAAAACGGAGCAAAACTAAATAGGAAACTTTTTAGACTTGGATATTGATGGAACAATGCTGCTTCAAAATCATGGGGGTCAGCAACAGAAGAAGTATTGCTATGGTGTCTAAAATGACTCCAAGTCCATCTAGTTGGTTCAAAGTCAGTCATAAAAGAACCAATTTGATAAAAAAATTCATTTAAAAATTTTGATTTGAATGCAGTTCTATGTCCGCACTCATGCCAAATTGGGTTACTTGAATAGAAAAGAACACCGTAAAGCCATAACCACAAAACTGTCCACCATGTTCCCCAGGTAGCTACGGACATATATCCAAAAATAAATAAAAGAATAAAATATATAGTTACATGCTGTAATCCTTTTAGATCACTTTTTTTTGATAACTCTTTAAGATCTTTTTTACTTATTTCGGCTCTAAACCATTTGTCATCAACATTATCTAATTTTTCTGACATAAGACTTCCATTATAAAACTATTATGAGATTTTAAAGACAAATATTAACTATTTTGTCTCACTAAACTTCAACCCATCTTCCAATTTTATTACTTTCTATACATTTATCAATTATATTTTGAATTTTTGCACCTTGATAAAAATCGGGCTGCATATTCAAGTTTGTTTTTATTGACTCTATAAAGTTTTGATAATTACTTGGAGTTTTTGGACATTCAATTGTATCCCAAGCCATTATATTGATATTTTCGTCAACACAAATATGCAATGTAGACCACTTAGTCCTTTCCTCATCTAGTTCAACTTTTAAAGCACCTTTTGTACAAAATACTTCTAGAATTAGTGAGTTTGCATGTCCAGTTGCACATCTTGTATTAGTTATTGTTCCGATAGCTCCATTTTCAAATCTAACTAATGAATTGAAACCATCATTAGCATCTAAAGTATATTCTTTAATTTTATTTCCTTTATCGAAGTAAGTTTTTAAATCAGTACATATCTCTTTTATGTCACCTACAGCATTAACAGCAAAATCAAAAATATGAACACCTGTATCTCCTAAAGCACCGTTACTTCCATGTTTCGTTGATAGTCTCCACAACCATTTGTCTTCTTCTCTCCAATCACCCCATTTATTACTTGTAAGCCAAGACTGATAATAACAAGCACTAACATGTCTAGGATTTCCTATTTCTCCAGATTTTAATATTTCAACCAATCTTTGATACGCACTTGATTCTCTATAAGTAAAATTGACCATATTAATTTTTTTAGATTGAACTGCCGCATTTACCATATCTTTTGCATCACTATAATTTTCAGCAAGTGGTTTTTCACAAAAAACATTATAACCACTTTTTAAAATTTGCAGTGTAGTCTCTTTATGAAACTTATCAGGCGTTGTGTTGCTAATACCATCAAAAGTTTTTTCTTTTTCAAGCATTTCTTCTAAACTCAAATAACCTCTGATATCTGAATCTTTGTTATTTGATAAAAATATTTCTAAATTTTTTTGATTTGTATCACAAACAGCTTCGACATTGACATTTGGCATATTGTTAAATTCATCAAGATGCCTTGAAGAGATATTTCCTGTTCCAACAATGCCAATTTTCATTTTATTTTTCTTCTGTTGGATGTCCTACACTAAAACCTTTCTTACTAATCTTTTCAATAGGTTTTGGTCTATTACTTTTGGGAGTAGGAAAATGTATATCTTCCCACAAAACTTTATTTGTCTGTTTTACAAAATGTATTGCATTTTTAATTACAATTTGCACATTAATATTATGATAAGTTGGATATGCTTCATGACCTGGTCGAAAATAAAATATTTGACCATTTCCTCTTCTATATAATAATCCTGATCTAAAAGTTTCTCCTCCTTCAAACCAACTAGTAAAAAGTGTTTCATCTGGAGATGGAACCTGAAAAGGCTCACCATACATTTCTTCCATTTCTAGTTCAAAATGTGGCTCTAAACCCTCACAGATAGGATGACCAGGATTGCATACCCATAATCTTTCTTTTTCACCATATTCTCTCCAGGTTAAATTACAATTAGTGCCCATTAATCTTTTAAATATCTTAGAATGATGTCCGGAATGTAATGTTATTAAGCCCATTCCTTCAAGAACTCGTCGTTGTACTAAATCAACTGTCTTATCTAATACTTCTTCATGTGCTTTATGACCCCACCAAATAAGAACATCACAATTTTTTAATAATTCCTCACTTAACCCATTTTGATCTTCTTTGAGCGTAGCAGTTTTAATTTTTAAACTATTATCAGTTGATAAAAAATCTTTTATGCAGCCATGAATACCTTTGGGATAAATTTTTTTAACTTCTTCATTTTCTACTTCATGAATATTTTCATTCCAAATTATAATATTAGTCATCTACTACTATCTAACTCTTTCTCCGTGCAACCGATGTCCTAGTAATGCTAGTAATATGATTAATCCGTTAAAGAATTGTCTCCACTCACCACTCCAGCCAATGGCAATAATTCCTATTTCCATATAGGCAATTATACCAACGCCAAATACTGCTCCAATAATAGTTCCTAACCCTCCCCAGTAAGGAGTGCCGCCAACAAAAACAGCTGCTAGAGCAAGTAATAAATAACCAAATCCTTGAGTAGGGAAAAATGTATAAGTAATCATTGTTGTAAAAATTCCACCAATAGCAGAGCCAATACCTACAAACATGAATGCTTTAATCTTAACGGCATTTACATTAATACCCATCTGTTCTGCGCTAACAGAATTATCTCCTACATGCTGAATATGAATACCAAAAACATGTTTGTTAAAAAAATAATAGCAAAAAATTACAAATATTGCTGCCCAAAAAATTTGCATTGGGAAGCCATAAAAATTTCCAACTAAAAGAGGGTAGATCCAGTGGCTCTCTACTTCCATAATTGTAATTGATCTGCTGTTAGATAATAAGAGAATTACACCTCTTAGTAAAAATAATACTCCAAGAGACGCAACAAGAGAGGAAAGTCTAAATACAACAATTAATGTTCCAACGAGAGCACCTATAGCTGCTCCAGTAAAAATACCAAGAACTAAACAAATAGCTGGATCAACTCCATTTTTAACAAGTAAAGCAAATACGTAAGCTGCTACAGCGTAAGTAGAGGCAAAAGAAAGATCTATTTCACCAGATGCAACTAGAAAAACTAATGGTATAGTTAAAAATATCAAAGTTGGCATCATTACAAATACTGATTGATGAAGGTTAGGTCTTATCCAAGCTTCTGGTGCACCTACTAAAAAAATTACCATTAAAAGTACAAAGTATCCAATGCTTCCTAAAGCTCTTCCATTTCTGTGAAAGTAATTACTTAAATATGAATTATTATTGCTCATTAGTGTGCTCCTATAGTATCTCTCATTATTTTCATGAGTTCTTCTGGAGTAGATATGTCATTCTTATTGAGTTGATGAACGACTTCTCCTCTATCTAAAATTACAAATCTATCTGATATGTCGTATACATGATAAATATTATGACCAATAAATAGAACAGATCTATTTGATTTTTTTACATTTAAGACAAAATCAAAAACTTTCTGTGTTTCATTAAGAGATAAATTATTTGTTGGCTCGTCAAGAACAATTAATTCTGCTTTATTATAAATTGCTCTTGCAATTGCTACGCCTTGTCTTTCACCTCCGGATAAATTTCCAACTGGAGATTCAGCATTTATTAATTTTGATGTAAAACCTATTTCTCTTATTAATCTATTTGCTTCAAAAATTTGTTCTTTTTCTTTTATAAAACCAAATGGATACCGAAGTTCCTTACCCATAAAAATATTTTTAACTATTGATTGTTGTGGAGTTAAAGCTCTATCTTGAAAAACAGTTTCTATACCAGACTCTCTAGCTTTGAGTGCATTCCAAGCGTTTACTTTTTTTCCTCTTATAAGTATATCACCTTCGTCAGGACTATAAACGCCTACTAGTGTTTTAATTAATGTTGATTTACCTGCCCCATTATCACCAATTAAACCTACAACTTCACCCCTGGTTACTTTTAATGATGCTTTGTTTAGAGCAGTAATACCGCCAAATCTTTTTGTAACATTATCTAATTCAATGATATTTTCCATAAATTTTGAAATGCTAACCCATTAAAATGGGTTAGCAATATATTTACCTATCTTAAGCCTGCATCAGCAAGAGCTTTAACAGCTTGATAGTTATTTGTATCAACAAATCCTGCACCAGTATCTTGGTTTATTGCACCAGTACCAAGTACAGCTGTTTGACAAAGTGATAACACTGGAAGATACCCTTGAAGGAAAGGTTGTTGATCAGATGTTAGATGAACATATCCTTTTTCAAATGCCGACATAATTTGTGGGCTAGTATCAAATCCAATTTGAAGTAACTCATTTGGTCCATAACCAGCAGCTTTGGCAATACCTTCTGCAACATTCATTACATCACTTCCAGAGTGAACAATTACTTTTGTTTCAGGATTTGCATTTAACGCTGCTGAGAAAACTGGGATAGTCATATTCGGATCTGAAGCATAAGCTGGTTGTCCATCGAGAACAGTAACTGTCATTCCGTGTTCTTCAAATATGATTCTTGCACCATCTTCTCTCTGTGCTCTAGCGTAATCTCCAATAGGAACCATTACTATAGCGTGATCTCCAGCTTTGAAACCAAATTGCCTAATTGCTTCTCTTGCAAGAGCTTTACCTTGAGTTGCTAAATTTGCTCCTACGTATCCGCCACCAAATTTTGCTCTTACACCTGATGGATCAACATTTTGATATGTCATTAGAATACCTTTTTCAGCAGCTTGTTTTGCTAAAGGCATTAGAGCTTCATCTCCCGGATGCCCCATCATTGCAATAGCATCTACTCCAAGTCCAACTGATTCTCTAAGTTGACGGACCATTTTTTCAAAATCCCATTCTGAGTAAATAATTTCAGCATCTGCTCCTGTATCTCTTATTGCATTCATTGCTCCTGCTGCAACTATTCCAGCAAAGCCACCAGCTTCAGGACCGCCAGCATAGAAATGCATTTTTACGTCTGAGCACCATTTATCACCAAGATCTTGTCCAGTTGGAGCAGCATATGCATGCATAGAAACTGGAAGAAGAAAAATTGTGATTAAAAATAATTTTATAATTTTCATAATTCCTCCCATGAATTAATTTAAATATTATAATAATGTTGTTAAACTAAAAATAACTGTGAATGTCAACTAGTACAATCTTTTACTTATTCTTTTAGTTTGTCCGTGACTGTATATACCATCAACACCACCGTCTCTCCCATAACCTGATCTTTTATATCCACCACCTGGAAGATTGGTACCATCTACAAACCAATCATTTTGCCAAATTATTCCTGCCTGTATCCTATCTGCTGTCCATTTTGCTTTTTGATCATCAGCAGTAAACACTCCAGAAGCTAATCCATATTTTGTTGAATTTGCAATATTTATAGCTTCTTCTTCATCTTCAAAATCAAAAATAGATGTAACTGGACCAAATATTTCCTCCTGAGCAATTGTTGCTTCAACTTTAACATTATCAAAAATTGTTGGTTGATAAAAATTACCATCATCTCTATCAGCTTTATCTCCACCTAATGTTAGGGTGGCACCAGATTGTATTCCTGATTTTACATAATTCGAAACTCTTTGCATTTGATCAGTTGAAATAAGAGGTGTTACTTGTGTGCCATCTTCGTTTCCAGCACCAACTTTTAATTTTTGAGTTTTAGCTACAAGTTTTGTCATATATTCATCTTTTATTTTAGGATGAACAATTACCCTCGACATTGCCACACATATTTGTCCTGCATTAGGTTTAAAAATTCCTTTAACAGTACTATCAACAGCTTTATCAATATCTGCGTCAGGATAAATAATAGCTGCAGACTTTCCGCCTAATTCAAAATGCGTAGGTATAATTCTATCAGCTGTTTCTTTTAAAATTTCTGATGCAACTTCTGGAGATCCAGTGAAAACGATATAGTCACAACCTGAATGTTGAACTAGCTTTCTTCCAGTGGTTTCACCATAACCATGAATAATATTAATAATTCCTTTAGGGACACCAACCTCTTGAAATATTTGACCATAAAAATTTGAAGAAATAGGACATAACTCAGGGGGTTTAATTACAATAGTATTGCCAACAATCCAGTTTTGCGCAACCATTCCAGAAAACAAAGAAACAGGATAATTCCATGGAACAATTTGTAGTGCTACCCCAAAAGGTTCTAAGACAACATAATTTAAAGTATCATTTCCTGAAGGGATTAATTTATTTTCTATTTTATCTGTTAGTCCGGCATAGAAGTCAAATGTATCTGCTGCACCTTTAAATTCATCTACACATTGTTTGATTGTTTTACCATTTTCTTGACTTAAAAGTTTACCACCTTCATCTTTACGTTCCCTTAATTTTTGAGCAATTGCTCTCATCATATTTGATTTATCTTTTGCATCCATATCTAATAATATTCTTTTATCGAATGCTCTTTTGGCTGCTTTAAAAGCTAAATCTATTTCTTCATCTAGAGCTTCATCAATATTTCCTACAATTTTTTGATTTGCTGGATTTAAAACAGGAATATTCCTATTTGATATTGAATCAATAAATTTACCATCAATAAAATTTCTTAACTCCATATATTATCAATAAAACTAAAGTTCAGGAAGTGTCAAGTATAGTTTAATTATTTGGAACTTGTACAGGTATATAATAATCTGGGTTTTTTGTTTTTTTAATAACAGCTGGGATTATATCTTTATATGCAGAGTATAAAGTTTGTGGTTCAGGTAACTGATCTTTTATTGCTTCATATAATTTAGGAAGATTGTAAGAAGGTACCATTGGAAACATATGATGTTCGATATGATATTCCATTTTCCAATAAATAAAACTAAAAATAGGATTTAGCCTAACAGACCTAGTAGATAGTCGATGATCCTTTACATTTTCTTGAAGACCCATGTGTTGAGTCATACCCCATATTCCATTAAAAGAAGCAAAAAACTTTGGTACTAAAAATAAGAGGATTGGAAGTAATGATGCAAAGTAAATTGAAGAAGCAATTATTGAAATCCAAAGAAAAACAAAAAGTCTTGAGCTATTAATACAATCTTTAATTTTATCATCTGGAATACAATCATTCATTACGTCTGTTTTAATACCTATGGCGTGTTTTATGATTTCGACATAAAGTGACTTGTGTAAAGTTAAAAAACCGATGCCAGGAATAAAATTCAAAACAAAACTTAGAAATGTATGTTTTGCAAAAATACTTCCATCGACCTCATAATCATGAGGATCTACAGAAGCTGTATAACTGTGGTGAAGTGAGTGACTCCATTTCCACCTAACAGGTTCGAAGTTATTCATAAAGCTAGCAATATTATAAAAGAAATTATTTAGTTTTCTTGTTTTAAATGCAGTCCCGTGACCACACTCATGCCAAATAGCATCTGCTCCTCCCCACATCATACAATAAGCTAGGTAAACAGGAAGAAACCAAATTGTTTGCCATGAATATAGAGACAATAAACCTAAAACAGTTAATGATAATGAAAAAATGATTATGTGTTTCCAACCTTCGTAGTCTGATCTTTTCGATAGATTTTTAAGTGTTTTTCTATCTATATTGGCTCTAAACCATTGATCTGAAATGTTATTAATTCCTGTTTGAATTTTTTTGGTTTCCGACATAATTTTAATATAAATAATAAAAATTTAAGATTTTTCCAGTATAAATCTAGTATTTATTTTATAACAAATGCAAAATATTTAGGTTATTGAGACAATAGTTTTAATAAATTCTATAGAATTATGAATCTTACAATAGTTGGAACAGGTTATGTCGGGCTGGTTACAGGAGCATGCTTTGCTGAATTTGGATATTCTGTAACTTGTATAGACAAAAATTATAAACGCCTTGAAATGCTTAAATCAGGGAAATGTCCATTTTTTGAACCAGGTATGGATGAACTCCTAGATAAGCACATAAACAAGACAAAATTAATATCTTTTGCATCAACAATAAAAAATAATTTGGAGAATACAGACATAATTTTTATTACTGTGGGAACTCCAACAAGAAGATTTGAGGATGAGGCTGATTTAAGCTTTGTCTGGCAAGTTGCTGAAGAAATTGCTGAAAATATTAATAAATATTGTTTAGTTGTTACTAAGTCTACTGTTCCAGTTGGAACTACAAGGGAAGTAAAAAACATTATTTCAAATAGAATTGATCAAAAGCTTTTTGATGTTGTATCCAACCCAGAATTTCTTCGAGAAGGATCTGCTATAAATGATTTTATAAGACCAGATAGAGTAGTTATAGGAACAGAAAATAAAAAATCTGAAAATATTATGAAGGAACTTTATAGACCTTTATTTCTTAAAGAAACTCCTATTGTGACTACATCCATTGAGACTTCAGAGATAATTAAATATGCATCTAATAGTTTTCTAGCAACTAAAATAGCTTTTATTAATGAGATTGCAGATTTATGTGAAGTTGTTGGAGCTGATGTTCAGCAAGTTGCGTATGGAATGGGTATAGATAAAAGAATTGGATCTAAATTTTTGAATGCTGGACCTGGATTTGGTGGTTCATGTTTTCCAAAGGATGTTAAGGCATTTGCTTCAACTGCTAAAAAGAAAAATATTGATTTATCTATTATTAATGCGGTTAATAAATCTAACCAAAATCGTATATTAAAAATTTTAAACAAAATAATTTCAAATATTGAAAAAAAATCTAGTATTTGTTTTCTTGGTTTAAGCTTTAAGCCTAATACTGATGATGTCAGAGATTCTACTTCCATGAAAATTGCATCTAAGCTATTTGAAAAAGGATATAAAATTCAATGCTATGATCCTGAAGCAATGAATAATGCCAAAAAAATAAATACTAATCTTATTTTTTTCAATTCTGCTTATGAAGCTTGTGAAGGAGCATCGGCAATTATTATTGGAACAGAATGGAATGAATTTAGAGCATTAAATTTCAATAAAATATCAAAAATTTTAAAAGAAAAAATAATTTTTGATCTAAGAAACATTTATGTTCCAGAAGATTTAAAAGAGCTTGGATTTAAATACTATGGAACTGGAAAATAAATTGAAAATTGATAATTTTGATAAAGAGGTTCTAAGAGAATATGACATTAGAGGAGTAGTTGGAGATAATATTAATCAAAATACGGCATATACAATTGGAAGAACATTTGCCTACACGGTGATTAATCGATTAAAATCTAACATAATTGCTACAGGTTATGATGGAAGATTAACTTCACCAGATTTACATAAAGCACTATGTGAAGGTTTAAAAGATTCAGGTGCTAAAGTAATTAATATTGGTATGGGGCCTACGCCAATGACTTACTTTGCTCATTACCATCTCAATGCAGATGCAGCTATAATGGTAACAGGCTCACATAATCCCTCAGAATATAATGGCTTTAAAATGGTTTTAAACAAGCATTCTTTTTATGCCGAAGACATTCAAAGCCTTCAGAAATTAATTGATCAAAATGATTTTAAATTAATCGAAGGTGAAATTATTAATGAAGATATTAAAATTGAATATACAAAAAGATTATTACAAAATATTAATCTCAATAAAAAAATAAAGATTGCCTGGGATATTGGTAATGGTGCGATGGGAGCTGTCATTAAGGAAGTTACAAATAATTTAAATAATTCTGAAAACATATTAATTAATGAAGAAGTTGATGGAAATTTTCCTAATCATCATCCAGATCCAACTGTTCCAAAAAATATGGAACAATTAATAAAGTCAGTCAAAGATAACAATTGTGACATAGGTCTAGCTTTTGATGGAGATGGAGATCGTTTGGGTGTTGTAGACAACTTAGGGAATTTAGTTTGGGCAGATCAATACATGTTATTATTATGCACAGAAATTGCTAACTTATACGATAACCCAAAAATAATCATGGATGTTAAATGTAGTAAAGTTTTTTTTGATGAAGCAAAAAAACTTAATTGTGATCCTATTATGTCTAAAACTGGGCACTCTCCAATAAAAGAAAAAATGAAAGAATTAAAATCGCCTTTATCAGGAGAAATGAGTGGTCATGTGTGTTATGCAGATGATTTTTATGGTTATGATGATGCAATGTACGTAGCCTTACGTTTATTGCGAATATTATGTAATCAAGAAAAATCCTTGAATGAGTTAATTAATATATATCCAAAAACTTATTCAACTCCTGAAACAAGGTTTGATGTAGATGAAACAAAAAAATTTTTAATTATTGAAGAAATAAAAGAAAGAATAAAAAATACAGAAGGTAAATTAATAGATATTGACGGTATAAGAGTTGAAAATGATAATGGATGGTTTCTAATTAGAGCTAGTAATACCCAAAACCAACTAACTTGTAGAGCAGAGTCTACTTCTCAAGAAGGCCTTAAGTCTTTAATAGCAATTATCGAAAATCAATTATCTTTAAGCAGTGTAAATTATAAGTTTACAGTCTAACAAAACAATCGCGATTATATTTTTTCAGTCTTTTACAGGCTATATACGCCTCTTTTTTAGAAAAATTTTCAAATCTAGATTCATAAAGTTGTTTACCACTCACTTTTATCAGCACAACATTTGAAATTTTATCTTTAGTAGAAACTGGATATTTACTTTTAATTAATTTGATTTGTTTTTCTGCATTATTTCTATACTTAAATGTTCCAACAACAATGGAATAAGCATTTTTTTTCTTTTCAATTTTTTGGTTTGGAGTCTCATCTTTTTTAACTATTTTTTTATTACTACTTTTTGTCTTAATTTTTAATTCAGCAAATTCTTTATCCATTATTATTTTTAAAGATTTGTTTCGTTGGCTTCCTGTATCACCTCCAAAAATTATTCCTATTAACCTTTTATCATCTCTAACAGCTGAAAAAGCTAACTGAAAACCAGATGCTTTGATATATCCTGTTTTAATTCCATCAGCACCATCGTAGTTTAACATTAATTTATTATGTGTTTTGTACGTCTTTCCTTTATAAGTAAATTTTGTTTTACTAAACAATTTATACTCTTCTGGAAAATTTGAAATTAGTGCATGTGAAAGTTTTGCTATATCTCTTGCAGTAGTTAATTGCGCTCTATTAGGAAGACCTGACGCATTTTTAAATGTTGTATTATTCATGCCTAAATTTTTTGCATAGATTGTCATAAGTTTAGCGAACTCTTTTTCACTGCCCGATATATTTTCAGAAACTACAGTTGCTACATCATTTGCTGATTTAATTATAAGCGCATTAATTGCATCTATAACTTTTATATTTGATCCTGGTTCTAAATAAAGTTTGCTAGGTGATCTAGAAGCAGCAATATTTGATACGCTTAATTGACTATCATAACTAAGTTCTCCTTTTTTGATATAATCAAACACTATGTAGAGAGTCATTATTTTTGTTAAGGATGCTGGATAATTCCTTGTATCTGCGTTAACTTCGAACAATACTTCTTCTGTGTCAAAATCAATAACGATTGCTGCTTTTTTAGCAAAAAGATTTGATGAAAAACCTAATATTAAAAAGCTATTTAAAATTATGATTAATAATAAATTTTTTTTCATTTTTTCTTGATTAACATAAGATTTTCGATGCTTTCAAACAGAAAAATACTTTAAAATATTTTAAAACATATTATTTAAGAAATATGGCAAATGAAGATCAAAATAATAACAATAATAAGGACGATTTTCAAAGAGGCCTTTTATTAGATACAAAGCCTAAGACAAAAAAACCATCCATGTATAATGTTCTACTTTTAAACGATGACTATACTCCTATGGAGTTTGTTGTTATGGTATTAGAAAAAATATTTAATAAAAAACAAGAGGAGGCTACACAAATCATGCTACATGTTCACAAAAATGGTATTGGTGTTTGTGGAACATTTACTTATGAAGTGGCTGAGTCTAAATGTAAATCAGTAATGGATATGGCAAAAAAGAATGAACATCCCTTACAATGTACAATGGAAAAAAGTTAATGTTGTCACAAAATTTAGAAAAAACATTGAGAGAAGCATATCAATTAGCGACTAACTATAAGCATGAGTATGTAACTCTAGAGCATCTTTTATATTCTCTTTTGGAAGATCAAGATGCTATTAGTGTACTTAAAGCGTGTGCTGTTGATATTTCAAATTTAAAAGAAAGTGTTGAGAAATTTATTATTAATGATTTAGAAAATCTTAAAGAGAACTTTACTGGAGAGCCAAAATTAACAAATGGATTTCAAAGAGTTTTACAAAGAGCTGCAATTCACGTGCAATCCAGTGGAAGGGAGAGTGTTACAGGAGCTAACATGATTGTAGCTTTATTTTCTGAGAAAGAAAGTCATGCAGTATATTTTCTTCATCAACAAAATATGAGCAGATTAGATGCCGTTCAATATATTTCACATGGTATTTCTAAAAGTAATGAAAGTTTTGAAAATGAAGAATTTGTAGATAGTCAAACAAATGATAATAATGCACAACAAAAACCGAAAAGTGCTTTAGGTCAGTTTTGTATTAACTTAAATGAAAAATCAAAAGATGGTAAAATTGATAAGCTAATCGGAAGAAGCAAAGAACTAGATAGAACAATTCAAATCTTATGCAGAAGACAAAAAAATAATCCTTTATTTGTAGGGGACCCTGGTGTTGGGAAAACAGCAATTGCTGAAGGATTGGCAAAAAGAATTACAGAAAAAAAAGTACCTAAAATTATGGAGGACGCAATTATATATTCACTGGATATGGGCGCTCTACTTGCAGGTACAAGATACAGAGGTGATTTTGAAGAGAGATTGAAAGCAGTACTTAAAGAGTTACAAAAAAAAGATAAAGCTGTTTTATTTATAGATGAAATCCATACCGTTATTGGTGCAGGAGCTACCAGTGGAGGATCAATGGATGCCAGTAACTTATTAAAACCTTCTCTAGGCAATGGTACTCTTAAATGCATTGGGTCAACTACTTATAAGGAGTTTAAAAACTATTTTGAAAAAGATAGAGCTTTGGTCAGAAGATTCCAAAAAATTGATGTTAAAGAACCATCAAAAGATGAGACAATCAAAATTCTTGAAGGTTTAAAAACTTACTACGAGGAACATCATAATATTAAATATTCACCTGAAGCAATTATTAGCGCTGTTGAATTATCAAATAAATATATAGGTGATAGGAAGCTTCCTGATAAAGCTATTGATGTAATTGATGAAGCAGGTGCATCACAATATTTATTGCCCGAAGAGAAAAGAAAGAAAATTATTCTATCAAAAGACATAGAAGCAGTTGTTGCCTTAATGGCAAGAATTCCAACAAAATCTGTAAATCAAAGTGATAAGAATAGTCTAAAAAATCTAGAAAGAGATTTGAAAAATTTCGTCTTTGGTCAAGATAAAGCTATAGAGGAGCTTTCATCTTCCATAAAGTTAGCAAGAGCAGGGCTTAGAGAAGATGGTAAACCAATAGGCTCTTATTTATTTTCCGGACCTACTGGAGTTGGAAAGACTGAGGTAGCTAAACAATTAAGTAATACACTTGGTATTAAACTTCTTAGATTTGATATGTCAGAATATATGGAGCGTCATACCGTGAGCAGATTGATCGGCGCTCCTCCAGGCTATGTTGGTTTTGATCAAGGGGGATTATTAACAGATGGCGTAGATCAAAATCCTCATTGTGTACTTCTTTTAGATGAAATTGAAAAAGCTCACTTTGATTTATTCAATATACTTCTTCAAGTAATGGATTATGGAAAATTGACTGATCACAATGGCAAGACTATAGATTTTAGAAATGTTATATTAATCATGACAACTAATGCTGGTGCAATTGATGTATCTAAAAACAAAATAGGATTTAATGCAAAAAGATCTAATGATGATAGTAGTGATGCAATTAATAGAATCTTTTCACCCGAATTTAGAAATCGAATTGATTCAATAATTCATTTTAATCATTTATCTAAAAATATAGTACTTTCTATCGTAGATAAGTTCATCATAGAAATTGAGGCTCAACTTGAAGACAAAGGTGTTTCATTATCAATTAATAAGGAAGCAAAAGAATTATTAGCTGAAGAAGGTTATGATGAGGTTTATGGTGCAAGAGAATTGGGAAGAGTAATACAAGAAAAAGTTAAAAAACCTATGGCTGAAGAACTAATTTTTGGAAAATTATCTAAGGGTGGTCACGTAGAAATAACATGCAAGGATAAAAAAATTAGTTTTGAATTTTCAAATAAGCAAGAAGTTAAAAAAGAACTTGCTTAATTTTTAAAAGGGAGAAAATCATCTAATCTTTCTTTCTGACTATCAATTAACTGACTTTCATTATCAAGAAAATTTTGAATTGCCTTGCTGAATTCTTGATCTTTAATCCAATGCGCACTCCATGTTTTAGTAGGAACATATCCTCTCTGTAACTTATGTTCACCTTGAGCACCAGCCTCAACTATTTTAATGTTATTTCTAATGGCATATTCTATTGCTTGATAGTAACAGAGCTCAAAATGTAAAAAGGGAATTTCGTATTTTGACCCCCATAAACGACCATATAAATGAGTTTTACTTATAAAATTAATTGCAGAGGCAACCATTTTATTTTCTTGGAAAGCCATTATAAGTAAAATATTATTTTTGAAATTATATAATATTTCAAAGAAAAATTCTTTAGTTAAATATGTAGATCCCCATTTTCTTCCAGTAGTATCTAAGTAACAATCGTAAAAAAAACTTATATGCTCTTCTTTAATATCATCTCCATTAAGTAATTTTACTTGTAAATTATTTTTTTCAATACATTGTCTTTCCCGTTTAATTATTTTTCTTTTTCTAGAAGATAAGTCATTTAAAAAATCATCAAATTTATTATATTCATTATTATGCCAATGAAACTGTATCCCTGATCTAATCATTATATTCTCAACATCATTCCAATTAGAGACATCATTTACAAAATTAAAATGCAGGGAAGAAACATTTATTTTTTTAGCTTCTTCTATAATGTTCTTAATTACTTGAGCTTGTTTTTTCTTTTTATTTTTGATTGACTTGTTTAAAACAATTCTATCACCAGTAACTGGTGTAAACGGTATTGCGGATTGAAGTTTTGGGTAATAATTTATTCCATATCGATGATAAGCATCAGCCCAAGAATGATCAAAGATATATTCTCCAAACGAATGGTTCTTTATGTAAAGAGGGCATAATGAGATAATTTTATCATTTTCTTTTTCTATATAATGATATGGTTGCCAACCTGTTTTAGTATTTGCACTTTTACTTTCTTCTAATGCGTGAAGAAATTCATATTGCAAGAATGGATGATCATTTCCAACACATTCATTCCAATCTGATATTTTAATATCATTAAGCGAAGAGCAAAAAAAATATTTACTCATATTAAGTTTATTATTTGATTTTAATGATGGCGTCTATTTCAACAGAAATATTTAGAGGAAGTGCGTTTGAACCAACTGCGAATCTTGAGTGTCTTCCTTTGTCACCAAAAATATTGACTAATAAATCTGATGCTCCATTTATGATCTTTGGTTGATTGGTAAAATTATCATTGCAATTTACAAAACCTCCAAGTTTTAAAAAAGTATCTAGTCTGTCCCAATCACCATCTATCGATGTTTTAAGAGCTGCAATAATATTAATGCAACAAGTTTCAGCAGCTTTTATTCCGTCCTCTTCAGAAATATTTACACCAACTTTTCCACTATAAAGAATTTTACCATCAATTACGGGTCCTTGACCAGATACATAAACAGTATTATCTGCAACCTTAAAGGGTACGTAATTTGCAAGTGGAGTTGGCATATCTGGAATTTTTAGATCTAATTTCTTGATATTTTCTTCAAAGATGTGCATTACATATATATAAAACAATTTGGGTGAAGGTAAAGAAAACAAATATGAATAAACTTAAAAAACTATTTATTTTCATCTTCATATTCTCAATATTCTTACAAGGGGAGATTTCAATGGCTGATGAAAAGAAAGATACTATTCATATGACACTTAAAGATGGTGTTGTTGTAATAGAGACAAAACCAAACGTAGCACCAAAACATGTAAAACAAATCAAACAACTTATTGAAGAAGGACAATATGATGGAGTTGTTTTTCATAGAGTTATAGATGGCTTTATGGCTCAAACTGGTGATGTAGAATTTGGAAATTCAAGTAATGATAATTTTAACTTATCAAGAGCAGGCACAGGTGGATCAAAACTTCCAGATATTGAGGCAGAATTTTCTTCTGAGAATCATGGAAGAGGGGCAGTATCAATGGCAAGAGCTCAAAATCCAAACAGCGCCAATAGTCAATTTTTTATTTGTTTTAATGATTGCTCTTTTTTAGATGGTCAATATACCGTTTGGGCTCAAGTTACTGAAGGTATGGAATACGTTGATAATATCACAAGAGGTGAACCACCTGCTGATCCAGATAAAATAATTAAAATGGAGATTGTAAAATAATTAGATGTTTGTTGCTGACTTGCATAATGATCTTGTGCAAAGAGTTATTGAAGGTGAAGATGTTACAAAGCTTACATCGCATGGGCATACGGACATACCAAGGTTACTAAAATCTGAAATTGATTTAGAGATTCTAATAATTTGGGTCTCTAGCAATGCTAAAGAACCAAATTTTTTTAAGAGAGCTGATAAAATGTATGATGAGATTGAAAGAATTTCATCACATGAAGAAATTATCATCCCCAAAAAAATCTCAGACATTAATGAAGGAATAGATAAAAATAAAACAATGCTTCCAATTTCAATGGAAGGGGGAGAGGGCTTAGAAAATAATATCAATAATTTATATCATTTTATTGAAAGAGGGCTTTTCTATTTTGGCCCAACTTGGAATCATTCTTTGGATTGGGTTTCATCAAATTATGATGAGAAATACAATTTGTCTAAACTTAAAAGCCATGGCTTAAATGAATTTGGGAAAGAGGTTATTTACATTTGCCAAGATAATAATGTGTTAATCGATGTTTCTCACATTGGAGAGAAAAGTTTTTGGGACATTGCATCAATAAGTACCAAACCTTTTATTGCCTCACATTCTAGCGTGTATAATTTGTGTCCACATTTTCGTAATTTAAAAGATGATCAAATTGAAGCTATCAAAAAATCAAAAGGATTAATTGGTTTAAATCCATATCCTTTTTTTATTGATAAATTTTTTAAAGAAAGAGAATCAAAAGAAAGGAATAAATATCTTGATGAATTAAATTCTATTGAAAGAAAATATTCCAATAAAACCTCTCAATGGATAGCAAAACAACATTTTCTTCAAAAAAAATTAGCAGAAATATGCCCAAGTATAGAAGTATTTGTTGATCATATTGAATATGTAATTAATCAAATAGGAATTGATTATGTAGGTATAGGCAGTGACTACGATGGACTTGATTGTTTGCCCCATTCATGGAATGATTGTTTAGATCATATGATAATTCAAGAGTCTTTAGAAAAAAGAGGTTATAAATATTTAGAAATTGAAAAAATTATGGGAAAAAATATTTTAAGAGTTTTAGAAGAAATCTACAATTAACAAAATACCAATTAAAACTAAAATAAATCCTGATATTTTTTGTATTATACCCTGCCTTTTTTGGAAAAAATCATTCATTCCATAACTTGTCACAACAAGAGAAACAATAATGTACCAAATACCATCAATAACGGAAGCTGTTACAACAAGAATTGAATGAGAATAAAAGGAGGCATCAATTTTTACAAATTGAGAAAAGACAGCTGAAAACCATATAAGAATTTTGGGATTAAAAATTGCTATCAAAAATCCTTGTAGGAAAGAATTAATACTTTTTTGTTCCTTAATTTTATCTATTTCCTCATTTTTTTTTAATATAAATTGAAAACCTAAATATAATAAAAAAAGAATTCCAATTATTTGAATTAATTGAAATAATAATTCGTTTGCTGTTAAAATTATTGATAATCCAGTAACTGCAAAAATTGCATACACACCCATTCCTAATCCATGACCAACAGCAGTCATGAAACCAGCAAATCGATTAATTGTAATACTATTTCTAATAATTAACGCTAAACTTGGACCTGGTGACATTGCTCCTGCAACACAGACAGTAGCAAACTGAAGCCAAAATATAAAAGTCACTTATTTATTTGTTAGGGTTAAATATTTTTTGATGGTTTCTTGTAAGCCAAATTCAAAAGTATCACAGATGAGAGCATGACCAATAGATACCTCTTTAACATTATTTATTTTATCTAAAAAAAACTTTAAATTTTCTAAATTTAAATCATGACCAGCATTTAATTCAATTTTTGGAAACTCTTTTTTTAGATAGTTTGTTACATCTATATAATCTTTAATTGCTTTTTCCTTATTTTCATTAAAGGTATGAGCATAATCAAAAGTATAAAGTTCTACTCTATCAGTCTTTATTACTTCTAAATTTTCCAGTGTATTTATAGATGGGTTAATAAATATTGAAACTCGAATATTATTTCTCTTAAATTCACTAACTATATTTGTTAATAAATTTTTGTTAGTTTCACAGTCCCAACCAAAAGAAGAGGTAAGAGCACCAGGTGGATCTGGCACTAAAGTTACTTGATCTGGTTTAACTTCAATTACTTTTTTGACAAAAAAATCTGATGGATATCCTTCTATATTGAATTCTTTATTTTCAAATTTTGACAACAGACTTTTTAATGGATCTAGATCAGAAAATTTAGCGTGTCTTTCATCAGGACGAGGATGTACAGTAATTCCATCTGCTCCGTAGTTTAAGCATTTCTTACTAATATCAATCAAGTTTGGTAAATTAGCACCTCTAGCATTTCTTACTAAAGCAAACTTATTTACATTAACACTTAAGGCTGTCATATTGAATTATTATATAACTTTTCCATATGTTTTTATCATCCATTCATGCACTTTTGGATGATTATATATTTCTTCTCTTAATTTTTTTAACCTTTCGTATGGTTCTAGTATATCAGTTGGCACTCCATCTAAAAGTCCAGAAGTGAGCCAACCAAGTAGTCTCCAAATTGCCAAATCAGCAATAGAAATTTTTTTACCAACAAAAAAATGTGACTCATTATTTTTCTCAAGTAAGTTTTCAAGAAATGCAAACCATTTTGGTAGATGTTTTGTTGCTAATATTTTTCTCGCTAATTCTAATCGATCCTTTTCTTTATCTCTGCCAGATAGAGTTACAAGGTAGTTCATATCTTGAGCTGCATCAATAATCTGATCAATTTTAGCTGCTTCAAGATTATTATTTTTTGGATATAAGTCTGTTAACTTTCCACAAAATCTTGCAATTGCACCTGTTTGAGCAATTATTTCCCCATCAACATCTAATACTGGCAATTGTTTAAAAGGAGCTATTTGATTATTAGGTAATAATCCTGTTGCTTTTAAGTTATCTATTTCTTTTCCATCTATTCTATAATCTTTAAAAGGAATATCTCCTATAAATAGAGCTAATCTTGTTACTTCTGCTCTCCAGAAAGGTATTTTAAAATAGTATAATGTAATTTCCATATTGCTTATTTATTTTTTTTACATGATACACAGATATGTTCAAAAAAAATATAAATAAATTGATTATAATAATTAATATTATTTTCTTCTCTTATTATTCTACTCAACTACTAATATTTACGGATGAATTTACTTTAAATAATTTAGGCTTCTTTAACCATGCAGTTGCAGGATTATCTGAAATAATTGGTATAATATTTTTATCTTTTGTAGTAGCTCTTATAACGATTATTTTTAGAGGAATTGATAAACAGGCCCCCTTTATTTATTGTATTTTTATACTTCAATTTTTAGTATCTGTTAATTTCTGGAGGTATGTATTTACAAATAGCCCAGGAGAAACAAACTTGTATATTATTACTATTAATGCATTTATTTTTACATTTGTTACAGCTTTAAATTTATTATTTATAATTAGAAATTATAATAATATTTAATATTATTATATTATTAAAATAATTACTTATATAAAGTTTTTTATGAATATCAAAATACTTAGCGCGAATATTAAAAATATTTTTGATAAAAACAATGTTCCATCCTTATCTGTTATAATTACTAATAAGGATAAAAATATATTTGAACAATACCATGGTTACAATCATTTAGAAAAAAAAATTCCTTTTGATGAAAATTCAATTGTAAGAATTGCATCTATGACTAAACCAATTACATCTTTGTGTATTTTTCAATTAATAGAAAAAAACTTAATTAGTTTAGAAACTAAACTTGAAGACATTGATAAACGTTTTTCAAAAATAAAAATTGTTCAATTAGTAGATAATAATATTAAGTTTAAAAAAGCTAATAATAAAATAAAAATTAAACATTTATTAAATCATACTTCAGGATATGGTTACCAATTTCTTAATCCAGAAATTAAATATTTAGTCGACCAAAAATTATTACAAGATATACAAGACGATGGACAAGATTTTCTTGATGCTCCAATTTTATTTGAACCTGGAACTAAATGGAATTATGGCATAAGTACTGATTTACTTGGCTACATAATTGAAAAATTAACAAATAAAAAATTAAATGATTACATGAAAGAAAATTTATTTGACAAACTTGATATGCATAACACTACTTTTAAATTGAATGAAAACAATTTTAAAAATCTAGCTTATATCTATAACTATATTGACAATGGACTAATGATTAATAAAGATATTGCTAAATATCAGGATGATAGAGTAAGTAGATCTTTTGACTCAGGTGGAGGAGGATTAGTTTCAACAACTCAAGATTATGCAAAATTTATGCGTTTATTCCTAAATAATAACAATCTTATCATTTCTCAAAAATCAATAAATTTAATGAAAACTAATCAAATAGGTAAACTTGAAGTTGAATCTATCTCATCTGTTGATCATGGGTTAGCAGCATCATTAGATTATGATGATAGTGTTGAAAAAAAATTTGGATATGGTTTTATGATAAATAATAATAATACTCTTCAAGGCAGACCAAAAGGCAGTATTTCATGGTCAGGCATCTTTAATAGTTTTTTTTGGATAGATTTTAAACATAACATAGGGTGTGCAATATTTATGCAAATGTTACCATATTTAAATGAAATATCTTTAAAGACATATTATGAAATAGAAACATGTATTTATAAAAATATAAATAAATAATAATTTAGCATTTATCTTTAATCATCTCTTCTTTTCGCATAGGCATAGAATCAATTATATAAAATAATCTTAAAAAAATTTTGTCATCTTTGCTATAATCTTTAATTAATCCATCATAACCAATTAACCATATTCCAAAATTTTTATTTACAAAACTTGGTATTTTAAAAATATCATTTCTAAAATTTTCAAAGAAAATAAATTCTAAATTTCTATCTTTTATTGAACATTTATTGTCAGCAATGAATTTTTTTGATGATAGATAAATATTGTCCTCTTTAATTTTGAAAGAAATAATAACTAATCTCTTTTCCCATTTTAACTCAGATATTTGTTTCGCCATAATTTCTAAATTTACAAAAAAAACTAAGATTACAATAATATATTTCATTTTAATGGTGCTGATACCGAGAATCGAACTTGGATCTGACCGTTACCAACGGCCTGTAATAACCATTATACTATATCAGCTTTTATTATCTTTGTTCATTAAGTATAATAATAATAAACCATTGATTGCCCATATTACAGAAAGAACATACATATTAAAGGTTAAGCCATAATATTCTGCCATGTATCCAACTATAACTGGCCCAAAAATAAAACCTGCAAATCCTAGCGTTGCCAAGTTAGATACAGTTAAGTTTATAGGTTCATTAGAACTCTTTATTGCTTGCCGATAAACTATAGCAACAAAATTTGCAGTACCAAATCCAAATAATATCATTCCTGGAATTATAAAATGAAGATTCATAGTAACAACCGATAATCCTAATATTATACAAGAAAATAAACTAAAGTATCCACCAACTATTTGTTCATTTAAAAAAATAATTAATTTACTTGCAAGTACTCTTGCAAATATTTCACCTAGATTAAAAAATAATATAATAATTCCACCTAAATATAATGGAGCTTTCAGATCTTTTGTTAACCAAACGGGAGACCAATCAATAATTATACCTAAGGTTGCAAAATTCATCATCAATAAAAAACCATAAATAAAAACATTTCCTGAAGGTAATTTAAACTTTAAAATTTTTTGAATAGGTTCAATTTGTTTTTTCATCCCAAATGTTAAGATAATTAAAATATAAATAAAGAAAACTGTACCTATTAAAACAAAAGTAATTCTCGGATCTGAAATATTTTGAATAAAAAAAGCTGCGCATAATGCTCCAAAAAGTGATCCTGCACTGAAACAAGCTTGAAATAAAGGCGTAACTATTTTTGATGTTTTTTCTTCAATAATAGAGATTTGTGTTTGCATGGTAGGAAATAAAAGACCTATGGAAATTCCAAAAGGTATCCATGAAATTAAGAATGTTTTATAATTGGGTACACTTATTAATAAAAGGGGGCAAAAAGAAAAGATAAGTATACCTATAACTATAGTTTTTGTTGTTCCTATTTTAGGAACTATTACTCTTCCTGATATTTGATTAGAAAAGAAATTGAAAATTCCAAATATAAAAATACCAAATCCAAGCTGAGATTCAGTAATATTAAGTCTATCTATATTCCAAGGAATATGAACAAAATATACTCCTATTATAAACATTAATAAAAAAGCTACACCAAAGCATGCATTTCTCTGTTTTTTAAAACTATTTTCGCTCATTTAAATAAATTTATAAAAATTATTTTAATAAAATAATAGAAAATAAATAAAATCTTTTTCGACAATATTAGCAGGATGAATTCCTACTAATATTTTATTCCCAAGTTGTTTCTAATACTCTCATTAATGACATACCTCTATAAATTAATATTCATTTATTATATTTATTGAATAATTGAAAATATTTTATATTATATTTTAATGAAACATATAGATTTTTGGTTTTCAATTGGAAGTACTTATACATATCTTTCAGTAAGTAGAATTGCTGAAGTGGCAAAGAAAGAGAGTCTATCAATAAATTGGAAACCATTTAGTGTTAGAAAAATTATGATGGATATGGATAATATACCTTTCACACCTCCATCTAAAAAAGTTAAGTCTGATTACATGTGGAGAGATATAGAAAGAAGAGCAAAATTTTATGGTTTTGATGCTAAAGTTCCAGCACCTTATCCATTATCACAATTTGATTTAGCCAACCAAATAGCAATACTTGGTATGTCAGAGGGTTGGGGAGTTGATTATGTTTATAAAACATATCAAAGATGGTTCCAGCAGGGAAAAGAACCAGCAACAGAACCTAATTTAACAGAAATTTTTAATGAACTAGATCTTGATCATGATGAAATCATTAAAAAAGCTAATGAAGATAAGATAAAAAATCAATATCTACAAAATACTGAGACTGCATACAAAAAAGGCGTTTTTGGAAGTCCTTCTTTTATTTATGAAGGAGAAGTATTTTGGGGTGACGACAGGCTTGAAGATTGCATTAAATGGATTAACTTAAATAAATGATGAAATTTTTTAATTATATTTTTCCTAAAGGACAGTGGTCAATAACAAGAGTTATTATTTTATTTTTAATTTTTATGATACTTGACTTTATAGTTGTATTTTACAAAATTATATAAAACTTAGAAAGTGGTAAGCGATTTAATTTTTTCTTTAAGAGATGTAGAAATTAAGTTTGGGAAAAAAATAATTTTCCAAGATTTTAATCTCAATTTACATAAGGGAGATATGATCGCTCTTGTAGGAAAAAATGGTGTTGGCAAAACAACATTAATGAGAACAATTAATGGTGATCAAGATTTAGATGCAGGAGAAATTTGGAATTATCCAAATCTAAAAATAGGATATTTCAATCAAAAATTTGAAACTTTAAAAAGTTCAAGTATTGAGGAAAATTTATCAGATATTGTAAATGAAAAAAATAGACATTTTGTTGATATATTTTGTGATAAATTAAACTTAAATAAAAATGCAAATATAAAAGAACTCTCCGGTGGTCAGATTAGAAAGGTTTATTTGATCAGATCTTTATTAATTGATTCAGACGTTCTTTTATTAGATGAACCAACAAATCATTTAGATCTTCAATGTATTGAGTGGTTAGAAAATTTCTTACGTAATTTAAATAAAACAATTATTTGTGTTAGTCATGATAGAACATTTTTAAGTAACTTTACAAATAAGGTATTTTGGATTGATCGTGGAAAATTACGCGTCAGTCCTAGAGGTTTTAGAGATTTTGATAAATGGTCTGAAGAATTATTAAATCAAGAGTACAGAGAGCTAAGGAATAGAAAGCAATTTGTTAATATTGAACTTGAGTGGGCCAATAAAGGAGTTAAAGCTAGAGTTAAAAGGAATGAAAAAAGACTTAAAAGAGCAAAAGAATTAAAATTAAAACTAGAGCAAGATGAAGCATCATACAGGAGTGCAATAAAATCTTTAAGACCCCAAGTATCTAAAAAAGCAACTGATCAATCTAAGTTTATTGCTGAGCTACAAGAAGTTTTTGTAAGATATCCAAATCAAAGTGAATTTGTTTTTAAAAATTTATCAATAAAAATTTCGAAAAATGATCGTATCGGTCTGTTAGGTAATAATGGAAGCGGTAAATCAACTTTTTTGAGAACATTATTAAATGAAATTAAAATATCAAAAGGAAAAATTAAACTAAAGAAAAATCTAGAATTTTCTTATTTTGATCAAATGCGAAATGATCTAAATGGAAGAAAATCTGTTAAAGATATTTTAGTTCCATCAGGAGGAGATTATCTAAAAGTTCAAGGAAAAGATAGACATGTTTGTAGTTATGTTAAAGATTTCCAATTTGATCCTAAAAATGTCAACCATACTATACAAACATTATCAGGAGGTGAGCAAAACAGATTACTTTTGGCAAAAGTATTAGCTAATCCAAAAACTGGACTTATATTAGATGAGCCAACAAATGATCTTGATTTAGAAACTCTTGATTTGTTGACTGAAATGCTATCTAATTACAATGGAACATTATTAATAGTATCACATGATCGAGATTTCTTAGATCAAACCGTAAATAAAATTTTACATTTTAAAGCGGATGGAAATGTATCACTATTTTTTGGTGGATACAGTGATTTTTTAAAATCTGAAAATCAAAAAGTTACTGAATATAAAGAAACTAAAAAATCACATTCAGAAAGTAATAAAGTAAAGAATTCACGACCTAGATTATCATATAAGTTTCAATATGAAATAGAACAACTGCCAAACCAAATAAAAAATATTCAACAAGAATTAGAAGATATAAAAAATGAATTGAAGGATACAAACTTATATTTAGAAAATTTTGAACGCTATCAAGAAATAACTTTAAAAATGGAAGCTCTTAACAGTGATCTCAACATAAAAGAAAATCGATGGTATGAATTAATTAAAATGGAAGAGGATTTAGTGAGTAATTGAGTTGCAATTAATATGTGCTAGTATTATCAGATTTATTATCAACATTTTTTATTTCTTTTAACAAGCTTTCTGCATGAGATGACATAATTCTGAAATCTGATAATAAACTAGTAAATTGAAATCCAATTTCAATCATTTCTTTCAAATATTGAACCGAGCCATTATGAATACCTGCTACCTTACCACTATCTCTAGCTTTTTTTACAATCATTTTTATATTTGAAAAAACTGGATCCTCTTTAACATCAAACTTAGGTGGTAAACCATAAGAAGAACTCATATCTGCAGGTCCAATATAAATACCAGTTAAGTTTGGAACTGAAAGAATAGAATCTAAATTTTCTACAGCTTCCTTTGTTTCAATCATTGCCAAACTTATTATATTTTTATTAGCGTGCTGATAGTAATCGGATCCATAAGCAACCTGTGCTCTCATTGGGCCAAAACTTCTTTGACCAATAGGAGGATAATAACAATAAGATACAAATTTTTCACAATCCTCTTTGGTATTTATCATTGGGGCAATTATTCCTAATACTCCGAGGTCTAACATTTTCATTATTATGCCAGGTTCGCTCCATGGAACTCTTGTAAGAGGAACTGCCGTACCATTTGCCAATGCTTGTATCATTGAGACAGAGGTTGAGTAGTCATTTTGACCATGTTGTAAATCTATTGTTACTGAGTCCCAACCCATTTTTCCAAATGCCTCTGCTGTAAAAGAATTAGGTATGGATAGCCAACCGTTGATTGCAGCTTCACCTTTATTCCATATATTAAATAATTTATTTTCCATTAAATTATACAATAATATTTTTTTTATAAAAATACTATTAAAAATAAATTTGAATATTTAGTAAGTTACTCATTTAAGGATATTAATTGACACATTTGTAATATCAGCTTGCAGTGATAATAATTTTTGTTAAAGTCTAATAGGTTTAGCTGTCGGTAATGGCACTTTAGTAATTGAACAGATAATCTTAAATTAAAATATGAAATATAGAAAATTTGGCTCTCTTGATTGGAATGTATCTGAAATAGGTTTAGGTTGTTGGCAGATCGGTGCTGATTGGGGCAATGTAAGTGACGAGAAGGCGAATGAAGTATTGCAATCATCATTTGAAAATGGGGTAAATTTTTTTGATACAGCTGATGTTTATGGTGATGGAAGAAGTGAAAAATTTGTTGGAAAATTTATAAATTCTATTTCTGATAGAATCTATGTAGCAACAAAGGCTGGTAGACGTATTAATCCTCACGTTGCAAATGGATATTATGATAAAAATTTAATGGAGTCTTTTGTAGATCGATCCTTATTAAATCTAAATACAGAAACAATTGACCTATTACAGATGCACTGTCCACCAACAGAAGTTTATTCATCAGATAATACATTTGAAATGTTAGATAATTTAGTAGTTAAAGGAAAAATACAAAATTATGGGTTTAGTGTTGAAACAGTTGATCAAGCTTTAGAATGTATAAAAAAACCTAACACAAAATCAATTCAAGTTATCTTTAATATTTTTAGACAAAAACCTGCAGAAGAATTATTTAAAGTTGCAAAAGAAAAAAAAGTAGCAATAATAGTTAGAGTTCCCCTCGCTAGTGGATTGTTGTCAGGAAAATTTAAACATGATTCCTCTTTTGCTACTGATGATCATCGAAATTACAATATTAATGGTGATGCTTTTGATATTGGTGAAACATTCTCCGGAGTCAATTATTTTAAAGCTTTAGAGGCTGTAGAAGAACTAAAGAATATAATGCCATCTGGTATAACTATGTCTCAACTATCTCTTAAATGGATTTTAATGCATGATGCTGTGAGTGTTGTAATTCCAGGTGCGAAAAATAAAGATCATGTAAATCTTAATACTGCCTCTAGTGAAGTTAACAAAATTACTTCTTTAATGAATGAGATAAATGATATCTATACAAAATATTTCTATGATGATGTTCATCATCGTTGGTAATAAATTTTGTGTTAGAAGAAACTAAGATATTTAGAAAAGCAACAATTGCTTCAATAATAACATCAGCTTATCCTATGATTGTTGTTGGGTGTTACTTTGGGATAACACCATGGAATATGAAAAGGTTATCAATTGATGAAACTGATTTAAGTTTTTCAATATTAATTTTTGGATTGTTTTTTGTCATATCAAATCAAATTGCTGGAAGAATTTTGGTACCAAAATATGGAACAAAACTAGTAATGTCTCTTGCTTTTCCACTTATTACTTTTTCTACTTTACTAGCAATCATATCTTCATCATATTTTTATTTTTTATTAACATTCATCTCAGCTGGAATTGGATGGGGGGGCTCCGGACCAATTGGCGGAATACATTGTCAGTTAATTGAAAAACATTTTAAAAAAATTATTACTCCTTATTATGCGATGGGTTTCAACATTGGCATCCTTGTGGGTGGTGGGTTAGCTGGTGTAATTATGAGATATAACTTTGAACCTTATATTTTTTTTATTGTTTTATCTTTCTCTTCTATTTTAGTTGCATTTTTAGTTTTTTATTTGGGTTTACCTAATGATTTAGATTTTAAAGGTGAGGGTGAAATATTTAAAATCCCAGAGTCGAATGTTATTTTATTTGGGTTCTTGTTATTTTTTGTTTTTGGTTCTGGTGGTATAATTATGGATTGGTCAACATTATGGTTATCAAAGGATTTGAAAACCCCTCTTTATTTAGCAAGCATGGGATTAATTTTTTTTAGTATTGGAGGTATTTTGGCTAATTTATTTTCCAATACCTTAATTGATTTATTTACTGAAAAAGTTGTAGGTTGCCATTTTGTTATGATTGGTGCATCAATAATGTTTTTATCTTTATTAACAAATAATTTCTATATTATACTTGTAGTCTTATGTATTTATGGATTTGCTATAGCAAACTTAGTTCCCATAGTTATTCGACAAGCTGTAAAGCAATCTAATGAAAGCATTCCTATGACTGTTACCAATCTTATAACTATTGGATTATCTTCAACAATGATTATGCCAGCAGCAATTGGTTTTTTAGCAGAAACATTTTCTCTTACTTTAAATATGTATTTATTATCAATTATAGTATTTACTTGTGGAGTTATTTTTTTACTAAAATTTAAATAAAAATAATGAATAAATTAAAAATTTCCCAGATCCAATTTATTGCAAGCCATATTCCAGATTTAAATTCAAAAATTCTTGAGAAA
>CACOAX010000009.1 GCA_902625365.1 uncultured Alphaproteobacteria bacterium
AGTAATGAATAGTCCAAAAATAATTAATTTCTGCAGAGATTATGCTGTTTTGATTTTAATTGTTTTATTAATGATAGTATTGACACTTTCAAGTGACGCTTTTTTAACCCCAAGAAATTTATTAAATATATTAAATCAAAATGCACCTTTAGCAATAATTGCTTGTGCTCTTACACTTGTTATAATTGTTGGAGGTTTTGATTTATCTACTGGTGCAATATTTGCAGTTGCCAGTGTAAGCTCGGCGTGGATTGCGATTAATTACAATCCATATATTGGTTTATTAATTGCGCCAATTATTGGAATTATTTTAGGATATTTAAATGGAATAATAATTACATCGTTTAAAGTACACTCTTTTTTATCTACAATTGCAACAAGTTTAGTATTTAGAGGTTTAGCTATTTTAATCACAGGAGGATTTCTTATTCCAGTCAGGATGAAAGAGTTTACTTGGTTAGGAAGAGAAAAAATTTTTGAAGTTCATGTTGCGGTATATATTCTTATAGTTTTTGCAATAATTTCTACTTTTATTTTAAATAGAACGACAATAGGAAGATATATTTTTGCTATTGGTGGAAATGAAGATGCATCAATATTATCAGGTATAAAAGTCAATTTTATCAAAATTTTTGCTTTTTCATTTTGTGGACTTGCAGCTGGAATAGCTGCAGCAATACAAGTATCTCGAATATCATTAGGAACATCTCAAGCTGGTTTGGGAATGGAGCTTCAAGCTATAGCTGCAGTAATATTAGGAGGAACAAGTATTTATGGTGGTTCAGGTGCTGTCTGGCGATCAATAGCTGGTGTGATGCTACTTGCATTAATTAATAATGGTTTTAATATTTTAAATGCTGATCCTTTTTATAAAGACTTAACTACTGGTCTTGTAATAATTGCAGCTGTGGCTCTAACATCTGGTAGAAAATAAAGTTATCCGTAAATAAAATATATATAAGAAAAATATAAACAAATACCTATAACCCCATATAATTTTGTAAGCTTTTTGAAATAAAACATAAAGAACAAAATTAAAACTGTGACAAAAATCATAAAAAATAGATCTTGGGTCACTAAAATATTAGGAATTGAAAATTTACCAAAAAAAGAACTTATTCCAAGCACTCCAAGTACATTATAAATATTTGATCCTAAAATATTTCCTAATGCAAAATCTACTTTCTTCTTAATTGCGGATAAAATTCCAACAACTAATTCAGGAAGTGATGTAGAAAATGCAATTAGTGATAATCCTATTACTGTCTGAGAAACATTATATTTTTTTGCTATTTTTATTGCTGAATTAACTAATAAATCTGAACCAAAAACTAAAAATATAACACCTAGTACAATTAATATTAATGAAATTATCATTGAGTAATCATTTTTATCTATTTCTGCATTATCTAACTCTCCCTTTTTTATTTGAATGTACATTAGATAAATAAGAGTAAGAATAGCAACTATTCCAAAAATATAATTGAAATAAAAGAATGTCATAAAAATTAAAACAATACCTAAAAAGATATTTATCCATGCTTGATTAATTTGATTCTTATTTATTTTTACTATTGGATAAATTGTTGTTGTAGCAGCCATAACAAGAATTAAATTTGCTATGTTGCTTCCAACAACTGCACCTAAAGCAAGATCAGAATGATTATTAAGTACAGCATTAATACAACTTGCTAACTCTGGTAGTGATGTACCCCCAGCAACAATTACAACTCCAATAGCAAATAATGATATATTTATTTTTTTTCCAAAACTTACTGAACCTCTGATGACAATTTCTGCACCTAGTATTAAAAGACCCAATCCTATTATTGTGAGAAAAATATCCATTAATAATTTTAATTAGTTATATGTTTAAATAAATTAGTATATAGCAAAAAAATTTTAATTATTAATGATCAGAAATAATTATTGAACTATCGTATCTTTAGGGTCAATTCCAGCGACTTCAACTGGTGCCTTCATAGCATCTCTTCTGAAAGGTTCTCCTAATTCTTGGTTTAACATTACTTCTATAAAAGTTGTTATGCCTTGCATTTGATCCTTACAAGATTGTTGTAAGGCTTCTGTTAGTTCCTCTTGAGTGTGAACTTTAACACCTTTAAATCCACACGCTTCTGCAATCTTTGCATAGCTTAATTTAGGATCAAGTTCAGTTCCAACAAAATTATTATTATACCAAAGTGTAGTATTTCTTTTCTCCGCTCCCCATTGATAATTTCTAAAAATTATCATTGTAATATTTGGCCATCCATCTCTATTGCAAGAAGTCATTTCACTCATACTGATTCCAAATGCGCCATCACCTGCAAAGCCTACAACTGGTGTATCGGGACATCCTATTTTTGCGCCAATTACAGATGGAAAACCATAACCACATGGTCCAAATAAACCAGGCGCTAAATACTTTCTACCATTCTCAAATGTCGGGTAAGCGTTACCGATTGCACAATTATTTCCTATGTCACTTGATATAATTGCATCTTCAGGAAGACCTGCTTGAATAGCTCTCCATGCCATTCTTGGTGACATTTTCTCTGGTTCCCTATTTCGTGAATCTTTATTCCAAGATGTACCAGGATCATCCTCTTCATGATCAAGGCCAGTTAATGTTTGTAGCCAAGCTGACTTTGTCTTATGAATTAACTCTTCTCGTTCTTTTCGATTTTGATCACCTGCATTTGCTGCAAGATTTTCTAAAATTTGTTCCGCAACCAGTTTTGCATCTCCACAAATACCAACACTAATTTTTTTTGTTAAGCCAATGCGATCAGAATTGATATCAACTTGAATGACATCTGCATTTTTTGGCCAATAATCTATTCCATAACCTGGTAAAGTTGAAAAGGGATTTAATCTTGTACCAAGTGCGAGAACTACATCTGCCTTAGAAATTATTTCCATTGCTGCTTTAGAACCATTGTATCCTAAAGGTCCAACAGCAAGAGGATGTTTACCTGGAAAACTATCATTATGTTGATATCCGCAAGCAACTGGAGCACTTAATTTTTCTGCCAGTTTTTTACAGTCATTAATAGCGTCAGCTAATATCACTCCAGCACCAGATAAAATAACTGGGAATTTTGCATTAGATAAAAGATTTGCGGCTTCCTTAATTGCTTCAATCCCACCAGAAGGTCTTTCAAATTTAATAATAGGTGGAAGATCAATATCAACAACTTGAGTCCAAAAATCTCTTGGTATATTTAATTGAGCAGGAGCAGATCCTTTAATAGCTTTTGAAATAACTCTATTTAAAACTTCTGCAACTCTAGATGGATCTCTAACCTCTTCTTGATAACACACCATATCTTTAAATAGGTTCATTTGCTCAACTTCTTGGAAGCCTCCTTGACCAATAGTTTTGTTAGCTGCTTGAGGAGTAACTAAGAGCATTGGAGTGTGATTCCAAAAAGCAGTTTTAATAGGTGTAACTAAGCCAGTTATACCAGGTCCGTTTTGCGCAATACACATTGCGATTTTACCAGTTGATCTAGTATAGCCATCAGCCATAATTCCGCCATTTGACTCATGAGCAACATCCCAAAATGTTATTCCAGCTTTAGGAAAAAGATCAGATATCGGCATAAATGCCGATCCAATTATTCCAAAAGCGTGTTGAATACCGTGTTTCTGTAAAACTTTTACAAAAGCCTCTTCTGTTGTCATTTTTGTCATAACAAAACCCTTAATATATTATTCTTACCTACATTAAATTAATTATTAAATGAACTACAATAATCTTGTTAGTTATTTATTAATTTTATAAAATTCCTATTTAAAGATAAATAAATTATTTACGATTGATAAAATGACGCTTCTTGGACAAGAGATTATTAAGGCTACATCTAAAACTTTACCAAATCAACCTGGTGTTTACCAAATGCAGGACGATAAAGGTAATATTTTATATATTGGAAAAGCAAAAGTATTATCAAATAGAGTAAAGAATTATCTATCTCTAAATAACCTAACCAGAAGAATTCAAAGAATGGTTAGTCTAACCAAATCAATGAACTTTTTTGTTACAAATACAGAATTAGAAGCAATCATACTTGAATGTAATTTAATTAAAAAACATAAACCGAGATTTAATGTTCTGTTAAGAGACGATAAATCATTCCCTTATATATTTATTTCATCAGAACATGATTTTCCTAGAATTGAAAAACATCGAGGTCCACAAAAGAAAAAAGGTAGATATTATGGACCATTTGCAAGTCCAGATGCAGTAAATAGAACTATTAATACCATACAACGCATATTTCTTTTAAGATCATGTACAGATAAAGAGGTAAATGCAGGAAATAAATTATGCTTCAATTATTATCTTAAAAGATGTTCGGGTCCTTGCGGAGGAAAAATTACAAAAGATGCCTATTCAAAATTAATAGAGGCAGCAGATGATTTTTTAAGTAGTGGCAATTCTCAAAAAATACAAAAAAATTTTACAGATCAAATGTATAAAGCTTCAAAAAAAAATAATTTTGAATTGGCTGCATCTTTAAGGGATAGACTTAAAGCTTTAAAACATATTGAACAAAATAATTCAATTAAAATAAAGGATATTAGAAATGCTGACATTTTTGCAATAACATCAAATGAAGGCAAAACATGTATCTATGGAAGTTTTTTTAGAAATAATACTTCTTATGGTGGTAAAGCTTTCTTTCCAGATCATGACAACTTATTGGATCACGATGAAATAATGTTAGGGTTCTTAAATATATTTTATGCAGAAAAAGATATCCCTGAAATAATTATTACTAACATATTTATTGATAAAAATTATAATTCACAAATTTTAGGAAAAAATTTTGATAAAATAAAATTTATTAAACCATTAAAAGGGCCAAAAAAAAATTTACTTAAATTTGCAGAAAAAAATTCTAAAATAAATTTAGATATCAAATTAAATAAACTTAAATCTTTTGATAATTTTAATGCAGAAATTAAAAAAATATTCAAACTCAAAGATGAAATTATAAAAATAGAAGCTTACGATAATAGTCATACATTTGGAAAACATCCTATAGGTGTAATGATCGCCTATAATCAAAATGGATTTATAAAATCAAATTATAGAAAATTTAATATTAGATTTGATCTTGAAGAAAACAAAAATAAAGTTGATGATTATTATATGATGAAAGAGATGTTAACTAGAAGATTTAGTAATTCAAAATTTCAAAACGAATTAGATTTGCCAAGTTTATTGCTTATAGATGGAGGGAAAGGACAATATAATTCTGCAAAAAAAGTATTAGATAATTTAAAAATAGATATACCAATAATCTCTATGGCAAAAGGTGAAGAAAGAGATGCAGGTAGAGAAATTCTTATACATGATAAGTTTACACATAGATTAAATGAAAATAATCCTCTTTTGCACTTTTTACAAAATATTAGAGATGAAGTGCACAGATTTGCAATAACAACACATCGATCGAAAAGAACAAAGATGAGTGTCAGATCTGTCTTTGATGAAATAGAAGGAGTAGGTCCTGAAAGAAAGAAAATTTTAAAAAAACACTTTGGCACAGTAGAGAAATTAAAATTAGCTAGTTTAGATGAATTAAAAGAGGTTAAATCTATACCTGAGTCAATTCTAACAAAAATTTATGAATATTTTCATAGCGTTTAAAAAATTCTTCATCTACAAAGAATAGAAATGAATATATCAAATATTCTAACAATAATTAGAATTGCTATAATCCCAATTATAGTTCTTTGTATATATCTTACGAATCCATATTTTGGCTGGATTGCTTTTATATTATTTTGTTTAGCTGGAATAACAGATTACTTTGATGGTTATTTAGCAAGACTAAGAAATGAAGTTACAAACTTTGGAACATTTTTAGATCCAATTGCAGATAAATTATTAGTAGCAGCAGTAATTCTTATTTTAACTTCAAAGGGTGTAATAAAAGACTGGGATACTATTCCAGCCCTAATAATATTATTAAGAGAAATAACAGTATCAGGTTTACGGGAATACTTAGCAGGGATAAAAATTAGTATACCGGTTTCAAGAATTGCAAAAACAAAAACCTTCCTTCAACTAGCTTCACTTGGATTACTTATATTATCCGAAAGTAATCTAAATTTAATATTTATTATTTATTTAGGTAAGACTTTTCTTTGGATTGCCGGAATTCTAACTCTCTACACAGCTTATGATTATATTAAAGGGTCAATAAAACATTTTTAAAATGAGAATTCGATATTTTGCTTGGATTAAGGATATAACAAATAAAGAAGAGGAAATAATTGATATAAATCACCCTAAAACCATACAAGAATTAAAAAAATATTTAGAAAACTTGTATCCTGAGCTAAAAAAACATTTTTTACAAAATGTTTTAAGATTTGCAGTTAATCAAGAATATGTTTCAGAAAATTTGAATTTAAAACCAATTGATGAAATTGCAATCTTTCCACCAGTTAGTGGTGGGTAATGATAAAAATACAAAAAAAAAATTTTAATTTAGAAGAAGAAATAGAGAAAATAAAAAATAAACATTCAGACATAGGGGCACTAACTTCTTTTGTTGGGTATGTAAGGGATTTAAATAACAATAAAGATGTAAAATATCTAGATTTAGAAGTTTATAAAGAAATGGCAGTTAAAGAATTATCAAAAATTGAAAATAACGCGACTAAAAAATGGAGTTTAATTGATACTTTGATAATTCATAGATATGGAAAATTAATTGTTAATGAAAAAATTGTTTTAGTTTGTTGTTTTTCACAACATAGAAAAAATAGTTTTGAAGCTTGTGAATTTATTATGAATTATTTAAAAAAGGATGCACCATTCTGGAAAAATGAATTTTATTATAGAGATAATAAATGGTTAGAAAATTCTAGCTAGAGTTTTTAACCATATCGCTAAAATCATTCATAAATTTTAAAGTAGTAGTATTATCACCGGTATTATATTTAAAATCATCAATAGATTTAATAGGAGTAATTTCTGCAGCAGTTCCCGTTAAAAAAGCTTCATCATAATTTCCGATTTCGTCAGGCATTAAATGCTTTTCTGTAATTTCAAAACCTTGATTAGTTGCCATTTCAATAACTGTTTGACGTGTAATCCCATTAAGAAAGCAATCTGGAATAGGAGTATGGATATTTTTATCTTTGATAAAAAAAATGTTTGCTCCTGTTCCTTCAGCAACATAACCTCTGTAATCTAACATCAAAGCATCGTGATAGCCTTTTTTTTCTGCAAATTCTTTTGACAGAGTGCAAATAATGTATGGTCCAGAAGCTTTTGCTTCATATGGAGCAGTATCTGGTGCAGGTCTTTTCCAGGGAGATGTAATTAATCTCAAACCTGCCTTTTGATCTTCAATTTTAAAATAAGTTGCCCAATCATCCCAAACAGCAATGGCTACATTGATATTTGATTTACCTGTTGATAAACCCATTTGATCTCCACCTCTCCAAGCAAGAGGTCTTACATAACAATTTTTATAATTCATTTTATCAATAAGTTCGTATTTTGCTTTATTAATTTGATCATGAGTGAAAGGAATTTCCATTCCAATTATTTCAGCAGACTTGAAAAACCTTTTAGTATGCTCCTCTGATTTAAAAATCTTACCATTGTAGGCCCTTTCTCCTTCAAATACTGCACTTGCATAATGAAGGCCTTGGGAGATTACATGTGAATTTGCGTCCTGCCATGGAATAATTTTACCATTCATCCAAATCCATCCATCTCTATTTTCAAATGATTTAAGCATATTTTTAATTAACTTTTTTTAATGACAATTGACTATCAGTGATGCATAATTAAGTCAATATGGCTGACCTAAATAAATTGTTAACACCTCTTTTTTTAAATGAGGTGGAAATTAGAAAGATTATAGAGCTATTATTTTTCTCATATAGAGATTTTACAGAAGGTCCTGATAAAGTATTGGAAAAAATAAATTTTGGTAGAGCACATCATCGAGTAATATATTTTGTTGGAAAGCAAAAAAATCTTACAATTAAAGAGCTCCTTTCAATATTGAAAATAACCAAACAAAGCTTGTCTAGAGTATTGAACCAACTTGTAAACGAGAAATATATTATATTATCTGTTGGTGAAGATAAGCGTACTAAGAAATTAATACTTTCAAAAAAAGGCCAAGAATTAGAGAGAAGATTATCTGAAATTCAAATAAAAAAAATACGTAATGTTTTATTAAAATTTAATGAGATGGATATAAATGGTTTTAAAAAAATTCTGTATGAGATGGTCGATGTTAAAAATAAAGAAAAGTTTGATGAAATAAATAGATAATAATGAATAAAAATATCTTGATTGTTGATGATGATAAAAGATTGAGGGAACTGCTAAAAGATTATTTAACTGAAAAAAATTTAACTATATATCTGAGCGAGGATTTTAATGAAGCAAAAGAAATTTTATCTTTTGTTTTATTTGATTTAGTTATCTTAGATAGAATGATGCCAAGTGGAGATGGTATTGGACTAATTGAATTTATAAAAAACATTTCGAAAACTCCTGTAATTTTGCTCACTGCGATGGGAGAAGATAAAGATAGAATTGATGGTTTAAAGATTGGAGCCGATGACTATTTATCAAAACCATTTGAACCAGAAGAATTATTTTTAAGGATAAAGAAATTATTGGATTTATTTGGAGATATTAAAAATAATAAAATAAAAATTTCTTTTGGAGAATTTACTTTTGATACATCTAATTTTAAATTACAGAAAAATGATAGACTAATTTATTTAACAGAAGGAGAAAATAATTTACTTATTAAGTTAATAAATAAAAGAAATGATATTGTTTTAAGAGAAGAACTAGCAGACCAGGAATATGATGAAACTGAACTAAGAAAAGTTGATGTACAAGTTACTCGGTTAAGACAAAAAATTGAAACAAATGCAAAACAACCTCAATTTATTAAAACTATTAGAGGCAAAGGATATAAATTAATTTGTAATGAAATTTAATGATTAGAAAAATAATACCTACTACACTGATTGGAAGATCAATAATTATTATCTTTGTACCTATAATTATTATTGTTCTAATTACTTCATTTGTTTTCTATCAAACATCATGGAGTATTATTTCTAAAAGACTCACTGAATCAGTGGCTGCAGATATAAATGTTTTAGTTAAATTAATTAAAAGTGATCTTACTGATAATGCAATCAATATCGCAAATCAGGATTTTAAAATGAAAATCAATATTATTAATGATAAGGAGTTATCGTCTTCAAAATTTAGTTTAAATTCAGGAATATTATCTAACAGATTAAATCAATCATTGAGTAATTTGAAAAAAAAGTTTGATTATGATTTATCTAATCTTGAAGAGGGTGTTCTAATATATATTCAAATTGAGGAAGATATTTTAGAAATTGTTGTTGATAAAGATCGACTATACAGCGAATCTGCTTTTGTGTTTCTACTTTGGATGATTTTTGCTTCTATCATTCTTTTTTTTATGTCTTACTTTTTAATGAGTAGACAATTAAGACCGCTGAAAAGACTGGCTATAATTGCTGAGACATTTGGGAGAGGTTTAGACGCCCCGGATATTAAGATTGCGGGAGCATATGAAATAAGGCAAACAGCTAATGCTTTCAATCAGATGAGGACAAGAATTAAAAGATTTTTAAAGCAAAGAACAGAAATGCTAGCTGGTGTTAGTCATGATCTTAGAACTCCTTTAACAAGAATGAAATTGCAAATTTCATTGATGAAAGATGAAAAAGCAAAATCTGAACTTGAGGTGGATGTTAACGAAATGACATCAATGTTAGATAGTTATGTCAGTTTTGTAAAAACAGAATCGCCTGAACCAATAGAAACAATTATAATAAATGAATTAATTGGTGATATTGTAAAAACTGTTGAAAGCAATAGTGTTAAGTTAGCTATAAATGAGAAAAACAACATTCAAACTTCTGGTAGACAGATCCAACTTAAAAGAGCTTTTAATAACATAATTGATAATTCAATAAGGTATGCAAAAAAAATTGAAATAATTCTTTATACAAATGAAAAAGATTGTGTAATTGAATTTAACGACGATGGTGAGGGCATACCTAAAGATAAATATGAAGATGTGTTTAAACCATTCTTTACTTTAGATCCCTCAAGGAACAAACTTAAAGGAGAAAGCGGTTTAGGATTAACTATTACTAGAGATATAATTAGATCACATGGAGGTGATGTTAAATTATCTGAGTCAAATCTAGGAGGTCTACAACTCAAAGTTTTACTACCTCTTTGATTTTAAAATAATTTACCTCCATTATTTACCGGTTTATCTGGAGACAATAAAACAGGTTCATTTTCTAAATCTGGCACACCAAGAACTAATACTTCTGAAACAATTTTACCAATTTGTTTAGGTTCAAAGTTTATAACAGCAATAACTTGCTTATTAATTAATTTATCAACTTTATAATATTTTTGTATCTGTGCAGAAGTTTTTTTTATACCAATTTTTTCACCAAAATCTATTTTCAAAATTATGGATGGTTTTTTGAGTTCATTATATTCATAGGCTTCAATTACTGTTCCTATTCTTATATCTACATTTTCAAATTCTTTGTAATTTATAAAATTATGAGAGCTCATGAAAATTTTATAAATTTTTCAATATTGTTTAAATATTTATCTAAGACACTCATTGTTTTTTCTAAACTTTCATTTTCATCATTAAACCATGTAAATAGGGTTATATAATAAAGTAAAAAGATAATTTTTATTTTTATAACACCCTGAATACCACTAGGATTAATATTTGCAAAAGTAGCAATTAAAATTTTGCTCTCAATTAATTTAGGAATAAGTTTTAATACTCCTTGCGGTCTAGACATAAAATGATTGATTATATTTTTTACAGAAACTCTATATTCATTTAATATATCATAACGTGCCATCAAAATTTCAAATAACATATCTCTCTGAGATGATTTTTCTATATTAACAAGATTCTTTTTTAATTGAAGATCGAAGAAGTCATTAATATTTAAGATTAAATCAATTTTATTATTCATATTTGGCACTTTACTATTAGATAAAAAGTTTTTTAAATTAATGTCTTTTAATTTTTTTTTCTCTAAATATTGTAAAGTCTTTTTTGCTAGAGATATTTTATTTTGATTCACTTACCTTCACCTTGTTGTTTTGCTCTTGTGTATGCTGCTTTAAAAACTTGTTTAAAAATATTATCAACCTTATTTAATTTCATTTTGTTGATTCCTGCTTCAGTTGTACCTCCTCTAGTTGCAACAGTTTCAACCATTTTTTCAGCAGAAATATTATTAGAGTTTAATAGATTTATAGAACCTCTAAAAGTTTCATTAATTAAAATTTTAGCTTTGTTTTTGGAAAAACCTAAATTAATTGCAGATTTTTCCATAATATCAATTAACTGAAATATGAAACCGGGACCACTCCCTGATACTGCTGTTGCTTTGTCTATAAAAGTTTCACTATTAAAAAAAATTGTTTTGCCACTCAGAGAGAACAATTTATCAATTTCTTTAATTTCTTTTTTATTAATAGATTTATTCGTATAAATACAATGAACACCCTCTCCTATTAATGCAGGCATGTTTGGCATTACTCTTACAATTTTGTTAATATTTAATAAATTTTTTTTAAAAATTTCTGTTTTTTTGCCAGCTATTACACTTATTGCTATAGATTTTTTATTAAAATTTACTTTTTTTAACTCTTTAAAGACATCTGTTAATTCAAGTGGTCGAGTTGCAAATATTATATAATCAAGACTATTTTGATTATTGATATCATCAATTGATTTAAAAAATTTTATTTTCTTATTTCTATTTCTTTTTTTAAGAATTGCATGTTTTTTTTTATCTATAACACTGATGGTGTAATTTTTAGAGTTAGACCATCCAGACATTAGAGATCCTCCCATGTGACCACATCCAATTAATAAGATATTTTTCATCTATTATAATATAGCAGATTTATAATAAAAATTAAGCTCTACCAATAACTTCAAAATTAGAAAATTTGATAGCTTCTTTAGGAGGAATATCATCAAAGAGAACTTGCTGAAAACTTGGATAAAATTTTTCACATTCATAAATTCCAATATCAACAAGATCTTCAAATTTTTTGTGCAATGTTTCTGTTGAATTATTTGATAATAAAGTATGTCTAAAAGCTGGGATACCATTTTTACTTGTTATATCAAAATGCCCAATCCATAAGTTCTCATTTATAAGTCCTAATAGTTCATAAGCTTTATTAAGTTTAGTTTCAGGAAACTTAATATCAAAAGTTATTGAAAAACTTAGCGCATTAATATTTTCAGACCATGTGAAATATAATCTGTAAGCACACCAATGGGATGCTATCTCAGCAACTAATTCATGATCAGCAGCTCTACTAAAATTCCATTTTTTTTGATGAATAACATCTTCAATAATATCTATAGGATTTAAGAATATATTTTCATTTTCCATACACTATATAGTCATGGCACATATAATTAGTACTATATCTTGATTACTAGATTAAGCTCGTATTTTGCAAGGCAAAATCTATAAAAAATGTGAATTATTTGAGGATTCCTACCTTTTTGATTTCTTTTTAATAGTTTTTTTCTTTTTTACTGTTTTTTTCTTAGATTCTTTTGATCTTGAAGATGTTTTTTTTAATTTTTCATTTTCCATCATTACTTTTTGCACCATTTTTTTCAACGCATCAAATTCATCTTTTTTAACAAGATTCATTTTTTTTATTATTTTATTAACTCTTAACGATACAATTGTTTCAATCTCCTCTTTAAGACCTGAAAAGGTGCTCATAGCATCAACCGCAAATTTTGATAAATCGGAAAGTATTTTGTTTCTATCAACCATGTTATAATATTAAATATAGATAAATGAATTTTATTCAACCATCAATAGATCCTGTCATCTTATCAATCGGTTTCATTGAGATAAGATGGTACAGTTTAGCATATATCTTGGGATTTCTATTAGGGATTTATATTATTAAAAGATTAAATGCAATTTATGGAAATCAATACAGTAATAAAAATATAGATAGCTTTCTTATCTGGGCAGTATTAGGTGTAATTATTGGAGGACGAACAGGTTATGTTATTTTTTATCAACTTAATGAATTTTTAGCTAATCCTTTTTATCTATTTGAAATTTGGAATGGAGGCATGTCATTTCATGGAGGATTGATGGGTATAATAATCAGTACTTTAATATTTGCAAAAATTAATGGAAAAAGTTTTTTCTACTTATCTGATTTAGTTTCAATTGTTGCTCCTATTGGATTATTCTTTGGTAGAATTGCAAACTTTATTAATACAGAGCTAATAGGCAGACCAACAGATTTTTATATATCAGTTATTTATCCATCAATAGATAATATACCAAGACATCCTTCTCAAATATATGAAGCATTTCTTGAGGGATTTATCTTATTTCTCATATTATTAATTTATTTTTATAAGATAAAAAAATATAAAATTTATGGAGTAATTAGTGGTCTATTTTTAATATTGTACTCAATATTTAGATTTTTAATTGAATACGTCAGAGAACCTGATTTGCACCTAGGATTATTTTTTAATTTTATCTCAATGGGCCAGATACTATGTATACCTTTTTTTATTTTTGGAATATTGATAATTCAAAATGTTAAGCAAAAGAAAAATTAATAAAATAAAACTTTTTAAGAATAAAAAAAATTTGCGTTTAGATAAATTTATTGACTTTGCTCTGTATGAAAGAAATGGTTATTACTTAAGCAAAAAACCCATAGGAAGGAAATTTGACTTTGTTACATCTCCAGAAATTTCACAAATATTTGGAGAAATTATTGGTGTTTATTTACTTTATCATTGGAAAGAAAAAATTAACTCAAAATTTAATTTAATTGAATTAGGTCCAGGAAATGGGACATTGTTTAAAGATATCGAAAGAACTGCAAAGATACTTCCAAATTTTTTTGAAAATGCTGATGTTAATTTTATAGAAATAAATAAAGAGTTAAGAAAAATACAAAATAAAAATTTAAATTATTTTAAACAATCAAAAATTAGATGGTCAAAAGCTTTAAATTTCAGATCTAAACTGCCTTCAATAATATATTCAAATGAATTTTTTGACTGTTTTCCTGTAAGGCAATTTTTAAATGATAATAATCATTGGTTTGAAAAATATGTAAAATTTAATGAAAAGGAAAATAAATATTATTCTATAAATAAACAAGTAATTAGTAAAAAAATATTAAATTATTTAAGTAACTTCAAAAGACAAAAAATTTATGAAGTTTCTTATTCAAGAAATAAATATTTTGAGCAAATTTGTAAATATCTAAAAAAAAATAGGGGTATATGTATTTTAATTGATTATGGATATAATAAGAAAATAAAAAACTTTACTTTACAAGCAATATATAATCATAAAAAAACTAGTATATTTGAAAATATAGGTCAACAAGACATTTCAAGTCATGTAAACTTCAGTGAATTAATTGAAATAGCAAAACAAAACAAATTACAGATCAACGAATTTATTTCACAAAGAGATTTTTTAATAAAATACGGAATACTAGAACGAAAGATAAAATTACAAAATAAAAATTCAAATTTAAATAAAAATTTATTAGATGAAGAAGTGGATAGATTAATAAATGTTAATAGGATGGGAAACTTATTTAAGTGTCTTGTTGTTTCTAACTTATGATTACTAAAAATTATTTTACACATACAAAAATTAAGCCTTTTGTTAGAGCTGGTTTTTTTACTAGAAATGGTGGGGTATCAAAAAAAGAAAACTATTCATTGAACTGTAGCTTAAATCGCAAAGATACTAAAGTAAATGTAAATAAGAATATTGATATTTGCCTTAAAAATTTAAATATCAAAAAAAATATCAAATTTATTAGTCAAATACACTCCAACAAGATTATAGAAATTAATAAAAAAAATATTGGTAAAAAATATTCTGGAGATGGGTTAATCACAAGAAACAAACAAATAGCGTTAGGAATTTTGACTGCAGATTGTTGTCCTATTTTTATTTTTGATAAGCATAAAAAATATATTTGCGCTCTTCACTCAGGCTGGAGAGGTACATTAAAAAATATAGCTGCTAAAAGTATAGAATATTTTTTTAAACAAAAAATAATTAAAAAAAATATTGTCGTTCTTATTGGTCCTTGTTTGAGCTTTAAGAACTTTGAAGTATCAAAAGAATTTAAAAGTAAGTTTATAAGAAAAAATAAAAAATACTCTATTTTCTTCAAACACAAAAATAAAGACAAAGATTTATTTAATTTAAGAAGAATGATTAACTATCAATTTAAGGAATTGGGTATTAAAAATATATATAATATTAACAAAGATACCTTCTCAAATAAGAGAGTTTTTTTTAGCCACCGAAGGGAATCACAAAAATTTAGAGATACTGGAAGAATGCTCAATATCATTGCATTTAATGATTAATTTTAGTTGATCTATTATTATTCTAATATAGTAAATAAGTTGATTATATGAAAATAATCGCCTGTAATAGTAGCAAATCCCTAGCAGAAAAAATTTCTAAACATATTGATGTTCCATTAGCAGATGCCTCTGTTAGAACCTTCAATGATAGAGAAATATTTGTAGAAATAAATGAAAATATTAGAGGTGAGGATGTTTTTATTATTCAATCTACATCACATCCAGCAAATGACCATTTAATGGAACTTTTAATTACAATAGATGCTGCAAGAAGAGGTTCAGCAAAAAGGATTACTGCTGTTATCCCTTATTATGGATATGCAAGACAAGATAGAAAGACTGGACCTAGAACACCAATCACTGCCAAACTTGTTGCAAATTTAATTACATCTGCGGGTGCAGATAGGGTGTTAACAATGGATTTGCATGCTGGTCAAATTCAAGGTTTTTTTGATATTCCTTTAGATAATATTTTTTCTGTAAGGCCAATAATCGATGATGTTAAAGAAAGATTCAATGGAAATAAAGATTTAGTTGTTGCTTCACCTGATGTTGGTGGTGTTGTTAGAGCTAGAGCTTTTGCTAAGAGATTAGAGGCTGGACTAGCAATTGCTGACAAAAGAAGAGAAAAGGCTGGTGAGTCTGAAGTAATGAATATTATCGGAGATGTAAAAGATAAAACTTGTATCTTATTAGATGATATAGCTGACTCTGCAGGTACATTATGTAACGCTGCTGAGGCTTTGAGTAAAAATGGGGCTAAAGAAATTTATTCTTATATTGTGCATGGAGTACTATCCGGTAATGCACTTAAAAAGATTGAAAACTCAAGGATAAAAGAATTAGTATTAACAGATACAATTGAGCCTTCTAAAGAGGTAAAAAGCACAAAAAACATTAGACATATTAGTATTGCTCCTTTAATGGGTGATGCCATTAAAAGGATTAACACTGATACTTCAGTGTCAGCCCTTTTCGATTAAATTTTTTATTTTATGAGTGATTTTAAAGCAATAGAAAGAAATAAAGATATTGGTTCTAATCATAGTCTTTTAATGAGAGGATTGGTCCCTGGTATTATTTATGGCAAGGGAACTGAGCCTAAGAAAATTGCTCTAGAAAATAAAATACTTAAAAAATTAATGGGCACTGGTTCTTTTTACTCAACAATTATCGATCTTAATGTTGATGGAAAAAAAGAAAAAATACTTCCTAAACAATTACAATATCATCCTGTAAGTGATCGACTTATACATTTTGATTTTCTAAGAGTTCAAGAAAATACAAAAGTAAACGTTGAAATTCCAGTTGAGTTTTTAAATCAAGATAAATGTCCTGGTTTGAAAAAAGGAGGAGTTTTAAATACTGTTAGAAGACTTGTTGAGCTAACATGTAATGCAAATAATATACCTAGCAAACTAGAATTTGATTTAATTGAAAGTGAAATAGGTGATGCAGTTAAAATTAGCAATATTCAACTACCTGAGGGAGTTGCTCCTACTATATTAGATAGAGATTTCGTAATAGCTACTTTAGTTCCGCCAACTAAAGAAGTTGAAACTAAAACTGAAGAAACAACTGAAGAAGGTGCCGCAGAAGGTGGTGAAGAGAAATCAGAAGAAAAGAAGGAAGAATCTTCTGATAATAAAGAAGAAAATAAAGAATCTAAGTAACTTTACTTTATATTTCACTATATGTTTTTAATTTGTGGACTTGGGAACCCAGGTGTAAGTTATAAAAATACCAGACATAATGTAGGTTTCCATTTAGCAGATAATATAATCTCAAATTTTAATTTTGATAAAATCAAAGAAGATAAAATAAAAAAATTATATTCAGGTTTAATTAATAATCAAAAAATCTTTGTGTTAAAACCTCTTACATTCATGAATTTATCTGGGAAAGCTGTTTTAGAAATTGTAAATTTTTATAAAATAAAATTAGAACATACTTTTGTTATACATGATGACCTTGATTTGGAATTATCAAAAGTAAAAATAAAACAAGGTGGTGGAAACGGAGGTCATAATGGATTGGAAAGTATTGACCAATTTATAGGAGAAAATTATTTTAGAATACGTATTGGAATTGATCACCCTGGACATAAAGAATTAGTTTCTAGTTATGTTTTAAATAAATTCTCAAAATCAGAAGAAGAAATAATAAATAAAAAAATTGATAAAATGGTTAAAAATTTAGAATTAATATTTTCAGATATTCCTCTATTTTTAACAAAAATAAGTGAGCAAAATTAATTATGGGATTTAAGTGTGGGATAGTTGGATTGCCAAATGTTGGTAAATCGACTTTATTCAATGCTCTTACCCAATCAAATAAAGCGGAAGCTGCAAATTATCCATTTGCAACTATAGAACCAAATATAGGAAGAGTTGCAGTGCCCGATGACAGATTAGATAAACTAGCGATCATTGGAAAAAGTGAAAAAATAATTCCTTCTTTTATGGATTTTGTTGATATTGCAGGATTAGTAAAAGGAGCCTCACAGGGAGAAGGTTTAGGAAATAAATTTTTAGGACATGTTAGAGAAGTTGACGCAATAGCACATGTTGTTAGATGCTTTGAAGATACTAATATTACTCATGTATCATCAAAAATTGATCCACTAGATGATATTGAAACAATAAATTTAGAATTACAATTAGCTGATCTTGAAAGCTTAAATAATAAAAAAACTAGTTTAGAAAAAAAATTAAAAGCAAATGATAATGAAGCTAAACATCAATTCGATATAATAAATAAAATCTTGCAAATGCTAGATGCTAATAGTATCTTAAAAATTGATGATTTTGCTAGTAATGAAATTGACTTTGTAAATAGTCTTAACTTAATAAGTCTAAAGCCTACTATGTACATATGTAATGTGGATGAAGAGTCTATTCACACTGGAAACGAGTTATCAAAAAAAGTCATCGATTTTGCCAAAAAAAATAATCATTCTGTAGTTTTAATCTCTGCATCAATAGAAGCACAAATAGCGGAATTAGATAATGAGGAAGAAAAACTTGAATTTCTAAAAGAACTTAATTTAGATCAAACAACATTGAACAAGGTTATAAAATCAGGATATGAACTTTTAGGTTTGATAAATTATTTTACATGTGGTCCAAAAGAAACAAGATCATGGACAATAAAAAAAGAAACACTTGCTCCACAAGCTGCTGGAAAAATTCACACTGATTTTGAAAAAGGATTTATAAGAGCAGAGACTGTCTCTTATAACGACTATATAGAAAACAATGGTGATGTTGGAAGTAGAGATTCAGGAAAGTTGAGACAAGAAGGTAAAGATTATATCGTCAAAGACGGTGATGTAATGAACTTTTTATTTAATGTCTAAGTAACATCTCGCCAAAGTCTGTTTTTTGCTAAATACACAATCGTTCCAAGAATAATAAAGAATAGTATTACTTTAATTCCTAAATTTTTTCTTTCTTCCATTTCTGGTTCAGCAGCCCAGTGAAGAAAATGTGTTACATCAGCTGATAACTGTTCTGCATTATTATCAGTGCCATCATCATAATCTACACTTCCATCGGCTATAGGTGCTGGCATAGCTATTTGATTTCCAGCCATCCATTTATTGTACCACATTCCATTACCGACCTCCATTCCCTTTGGAGGTTCAACATAACCTAGAAGAAGGTTGTAAATATAATCAACGCCATATTTTCTAGCTTTTGTAATTACACTCAAATCTGGAGGATAAGCTCCATTGTTATTTGCCCTCGCTTCATTATCATTTGAGTATGGGTTAACAAATCTGTCTGCAGGTCTAGCTGGTCTCTCAAACATTTCACCATCATCGTTTGGACCATCTAAAACAGTATATTCAGAAGCAATTACTTTTACTTGAGCTTCAGAAAATCCAACATCCATTAGATCTCTGTAATATAGTAGTTTCATTGAATGACATCCAGCACACACTTCTCTGTAGACTTTATAACCTCTTTGAATTGCAGCTCTATCAAAAGTTCCCGTTACTCCTTTAAAAGACCAATCATGTTTTGGCATTTTTTCAGTACTCATTTCAGCGGCAAATATATTTGAAGTGAAGAATAAAAAAATAGTAAGTAATAGGCGCATTATAAATTTGTATCTTTTTGCATAGCTGGTGAAGGCATTACTGTTTCACTTCCACCAATATTAGGAGTTATGTTTTTAGCATAAACATCACTAATACTTAGTGGCAACTTGTTTGGCTTCTCTATCCAACCAACAAATGGTGTAATAATGAAGAAAAAACCAAAATAGTAAAGTAAACCTACTCTAGCAATTAAAAGATATAAACCTTCGGCAGGAAGCATACCAACATAACCTAATGCGAAAAAGTTAACGAAAAAACCCATCATAAACCACTTATATATTGGTCTATAATTACAACTTCTTACTTTTGACCTATCAAGCCAAGGCAAAACGAATAAAATTGCAATTGCACCAAACATCAAAAGGACACCTCCAAGTTTATCAGGTACGGCTCTTAAAATTGCATAAAAAGGAGCAAGGTACCAATTTGGTACAATGTGTGCTGGAGTAACAAGTGGATCTGCAGGTATATAGTTATCAACTTCTGACATTAAGTTTGGTCCAAAGAATATAACTGCAGATATAGCAACTCCAAAGGCGCACATTGCTACTGTATCTTTAATCAGCATATATGGGAAAAAATTTACTGAGTCGTTGTTACTTTTAATTTCAATTCCATCTGGATTATTTGAGCCATGAACATGGACGGCGGCAACGTGTAATCCTACAACACCAAAAATAACAAAAGGTAAAACATAATGAAGAGCGAAGAATCGATTTAAAGTTGCATTACCAACGTTGTAATCACCAAGAAGCCATGTTTTTAATCCTTCACCAATAATTGGTATAGCACTAAATAAATTTGTTATAACTGTTGCTCCCCAGTAAGACATTTGTCCCCAAGGCAGAGTGTAACCAAGAAAAGAGGTTGCCATCATTAAAAGAAATATAAATACTCCTAAAATCCAATTAAGTTCTCTTGGATATTTATAGGAACCAAAATACATTGCTCTTACAATATGAATGTAAACTATAATAAAGAAAAACGAAGCGCCATTAGAATGAATATATCTCATTAACCAACCATAATTAACATCCCGCATTATTCTCTCAACACTATCAAATGCCATATCGGTATGTGGTGTGTAATTCATTGCAAGAAAAATTCCACTTACTATCATTGTAACAAGTGTAATTGTTGCTAAAGCACCAAAACTCCAAAAATAATTGCAATTTTTAGGCATTGGATAATCACCGTATTCTTTTTTAAAATAAGAAATAATTGGAAGGCGAAATTCTATCCAGTTAAGGACGGGATTTTTAAATTGATGTACTTTTCTATTCTTATCCATAATTAACCAATCTTTATAGTATTATCATTTAAAAAAGCATATGGCGGAATGTCCAAGTTTTTAGGTGCAGGTCCTTTTCTTATTCTGCCTGATGTATCATAGTGTGAACCATGACATGGGCAGTACCAACCGTCATATTCACCTTTCATATCTGAAACTTTCTGACCAAGTGGAACACATCCTAAGTGTGTACATACTCCTACTAAAACTAACCATTCCTCTTTTTGCACTCTATCTGCATCATCTTGAGGATCTCTTAAGTCAGAAGCTTGAACCATTTTAGCTGCATCGATTTCTTCTTTTGTTCTTTTTTTAATAAAAACAGGTTTTCCACGCCATTTAATTGTTATACTTTGACCTTCTTCGATAGCACTAATATCAATTTCAGTTGACCCTGCAGCTAATGTGTCTTCTGCTGGACTCATACTTTTTAGAAATGGCCATATAAATGCAGCTGTACCTACGGCTCCAAGAGTTACTGTGCTCAGTTGGAGAAAATCTCTTCTCTTATTTTTTTTGTGTTTTTTAGCCATTTATTATGAAATTCTTATATCTTAATTACTTAAAAAAATACTTTTTAAATATGTGCCAGCGTGACGCAAGTAATAAAATAATATAGTAAAAAAACATGAGAATTGCTCTATTTGAACCTGACATACCACAAAATGCAGGAAACATATTTAGACTAGGTGCCTGTCTTGGAATACCAGTAGATATAATTGAACCAGCTGGCTTCGTGATTGATGATAAGAGATTAAAAAGAGCATCAATGGATTATTATGATTATCTAGAATTAAAAAAACATTTAAGTTGGGAAAAATTTTATGAGTGGTCAAAAGATAATTCTTATCGACTTGTTCTGCTAACAACAAAAAGTAAAAAAAGTTATTTCGATTATAAATTTCAATCAAATGATATTATTTTATTTGGCAGAGAAAGTGCAGGAGCACCTAATTTTGTCCATAGCTCTGTCGATGAAAGATTAACAATACCAATGATAAAGGGGCCTAGATCGATTAATCTTAGTAGTTCAGTTGCTATTGTAGCTGGTGAAATGTTACGCCAATTAACTTAAGCTAAGCTTCCCATCTTTCCTTCTTGATAGTCCATCATGGCTTGCTTGATTTCTCCTTCAGAATTTGCCACAAAAGGACCGTAACGTGCTACAGGTTCTTTGAGCGGCTTTCCGGCTAATACTAGATAGGATCCCTTTTCTGATACTGATGTAAGTTGGATCTCATCACTTGACTGATCAAAGTAAATCATATCACCTTTATTAGCAGTTTTATCTTCCTCATTGAACTGTAACTGACCATCAATAATATAGATCATAAGATTTTGTTCTCTATCGACATTAAACTTAGTCATATCTGGTTTTGAAAATTGAATATCAAATATTGAGACAGGTGAATATGTTTGAACTTTCGATTTTGTTCCGTTTATTTCACCTACAAGAACTTTAATTTCTATATTTGCATTTTCAGATACTGTTGGAATAGTATTTTTTTTAATATGTTGATACCAAGGTTTAACTTTTTTATTTTTTTGTGGAAGGTTTACCCAGATTTGTAATCCCTGCATGACACCACCACTCTTCTTAAATTTTTCTGTTACCAATTCAGAGTGAATTAAACCTGATCCAGTTGTCATCCATTGTACATCACCTGTTTCAATTTCTGCTTGTCCACCAAATGAATCTCTGTGTTCTACTTCACCACCAAGCATATAAGTAATTGCCTCAAATCCACAATGAGGATGCGCTGGTACACCAGTTGCTCCTCCTGGCTCATAATTAATTGGGCCGAAATGATCAAAAAGAAGAAATGGATCATTTTCTCTCATTCCGGGGACAGGGAAAGCTCTCGTTACAGGTATCCCGTCACCCTCAAAAGTCTTCATACACTCTTTAATTTCTATTATTTTTCTCATAAATTTGTTTAAAAATTATTCAGATATAGATATAGGTATCATTATGAAAAATCAAAATCCAAACCCACCAAAGTGTGGTTGCAGTTGTAGCTGTTGCTGTACTTGTGAAGGTGGAGGGTGCTGTTAATTAACACCCTCTATTTAAATTTAATATTTAAAATATGTTTCTAACAACCTTTAAGTTCATTACCTAAGTTTTGTATTAACTTAAAATAAAGATCTTTATTTGAGTCAATATTAGCACCTAGAGGATCAAAAACTCCTGTTGTGATATTCATGTCTTCAGCTATTGTTGTAATTATCTTTGGATTAAACTGAGGTTCAGAAAAAATACATTTTATTCCTCTGTCCTTAATTACATCTTGAATATCAGCAATCTGTTTAGCACCAGGTAAAACATCTGTATTCAAAGTAAGTGCTCCAGCAGCCCTAACTCCAAATCTTTCTTCAAAGTATTGATAAGCATCATGGAAGACAACAAACTTTGCATCTTTATTTATTCCTTTTTCAATATCGTTAACTAATTGTTCTAACGCTTTAATTGTAGCTTGTGCATTAGCTTCATATTTATTCTTATTTGCTGGATCTAAATCACCTAATTCATGAGCAATTTTATGAACCATTTCTTTAGCATTCATTGGGTCTAGCCAAATGTGAGCATCGAATTCACCATGTGCATGACCGTGGTGATCGTGTCCACTGTGATCATCGTGGTCGTCATGGTCATCGTGGTCGTCATGGTCATCATGATCATCGTGGTCGTCATGATCATCATGATCATCGTGGTCGTCATGATCATCGTGGTCGTCGTGGTCGTCATGGTCGTCGTGTCCATGATCGTCATGATCATCAAAAATCGATTCTTCTCTAAACTTCAATTTATTGATACTTTCAACTTCCATGAACTCTACAACTTCTGCATTTTTGACAATTGACTCAAGAGGTCTCTCCATGAAGGTTTCTATACTTTCACCAACCCAGAATATTATATCTGCTTCTTCTAAAAGTTTAGCGTGAGAAGGTTTTAGTGTAAAGCTGTGGGGCGAGGTACTCCCTTCAATTATAAGTGCTGGCTCACCTAAACCATCCATTACATTCGCAATTAGTGAATGAAGTGGTTTAATTGTAGTTACAACTTTTAATTCTGCTCTTACGGCTGAAGTTGCAATTAATACTAACGAAAAGAAAAATACTTTCAAAAAGGTCAAAAAAAAGTTGTTTTGTCTCATAAAAAATGTTCCTATTAATAATTAAGTCTGTTAATAAACGTAATGTTATAATATTACATTTTAAATTGTAAATATAAAAATGAACGAAAATAATAATTTATTGGTAAGATTGAAAGATTGTGGTGTCCAAAAATCTTCAAAATGGATTGTAAAAGGTATCTCTCTTGAAATTTATAAAGGTAAAATTGTAACGTTGATTGGCCCAAATGGTTCAGGAAAAACAACTACCGCTAAAATGGTTCTTAACATTCTAAAATCAGATGAAGGTTCAATTGAAAATTATTCAACAAAAATGGCATATGTTCCACAAAAAATTAGTATTGATTGGACTATGCCCCTTCGAGTTATAGATTTTATGAAACTAACAAGTCATATTAATAGAGATCAAATTATTGAAGCTTTAGAATTAACAGGGGTTCAGCATTTAATATACAATGAAATTCATAACTTATCTGGCGGAGAATTTCAGAGAGTTTTAATCGCAAGAGCAATAGCAAAAAAACCAGATCTACTTGTTCTAGATGAACCTGTGCAGGGAGTAGATTTTAATGGAGAAATAGCTCTATACAATCTTATAAAAGAAATTTGTACCAAATTAAATTGTGGCATCCTTCTTATATCTCATGATCTCCATTTTGTTATGTCTGCAACGGATCATGTAATTTGTTTAAATGGTCACATTTGTTGTTCTGGATCACCTAAATCAATAGTAAAAAATTCATCCTACATAGAATTATTTGGAGAACATAATGCTGCTACCCTATCCCTTTACCAACATGAACATGATCATTCACATCAGACAGATGGGAGTGTTAAAAGTTAATGTTTGATGATTTTTTTATTCGTGCACTCATTGCAGGGGTTGGTATAGCTATAGTTGCTGGACCACTTGGATGCTTAGTTATCTGGAGAAGGTTATCATATTTTGGTGACACGTTATCTCACTCAGCCCTTTTAGGAGTAACATTAGCATACTCATTTAGTTTAAATATTGCTTTTTCTGTTTTTGTAATATCAGCTGTTGTTGCTTTACTTCTTGTAAGCTTACAGAAACGAACAAAACTTGCTGGCGATTCTTTACTTGGACTTCTTGCTCATTCTACACTTGCCATTGGTTTAGTTTTGATTGGTTTTTTATCATACATCCGATTTGATCTTATGGGATTATTGTTTGGTGATATTCTTGCTGTGACAACTGCAGATATTGGCTTAGTTTGGATAGGT
>CACOAX010000010.1 GCA_902625365.1 uncultured Alphaproteobacteria bacterium
ACTCTTAAATAAATTGAAAAAGAATTAATTTTAATTTTTTTCATAATTTTTTTATTGACTATACTGCCACCACCTAAAGAAATAACACAATTGTATTGATTTAATAATTCAGTGCATATTTCTTCCTCAATACCTCTAAAATATGTCTCTCCCCTTTCTTTAAATATCGCAGTTATACTTTTTTTGGTTTTAAGTTCAATCTCTCTGTCAGTATCATAAAATTTTAAATTTAGAGATTTGCTTAATTCTTTTCCAATTACGGATTTTCCTGAGCCCATTAGCCCCATAATACAAATATTTTTCTTTTTAATCTTACTTAGATATAACATATTACAATTATTTCTTATTCTTGACAAATTTTTGTTGAAATTAGAAAAAACTTAAAAAAATGATAAAAACATATATTAGTCATTTTTTGAATAGCATATATGAAAAATAGATACATTATATATATTTTTGCAATACTAACAATAATCGTTTTTGCTATACTTTATATGATTGAAATTCCATCACCCTCAACAATTATTACTGAAAAATATACTCTTGATCTAAAATGAAATTAATTTTTATTCTTTTTTTTCTCTTATTCTCAAAATCAATTTTAGCAAATAATGATAATGGTTCAGTAGAGGTAATCAATCTTCATGACAATAAAAGTCTAGATCAGATGGTATTAGATAATCTTAATGTTAAAGAAGAGATTGAGGAGGTAAATGAAAATTCAAATGAAACCTTTGAGATTGAAACAAATGTAGTTGAGGAAACACAAATTGAAATAGTAAAAAATAAGTTCATATATCAAAATGAAACAAGCGATTTAAAACTTTATTTTGATAATCTTCAAAATATTAATTCAGAAACATTACACAAAGAAATAATTGAAGTTTTAGAAAACCTGCAATTAAATTTTGAGATAGAACAAGATAAAGAAATATTTTTCTTAATTGTTAATTATTTTAAGTCTGTGGGACAAATTAATAAGTCATATGAATTAATTGAAAAATTTGAATTGAATAATGATAAAAATCTTAAATTCTATACTGAAGTTAAGTTAAACTATCTTCTATCTACTTTTCAATTAAGTGAGGCTTGTAATTTTAAACAAGAAATAAATTCAAACTTAAAACTAGATTATTTCTTTCTAGAAAAACTTGACATTTTTTGTCTAATTTTAAACGATAATCAATCAGAGGCCAGTTTATTAAATTCAATTTTGATAGAATCAGAAAAAAATACAGATAATTATTATCAATATTTATTATCACTGATTTCTAATACTTCGGACCAGATCGGAATTCAAATAGAATTTAAAAATACTGAAATTAATAAAGAGTTAATTTTTTTGTATAGTGCTATGACTAGAATCGCTGAACTTCCCTTCTCTGAAGAATTCTATGATCTTGATAAAAAAAATTTATCAATCCCTATAATTTTAAATCAAGCTTCACCAATTGATTTAAGAATAAAAGCTGCTAATAATAGTTTTTTAGAAAATTTAATTTCTGTAGAAAGCTTAGCTGCTCTATATATGTCTGCCGATTTTAATTCAGATCAATTAAATAATCCTCAAGAAACAATAGAAACATTTTCATCTGATATAGAATTGAGTATGGCTTTTTTATTTCAATTAGTAAATATTCAAATATTTCCAAATGATAGATTAAATACTTTAATCCAATTCTGGGATTTTGCACAAAAAAATAATTTAGAAGAAATTGCATATAAATTATCAAATAATATGCTGAATTCAATAGAGCCTACTTCTGAAAATATTATTTATGGTCCTCAAATAGCTTCAGCTTATATTCTTAACAATAATTTTGAAAGTGCAGTCAATTGGATCGAATTGTATGAAAACGCAAAGGAGTCAGATTCAAAAATTATTTATACTAGGATATTATTAGATTTATATTCCTCTAATGATTTAAATTCATTTATAAATTCTATAAATTTAACTTTAAATAATTATAATTACAATCAAGATAATCAGTATGCAGAATTATTATATGTTCTAAAAGATGTAATGAATTTAGAAATAAGTTCTAGTACGAATATAAATTTAAATAAAATTTTTGATAACAGACCAATGCCATCTATATTTTTGTTTAATGAAATAAAAAATAATATATTGAATGATGATGATGAAAAATTCCTTTTTTATTCATTAATTTCTTTAAATGACAAGGAGTGGGAAAATTTACATCCAGAACATCTTAAACTTATATTAAACGGTTATTTACAATATAAAAATGGAATACTATTTCGAAACATAATTCTAGAAGTGTTTAAAAATCATAAATTCATAATATGATTAAATACTTTGAATTTGAAAATGAAATAGAAAAAATTGAAATCTTATTAAAAAAATTAAAAAATAATCAAGAATTAAATTTTGATAAAATTAAAAAATTAAATAATAAAAAAGATCTATTATATAAAGAAATTTATTCTAATTTAGAACCTTGGCAAAAAGTTCAAGTTTCCAGACATGGTGAAAGACCGCATACATTAGATTATATTAAAAACATATTTAAAGATATAATCCTTTTGCATGGAGATAAAAAATACGCTGATGATAGTGCTATTGTGGGAGGTTTAGCAAAAATAGATGGCACTTCTGTTTTTTTTATAGGAACAGAAAAAGGAAACACTATGGAAACAAGAATCAAACATAATTTTGGAATGGCTAAACCAGAAGGATATAGAAAAGTTCAGAGATTATTAAAATTAGCAGAAAAATTTAAACTACCAATGTTATCATTTGTAGATACTGCAGGAGCTTTTCCTGGTAAAGAGGCAGAAGAAAGAGGACAATCAGAATCTATTGCATCATCAATACTTCAATTCTTAAAAATTAGAATTCCAACAATATCTATTATAATTGGTGAGGGGGGATCTGGTGGAGCAATCGGAATAGCTACCTCAGATAGAGTCCTAATGTTAGAGCATTCAATATATTCAGTTATTTCTCCAGAAGGTTGTGCTTCTATTTTATGGAGAAATACTGACTTTTCACAAGAAGCAGCAAAAACTTTAAAGTTAACATCAGAAGATTGTAAAAAATTTAAAATTATTGATGATATCATTCAAGAACCATATGGAGGCGCTCATAGACATCCATTAAAACAAGCTGAAATTTTAAAACAAAAAATTATTACTCTAATCAATGAACTGAAACAAATTTCAATTCAAGAACTTGTTAATATTAGAAAAGAGAAGTATTTAAATATTACTTCTGATATTTAACTACCGTGACATTGTTTGTATTTCTTACCTGAGCCACATGGACAAGGTTCATTTCTGCCAATTTTTTTTGTTATTATTCTTCTTGGTTCTGGAGTTTTTTTAGCTTGATTATAATTACTATTTTCATTTACAAGTTTAATATTAAATAGAGTCTTTAATACTCTTTCATTTTGGTTTGAAAGCATTTCATCAAAATAATCAAAAGATTCTTTTTTGTATTCATAAAATGGATCTTTTCCTCCCATGGCTCTTAAATTTACACTACCACGTAATGAATCCATTGCAGCTAAATGATCTCTCCAGTCTTTATCTATTTGAAATAACATAACTCTTTTTTCTGCAAATTTTAGTAAATCTGAAGAATATTGATATTGTTTTTCTTTATATCTTTGATTTATTTGATCTAATAATCTCTTTTTAATTTCTTCATCATCTACTCCTTCTTCCTCAAACCATCGTAATACATTAATATCTAAATTAAATATTTCTTTAATTTTTTCTTTTAAAAGAATACCATCCCATTCATGAGAATATTTTTTTGGCGGAATAGTTAATTGAATCAAATTATCAACATAATCATATATCATATCATCAATAATTTTTGATTGGTCATTGGTATCAAGAATCTCCTTTCTATTTTGATAAATTATTTTTCTTTGATCGTTTAATATATCATCAAATTTTAGAATTTGTTTTCTCATATCAAAATTATGACTCTCAACTTTTTGCTGAGCTCTTTCAAGAGATTTAGTGATCATAGAATGAGTTATTACTTCACCATCTTTAAGACCTAATTTTGATAAAACATTTTCGAGAGTTTTTGATCCAAAAATTCTCATTAAATCATCTTCTAATGATAGAAAAAAAATACTTTCCCCAATATCTCCTTGTCTTCCTGATCTGCCTCTTAACTGGTTATCTATTCTTCTACTCTCATGTCTCTCAGTTCCAATTATTAGTAACCCACCAGCATCGATTGCTTCTTTTTTTAACTTATCATTTCCATTCCCTAATTTAATATCTGTACCTCTACCAGCCATATTTGTTGAGATGGTTATTTTTCCAGGTAAACCTGCTTCCTCTATAATTTTTGCCTCACTCATATGGTTTTTGGCATTTAATATATTGTGTTTTAAATTTTCTTTTTTCAATAAATCTGAAATTTTGATCGAATTTTCTACTGAAGTAGTGCCAATAAGTATTGGTTGATTAATTTTATTCCTTGATTTCACAAGTTCTAAAACTGCTCTGTATTTTTCTCTTTTTGTCATGTAAATTTGATCATTTTTATCAACACGGTTTACTTTGATATTAGGGGGAATTTCAACAACTTCTAAATCATATATGCTTTCAAATTCTTTTGCTTCGGTTATTGCTGTTCCTGTCATTCCACTTAGACGATGATAAGTTCTAAAAAAATTTTGATATGTAACAGAGGCAATTGTTTGATTTTCTTTCTGAATAACTAAGTTTTCTTTCGCTTCTATAGCTTGATGTAATCCATCTCCATACCTTCTGCCTTCCATAGCTCTGCCAGTTAATTCATCAATAATTACTACGTTTCTATCCTTAATTATGTAATCTTTATCTTTTATAAATAAATGATGTGCTCTTAGAGCTTGTATAATATTATGGTTTAAAACCATATTGCCAAGATCTTGAAGTGTGCCTTCTTTAATCATTCCATTTTCTTTCAAAAGTTTTTCACAAAATTCCATTCCTTCTGTTGTTAGTAAAATACTCTTGCTTTCCTCATTAATTTCAAAATCATTTTTTCTCAGTATTTTGATTATTTTATCAATTTTAGGAAACAAGTCAGTATTTGAATTTGATTCCGCAGAAATTACAAGAGGTGTTCTAGCTTCATCTATTAAAATACTATCTACTTCATCAACTATTGCAAATGCATCATTTTTAAAACACAAGTTATCGTAATCATTTTTTAGATTATCTCTTAAATAATCAAATCCTATTTCATTATTAGTTGCGTACACGACATCTGCATTATATTGATTAGATCTTTTTTCATGAGCAGTTTCTGAAGTAACACATCCAACACTAAGACCAAGAAAGTTATAAATTTTACCCATCCATTCTGCATCTCTTTTAGCAAGATAATCATTAACTGTAATTATATGTACAGATAATTTTTCTATAGCATTTGCATAAGCAGCTAGGGTAGCGACTAAAGTCTTTCCCTCTCCTGTTTTCATTTCAGTTATCTTATTCTCGTATAAAACTATCCCACCTATTATTTGAACATCATAGTGTCTCATGTTTAATGTTCTTTTTGATGTTTCTCTAACTACTGCAAATATTTCTGGTAGTAATTTGGATATTGATCCAGTTTTATTAAATTCATTTTTAAAATGATTAGTTTTATTTTTTAATTCTTGATCAGAAAGTTTAGAAATTTCTTCTTCTAATTTATTTACTTTTTCTACAAAACTTCCGTATTTTTTAAGTGAACTAGGTTTAATAGAACGAAATAATTTATTAACGATATTAATCATGTTATGATAAATGGCAGTTAATATATGAAAAATATTTCTTCTACAAAGGAATTTAAGCTAAAATATGGTCAATAAAATGAATTCAATATTTAAGCCAAAAAAAATTAGAGATTTTAATCCTAGAGGCCTCAATATCTTTACTTTTAATGCTGGATTTAAAAAAAAAGACAATGATCTTTTATTAATTATTTTTGATAAAATTATTAATGTATGTTGTGTTTATTCAAAAACATCGACACCTTCTGCCCCTATAATTTGGGATAAAAAAAATAACAAAGGTAGGGCTAAAGCATTAGTTGTGAATGCTGGTAATGCTAATGCACATACTGGTAAAGACGGTCTTAAAATAATCAATAAGTATGTAAAAGCATTAACAAAAAAAATTAAATGTAAATCTGATGAAGTATTAGTATCATCTACTGGTGTAATAGGTGAAATATTTAATCCTAATTTAATTATAAGTAAAGTTGAAAAAATAAATTCTAAAAATAAAAATGGTCTACTAGCAGCCTCTAAAGCTATTATGACAACAGATACTTTCCCTAAATTATCAATTAAAAATATCAACTTAGATAATCAGTCATTTAAAATTTATGGCATAGCAAAAGGATCAGGAATGATTCATCCAAATATGGGAACAATGTTGGTGTATATTTTTATGGAATGTGAAGCTTCAAAAAAATTAATGATAAGACTTCTTAAAAATAACCTAGACAATACTTTTAACTCAATAACTGTTGATAGTGATACTTCAACTAGCGATACTTTAATGATGTTTTCTCTTGGTAATAAAAAGATAAATTTGAATAAAAAAAATTTTGCAATCTTAAATAATAAAATGCAAGATTTGATGCATGATCTTTCTCTTCAGGTAATTAAAGATGGAGAAGGTCTTTCAAAATTAATAAAAGTAAATATTTTTAATGCAAGAACAAAAAATCAAGCAAAAAAAATTGCATTTAGTATTGCAAATTCTCCTTTGGTAAAAACAGCTATAGCAGGAGAAGATGCAAATTGGGGCAGAGTAATAATGGCAATTGGTAAAACTGAAGAAAAAATTAATCAAAATAAAATTATAGTTTTATTTGGCAATTATATTGTATGTGAAAATGGTTCAATAAGTAAAAAAATAAATATTAGCAATCTTAATCGTTATATGAAAAATAATACTATAGACATTAATGTAAAATTAAATTTGGGTAAGTTTTCACACACAGTTTATGGAAATGATCTTACCCATGAATATTTAAAGATTAATGCTGATTACAGATCTTAATTTTATTTTTTCCAAGCACAAATTGTATTGTAATTTATATCAAGTCTAAAATTATCTTTATAATATTTTTTCCTGAATTGTTCTTCTAAACAAATAAAGTATTTTTTATTCTCAAAATTCTTTCTTTTATCATACCCTGCATAGGGTGTATTTAAAAATCTTATGTCATCAAGTAGTTTATTAAAAACTGAATATTCTATTGTGAAATTATTAGTATTTATTAAAGGTGCATCAAAATTATATTTTTTAAGTAGTTTAAAAATATAATTCGTATCTAAAATTGGATTAATTCTCTGATACATTCCTCCATATAAAATATTGTCTGTTTCATACATTGAATTTACAAGTTGATAAATATTTTCAGTACTAGGAATGGTTGCTATAAATAATCCATTGGAATTTAAGTTATGAAAAATGTTTTCTATCAATTTCTCAAAATTAGTTGTTAATTGAATAAAAAAATTACTAAAAATTAAATCAAATTTATTATTCCTGATTTGTAAATTATCCAAATCAATTTCTATTAATTTTTGATCTATCTTTTTCGGAAAAAGAGATATGTCTATGTCAGCACTTGTTATAGAACAAGATGGAAATTTTTTTTTAAGATAATTAACAACTAAATTATCATTAATTCCAAATTGTAAGATATTATTAAAAGGAACTTTCAAAATATCTAAGGAATCAATTATATTTTTACTGATTTCATTATAAATAAAGTTTTCTCCATATTTCCTGTCTTTTGATCTTAACAGTTTAAGATATTTTTTGTTTATCATTTTTTTTATAAAGTATAAAAAGTAATTATGGATATTATTCTTAAAGAGATAGTTGCAATAATTAAAGAAGAAACTCAAAATATTAATAAAAAAATTTATGGAACCACTTTTTTAGAAATATTGAAAGAAAAAATCTTAAATAGACAAGATCAAATTAATTTAAAAAATCTTAAAATGCAAAATTCAAATATAGTCTTAGAGGAAAATATTAATGTTCTTGAGAAAAATCTTTTTTTTAAATTATCCTTTTACCAAAATCCTAAATCTATATTAAAATTCAAACTAGATAAATATTTTCTTCTTATTGTTTTTAAAGAACCTGTAAAAATTGATATTTTAAATCAAAAAACTCAAAAGTATATTAGTATTAGTTTAAAGCCTTTTATGGGCATAACCTTGTCTAAGGGAACAGTATGTAATTTTAATTTGCCAAAAAACTCATTAGTTATGCAATTAGAATATGATGAAACTGATTTTGATATTGAAAATCAAAAAGATGTAACAATATAAGAAAAATGATTGTATTTAATCTCAATTGTTCTGATTGTAATTTTTTCTTTGAAGGATGGTTTGAAAATACAAAAGATTATAACAAGCAAATTAAGAAAGGGCTAGTAGTTTGTCCTTCCTGCAATAGTATTCAAATTAAAAAAGGCTTAATGGCTCCTAACGTATCAAAAAAATCAAATACAAAAATTTCTAAAAGAAATAAATCAATCGCTTCTAATGTTAAGAAGCTAAAAAAAATTGTTGAAAAAGAATTTGAATATGTCGGTGATAACTTCACTGAAGAAGCAAAAAAAATTAAATATGGTGAAGTAAAAGAACGTGCAATTTATGGTGAGGCTTCAATTGAGCAAACCAAAGAACTAATTGATGAGGGTATTGATATATTACCGTTACCTTTTTCAACAAAAAAAACTAATTAATTAAGTTCGCTGAACAAAAATAATTGATCGTATAATTATTTGATAACTTCCATTCTCTGTTTAATGGATCAAAAACAAGACCTTTAATATTATTAAAATGAAAATTTTCTTTTGTTAAAATTATTTTTAATTCTTCAGGTTTAATTAATTTATTATAATCATGTGTTCCTTTTGGAACCCAATTAAGGATATTTTCAGCTATATCAATTGCAAATAATTTAGAAATTAAGTTTCTATTAATTGTAGAAATTATAAGCATACCATTTTTATTCAAATTTTTTTTTATATTTTTAATAGTTTTTTTCCAATTATCTAAATGTTCTAGAACTTCAAACATTAGTATTATATCAAATTTTTTATCTAATTTAGATTTTTCAATATCTTTATATATATAGTTAATTTTAAGATTATTTCTTTTGGAATGCAACTTAGCAGCTTTGATATTATTTGGTGCAAAATCTACTCCTGTGACTTTGGCACCTAACCTTGCTAATGGCTCACAAATTATTCCTCCACCACAGCCTACATCAAGTATTTTTAAATTTTTTAAATCTCTATCTTTAATTTGTTCTAATATGTAAGACATTCTATGGCTTTTAATTTGATGTAGTATCTTAAATTTACCATTTTCATTCCACCATTCATCTGAAAGTTGATTAAACAAGGAAAATTCTTCTTTTTTTGATTTTATATTAATCATATATCTTGTTTGTTAGTGGCAATAATTATATTAGCTCAAATAATTTAAAAAATATTTAAGTCAATGAAACTTATAGTAATGAAATTTGGAGGTACTTCAGTTGGAAGTATTGATAAAATCAATAATGTTGCAAACATTGTTGAAAAACAATTAAATGATAAAAAATTGATTGTTGTTTTATCTGCAATGTCAGGTGTAACAAATAAAATGCAGGAATATATAGATGAAATTGATTCAAATGAGATTATTGAAAATGATTTAATTTTAACATCTGGTGAAGCCGTTTCAGTTGGACTTCTTTCAGCTATTTTAAAAAAAAGAAATATTAAATCAGTTCCATTACTTGGATGGCAAATACCAATTATAACAGACAGCAACCATCAAAAAGCTAAAATCTTAAATATTGATAAAGTTAGAGTTGATCAAATTATAAAAGATTATGATGTAATAGTAGTTGCTGGATTTCAAGGTGTCGATATACATGGTAACATTACATCATTAGGAAGAGGAGGATCTGATACAACTGCCGTTGCAGTTGCTGCAGCTGTTGATGCTGATAGATGTGATATTTATACTGATGTTGATGGTGTTTATACAACTGATCCAAATCTGGAACCCAAAGCTAAAAAAATAGATAAATTGGCATTCGAAGAAATGTTAGAAATGTCTTCTACAGGAGCAAAAGTACTTCATACTCGTTCTGTTGAATTAGCGATGAAAAATAACCTTACCTTGCAAGTGCTTTCTTCAATAACAAAAGAAAGCGGTACTCTTGTTGTAGATGAAGATAAATTAATTGAAAAAGAAATAGTAAGTGGAGTAAGTTATAGTAATAATGAATCAAAACTAACTTTATCTGGTATTGCTGATAAACCTGGTATATCTGCAACAATCTTTGGGTTATTAGCTAATAAAAATATTAACGTAGACATGATTGTTCAAAATACATCACAAGATGGTGTAACTGCAAATATTACATTTACCGTTCCAAACAGTGACATTCATAATGCCAAAAAATTATTAGAAGAAAATCAAAATTTAATCGATTTTAGATCTATTGAAACTGATACTAATATTTCTAAAATTTCAGTAATTGGCATGGGGATGATGTCCCAATCTGGAGTTGCTAAGAAAATGTTTACAACATTAGCAGATAATTCAATTAATATATTAGCAATCTCAACATCAGAAATAAAGATAAGCGTATTAATTGATAAAAAATTTACAAAAATTGCTGTTAAATCTCTACACGAAGCATATAATCTAGGTAATTAAATGAAAACTGTAGGTCAAATCTTATTAATTGGAAGAAACTCTAAAAACCTCTCAATAAGCGATATATCAATTGAACTAAAAATATCTAAAAGTATCATTATTGATCTAGAAAATGATGATATTAAAAATAATTCAGATATTATTTTTCATATAGGACATCTAAGATCTTATTCAAACTTTCTTGATCTAGATAGTGACACAATTATCAAAAAATTTAAAGAACAAGTATCATTTAATATTAAGGAAGATAAAAAAAATATCACCCCAATAGTTGAAAATAATTTTTTTAAAATTGAGAAGTTTTTTGCTGCTTCTCTTATCTTGATTATATTTACTTCATTTTACTTTTTATTCGTTGACGAAAGAAATAATGAGATTAATTTTGCCTTAGTGCCAGACATACCTGAGAGTTTGGAACCTATAGTAGAAAAAGCAAATACTTTTAATAATAATTATTCTAAAAGTAATAGTTTAGATAAAAGTAATTTGATAAATAATTCTAGTGCTATAGCATCTATAGAATATGATGTAGATGTTGCTACAATTGCTACATTAAAAATGCTAAATCCAACCTGGTTGCAACTAAGAGACGAATCTAATAACATTATATTAAGCAAGTTAATGGATAAAGATGAAGAGTTTTCTTATGAACTTAAGCTTAACTACAATATTACAGCAGGAAACGCAGGTAATATTCTAGTGCTTATAGATGGTGAAGTAAGAGGTAAAATAGGTAAATTTGGTGATATATTAGATTCCTTCGTATTATTTAAAGATTTTACAAATTAGATAGATGCATAGACCCTATCAGCAAATTCAGAGAAGAAAATCGCGTGTTGTTAACGTAGGCAATGTAAGTATCGGCGGCGATAATCAAATTGCAGTTCAAACAATGACTAACACTTTAACTTCCAATGCAAAAGACACCTTAGAGCAAATTGAAAGATCTGCAAAACTTGGCGTAGATATAGTACGTGTTTCAGTGCCAGATAAAGAATCATCAAATTCTTTGAAGGAAATAGTTAAGCATAGTTCCGTTCCAATTGTTGCAGATATACATTTTCATTATCAAAGAGGAATTGAAGCAGCAAACAACGGTGCCTCCTGCATTAGGATAAATCCTGGCAATATTGGAAGCATTGATAGGATAAAAGAAGTTATAAAAGCTGCAAAGGATAATAATTGTTCAATAAGAGTTGGCGTGAATGCAGGTAGTTTAGAAAAACAAATTTTAGAAAAATATTCAGAACCTACACCTGAAGCATTAGTAGAAAGTGCTAAATTGAATATCAAGATACTTGAAGATAATGATTTTACCAATTTTAAAATTAGTGTGAAATCTTCAGATATATTTATGTCTATAAAAGCGTATGAGCAATTAGCTGAATTATGTGATTATCCATTACATTTAGGCATAACAGAGGCTGGAGGAAAAAGAGCTGGCTCAATTAAATCTTCAATTGGAGTAGGAAATTTACTTTTAAGAGGTATAGGGGATACAATTAGGATATCATTGTCAGATGAGCCTGAGGAAGAAGTAAGAGTTGGTTTTGAAATCTTAAAAAGCTTAGGATTAAGGAATAGAGGTGTAAAAATTATATCATGCCCTTCATGTGCTAGACAACAATTTGAAGTAATAAAAACTGTAAAAAACTTAGAAAAAAAACTTGATGATATTTCCACGCCTATAACTGTCTCAATAATTGGATGTGTTGTCAACGGTCCAGGAGAAGCAACCATGACAAATATTGGAATAACGGGTGGAGGAAATGATACACACATGATTTATCTTGATGGTAAAAAAAATAATGTTGTGAAAAATGTAGATTTAGAAAATTACCTTGAAAAAATCATTAGAAAAAAAACAAAAGAACTTGAGCTAAATCAGTAAAATGAAATTAAGATCAGTAAGAGGCACCCATGATATATTTGGCAAAGAAATAGACAAATTTAACTTTATTTCTAATATCGTTTCTAAAAATGCTAATTTAAAAGAATATAAAGAAATCCAGACACCAATTTTTGAATTTAGTGATTTATTTGCAAAACCTCTAGGCGAACATTCTGATGTTGTGTTGAAAGAAATGTATTCATTCGAAGACAGAAATAATGAATATTTAACACTACGCCCTGAGTACACGACACCTATGATTAGAGCTGCTATCACTAATAATCTCTTGAATGATCTTCCACTAAAAATTTTTGGTATTGGACCAATGTTCAGAAGAGAAAGACCACAAAAAGGGAGATATAGACAATTTAATCAGATAAATTTTGAAATACTTGGAACTAGAGATTTTCTTGCTGATGTTGAGTTAATTTCTTTGTCAAATAATATTTTAAATGAACTGTTACCCAAATCTAAAATAAAACTTCATATTAATTCTTTAGGAGATAAAAAAACATTAATTGATTTTAAAAAAAATCTTACAAAATATTTTAATTCCCATAAAAAAAACCTATCGGAAGAAAGCATTAATAAAATTGTAACTAACCCATTAAGAATATTAGATTCAAAAAATGAGGAAGATGTTGAAATTTCACTTTCTTCACCTAAAATATATGAATATTTAACCGATGAAGCTAAAAAGCACTACGAAGATCTTAAAAGGGCATTAAATATACTAGGAATTGATTTTGAAGAAAACACTAATCTTGTCAGAGGTCTTGATTATTATTGTAATACAGTATTCGAATACAAATCAGATAATTTAGGAAGTCAAGATACATTACTAGGTGGTGGAAGATATGACGGTTTAATAAAAGTATTGGGTGGGCCAGATATACCAGGTATTGGATGGGCAGCAGGTATTGAAAGAATTGCATTATTAATGGAGTCTGAAAAAAAAATAAGCTCAACTATACATATTGCAGTAACAAGTGAAAAATTTACAGATTATTTTCTTTATCTACAAAAATATTTATATGAGAATAAAATTTCATATTACTGGAATTATAAATACAATTTAAAAAAATCATTTACAAAAGCAAATAAATCTTCAGCATCATATATAATTATTATTGGAGAAAATGAGTTTAATGGTGATTTTTTTACTATTAAAAATTTAATGACTGGCGAACAAAAAGAATTAAAGCTAAATCAAATATTTAATCATTTGAATGATAAATCTAGATAAACAATTTTCAATAATTTTAGAAAAATTTAAATTAATTGAAAATTCATTAAACAATATGAATAATATTGACTCAAATGAATTAATTAAACTAAATAGAGAATATTCCGAGCTCCGACCAATTGTAGAAAAAATTCAAGAATATAAAGATTTACAAAAAGATATTTTAAATCTTAATGTGTTAGTAAAAGATAATGATTTAGAAATTAGTAAAATAGCTGAAACGGAACTCATTGAAAAAAAAAATCAAATTAAAGATCTTGAACAGGAATTATTAAAGTTATTGATCCCAAAAGATGAAAATGACTCTAAAAATTCCATTTTAGAAATCAGAGCTGGTACTGGAGGTGATGAAGCATCACTTTTTGCTTCTGATTTATTAAATATGTATCAGAGATACGCTGATTTAAATTCATGGAAATTTGATATTTTATCAATATCTGAAACAGGTTTAAAAGGAGTAAAAGAGGCTATTTGTAATATTTCAGGATTAAATGTTTTTTCAAAACTCAAATTCGAATCTGGTGTTCATAGAGTACAAAGAGTTCCAACCACAGAAAGTAGTGGAAGAGTGCATACATCAGCTGCTACTGTGGCAGTTCTACCTGAAGCAGAAGAAGTTGATATTGAAGTTCTTGATAAAGATCTAAGAATTGATGTTTTTAGATCAAGTGGACCGGGAGGACAATCTGTCAATACTACTGATAGTGCTGTAAGAATTACACATTTACCAACTGGTATAGTAGTTTCTCAACAAGATGAAAAATCTCAACATAAAAATAAAGCAAAAGCCTTAAAGATATTACGATCAAGATTATTAGATAATCAAATACAAGAAAAAAATAAAGAAAGATCTGAGCAAAGAAAAAATCAAGTTGGTTCTGGAGATAGATCTGAAAGAATAAGAACTTATAATTTTCCTCAAGGAAGGGTTTCTGATCATAGAATAAATCTTACATTGTATAATCTGTCAGAAATACTTGAGGGTAAAATAGATGAATTGATAAATCCTTTAATCGCTGAAGAAGAGAGTACAAAGCTAGCTAATATGAGAAATGAATAATTTAATTAAAGAGAGTTTAAATAAATTAAAACAAAAGAATATTAACAATCCAGAGTTAGATCTAAGAATCTTACTACAGCATGCTTCAAAAAAAAATTTTGAAATTATTTTAAGTAATCTAAACGTAGATAATATTGATATTGATAAATTTAAATCTTATCTTCAAAAAAGAATTAACAGACAACCAATAGCTAAAATTATTAAAAATAAACCTTTTTGGAAAAATGATTTTTATGTAAATAATTTTGTATTAGATCCACGTCCTGAAACAGAATTAATAATAGAGGAAGCATTAAATATTTATAAAAACAAAAATCTTAAATTAAAAATATTAGATATTGGTACAGGATCAGGCTGCATCGCAATATCACTAGCAAAGGAATTTAAAAATGCATCTATTACAGCTATAGATATATCTAAAGAAGCATTAGAAGTTGCAGAAAAAAACTTAAAAAAACATAATTGTAATAATCAAATTCAACTTAAGATGATTGATTTTAAAAATATTAATTCCAAGTTTGATCTGATTGTATCTAATCCACCATACTTAACAAACGAACAGTTTAATAATGCAGATCCCGAAGTTAAAAATTTTGAACCTAAATTAGCTTTAGTTGGAGGAGATGATGGTTTGAAATTTTACAGAGAATATTCAAATAATCTAAAATATTTAATGAATAAAAGCGCTTATTTTATATGCGAAATTGGTATTGATCAGAGACAAGATTGTGAGGAAATATTTGAAAATTCTGGATTATATTTAAATAAAATAGTTAATGATCTTCAAGGAATCCAGAGAATCCTAAGTTTTTCAAAGATATAAGTTGAAATAAATACAATGAACTGTATAGATAATCAAAAAGATTAATAATTTATTAAAATTTTTAATTTCCAAACAATATGTATAAAAAAAACGGTAGAACCGCTTATAAAAGTAATAGAAGAACCAGTTTTAAGAAACCTGGTGGGTACAAAAATTTTAATAATAGAAATAGAGGAAATGTATCCCAGCAATATAATAAGTACTTAAAACTAGCCAAAGAAGCATCACGTTCAGGTGATAGAATTCAATCTGAATACTATTATCAATTTACCGATCACTACTTCAGAATAATGGTTGAGTTAGGTATTAATATTGAAGAAAACACAAATTTTGATGAGCAAAAACAAAGTACTACAAGTGAAGAAACCTCTGATAATAATAGTGAAACAATAGAAGTAAGTGATAATGAAAAAGCAGAAGATGACTCTATCGAATCTATTCCATTTATAGCAGAACCATCTAAAGAAAAAAGAACAAGATCGACAAAGTAGTTATTCGTATAACATGCTCAAATGATCTGCATATATTATTTTATATTCTTTTTTAAACTTCTCTAATTCTTTACCCTCAAGTATTTTTCCAGAAGGAAGTTTTAGTTTTAAAGGATTAATATGTTTATTTTGATAAATAATTTCATAATGAAGATGAGGTCCTGTAGAATTACCAGTACTTCCTACATACCCTATAACTTCACCTTGGTTAACTCTTACTCCTTTAGAAATACCTTTCTTATAATTCGATAAATGTGCATACGCAGTTTTATATCCATTATTATGTCTTATACGAATATATTTTCCATATCCTCCATTTCTTCCAACATATTCAACAATTCCATTTCCTCCTGCATAAATTGGTGTTCCTGTAGGTGCAGCAAAATCAACACCTTTATGCATTTTATTGAAACCTGAGATAGGATGTTTACGCATGCCAAAATTTGATGAAATTCTTGCACCATCCAAAGGTGTCTTTAAAATTGATTTTTTAACATTTTTTCCCTCTCTGTTGAAATAATCAACATAACCATCATCAGTTATAAACTTAAAATATTCTAATTGTTTTCCATCAATTATTATTGAAGCATATTTAATATCATTATATTCTAGTTTACCTGTTTCAATTATTTCATCAATTTCATAAGATACTGAGACAATAGTATCTATCCTAATATCTCTTTGAAAATCGAGATCAAAACTAAAAAGGCTTATAATTTTAACTAAAATATCTGATGATACAGCATTTTTAATACCATCTGAAAATAATGATTCTGTTATTGTATACTCTTTTGATTCAATAAATGAATTCTTTGTTAATTTTATTATATTTAAATTTATTTCTTTATCTAAAACAACAGAGATAATAGTCTCAGTATTCTTAAAAAATTCAATTTTTTTTATTTCACCAAAATTATTTTCAAACACATTTATAATTTCTCCAGTTTTGATTTTTTTTAAATCAAAATAATCCTCTATTTTACTTATGATTTCATAAATTTTTTTTTGCTTAATGTTTAGATTTTTCAAAATAGAAACAAAAGTATCACCTTGTAAAATTTCAATTTTTTTCTTAACAAATTGTTCTTTATCAATATTTTTTTTCATATTAGGTGAAGATACTTCTTCTTTTTTTTCTTGAATAATTTCTTTTTTATCTTCTACAATTTCTTTTTTTATAATTTCTTCCTCAAAAATATATCTGTCCGATATGTTTGAGTATTCAGAGATAAACAAATAATATCCTGACGACATTAAAGAAATAAAAATTAGATATCTTAAAATTCTAAACACCTAGAAATATTTTGAATTAAAATATACCAGTGGTTTCAATTTATCATTAGATTGTAATTCCAATATCTTACATATAAATATTATGTGATCACCCCTTTTGATTTTATCCATTAGCTCACATTCAAGATTTGCTATGCAATTAGGTATAATTACTGTTTTATTTGTCCCTTCAATAAATTTTATATCCTCTAAGTTAGGTGCAGTTAAAGCAAAATTATCAGATAATTTCTTTTGCTTACTTGATAAAATATTTATTGATAAAAATTTAGTTTTTGAAAATTTTTTTATTGAAGATGAGTAATTACCTAAAGAAAATAGAACCATAGGAGGGTTTAGAGATAAAGAGTTAAATGAATTAACAGTTTTCCCAAATATTGAATTATTATTTTTAACACAAACAACAGTAATTCCTGTCGAAAACTTACTAAGTGTTTTTCTAAAATTCTTTGTGTTTACTTTTTTCATAATCTTTTTTGCATATAAATAGAATCAACCCACTTATTTTTTTTAAAACCAGCTTTCTTTATAGTTCCAATATATTGAAATCCATTATTTTTATGTATTTTTATAGAAGCAAAATTATTTTTTCCACCTATCACTGCTATTAAATTTTTAATCTTTGTAATTTTTTTACATATTTTGACAAGTTCTTTTAATATTTTATTACCATAACCATTGTTAATATAATTTGGGTCAACATAGATTGAATGCTCATATGAAAATCTATATCCACTTTTTTCTCTAAATTTATTTACAAATGCTAATCCAATAACTTCATTTTCTTTAATTGCTAAAATAAATGGTAACTTATTTTTTTTAATTTTTTTTAATAATAAGTTAAATGTTGATTTAGATAATTTTTTTTCTTCAAAATTAGAGAATGAATTTTCAATAAAATAATTATAAATTGTTAGAGCTTTAGAGATTTCATTTTCTGTAAAATTATTTTTTTTTACCTTCATTTATCTCCTAATTTCAATATTCAATTTAATGAATAATACTAAACCCTGAATATTATTTAATAAAAAATTGATCAATATGTTTATAATTTATTTAGCCAATTAATGATTAATAAAGGTTAAATTAAGTAAAATTTAAAAATCTTATAAAAGCTTTCAATTATTGCTTTAGCTTTAAAAGTCATTATAGTTAAATAACTATATTCTTATAAAATTAAACTATTTGGGTGTGTAGCTCAGCGGTAGAGCACTGCCTCGACACGGCAGGGGTCACAGGTTCAATCCCTGTCACACCCACCATAGAAATTTTAATAAATTATCTTGAAATTTAATAATATGATATATCTATACTTTATGCTCAAATGTTTACTAGTAGCCACTTTAGTTGCTTCATTGATTTTCCTAATAATAGACGTAATTTGGTTAAGCTTTGCTACAAAGTCTTTTTATAGACCTCTAATTGGAAATTTATTATCTGATAAGCCCGTAATGTGGGCTGCTGCTCTTTTTTACATATTATATGTACTTGGTATGGCTTTAGTTGTAATTCAACCATGTGTTAGTTCTGGTAACTTAATGAAAACATTGTACACTGGCTTCATATTTGGTTTAGTTGCATATGGCACATATAACTTAACTAATATGGCAGTACTCAAGGGATGGTCACCAACTGTTACTTTCGTAGATATGTTTTGGGGTGGTTCATTGACAGCTTTATCAGCTACCTCTGGATTATATTTAGCAAAAAAAATAGTACATTTTTAATTTAGTCGATTCATTCCAAACTCTAGCATTTTTATTAGTATAGGGTTTTGACTTATTTTATTTTTATGTTTTTTTATAAAAGTATTAATTTTATTATTACATAAATCAGTAACTTGCTTTTCACCAAATAATTTTAGTAAAGTACTTTTGCCTTGGTCAACATCTTTACCTGGTGTTTTTCCAATTTTCTTAAAAGTTCCAACTTCATCGATTAAGTCATCTATAATTTGAAATATTAAACCAAATAACATTCCATAATCTTTTGCAAATTGAATATCTATTTTACTTTTATCTTTTAATATAAAAGGTGCAGAAAAAGAGAATTCAAATAACTTGCCAGTTTTTCTAGAATACATATCTAAAATTTTATTTTTAGATAACTTTTTATTTTCATATTCTAAATCTAATGCTTGACCAAGAGCTAATCCTTTATGCCCAATACACAAAGAAAGATAATTTATTAAATTTAATCTAGAAATGACATTTTTATTTTTAAAATTTCCTGAGATCAATTCAAATGCTAAATCATGTAAAGCATCTCCTGCTAAAATTGCAGTAGCTTCATTAAATTTTTTATGAGTACTTAATTTACCTCTTCTGTAATCATCATCATCCATTGATGGTAAATCATCGTGAATTAAGGAGTACGAATGTATACATTCAATACATGAGGCTATGATAAAGGCATCATTTGATGAAATTTTTGCTATTTTTGCAGACTCCATTACTAAAAATGGCCTTATTCTTTTTCCTCCATTCATAGAGCCATAAAAGATTGCATTTGATAAACCTGATTTGTCTAGCTTATTTTTTAAAAGTTTTTTAAATTTAATATCAAACTTTCTTTTATTTGCATTTATTAACGTATTTAAGTTCATAGATAACAATTTATATTTGTTTTAATTTCTAAATTATTTAATACAAATATGCGAATGTATTTATGAGAATCGAAGAAGAAATTAAACTTGACTACTCAGATGTCCTTTTTAGACCAAAGAGAAGTACTTTAAAAAGTAGGAAAGATGTTGATTTGAATAGAAAATATACTTTTAAACACTCAAGATCATCATGGAAAGGAATACCAATAATAGGCTCTAATATGGATGGTGTTGGTGAAATAGATGTTGCAAAAAAACTAAGTTCTCACAAACTAATGACTGCTTTAACAAAGCAGCATGATATTAATCAAATTGGAACTATTTATAAAAAAAATAACTTCTTTAATTCAATTGCTCTTAGTTGCGGTACAAGTAAAGACAGTTACAATAGGTTAAATTCAATTCTAAAAAAATATCCAAAATTTAAATTCATCTGTATTGATGTTGCAAATGGTTATTCAGAAAATTTTAGTAATTTTGTTACAGAAGTAAGAAAAAAATACCCAAAAAAAACTATTATTGCAGGCAATGTTGTTACTGCAGATATGACTCAGGAATTAGTATTAAGTGGGGCGGATATTGTTAAAGTTGGTATCGGTCCTGGAAGTGTATGTACCACTAGAATACAAACAGGAGTAGGCTATCCACAACTTAGCGCTGTAATGGAATGCGCTGACGCAGCACATGGATTAGGAGCGCATATTATTGCTGACGGAGGATGTACTTGCCCTGGTGATGTTGCTAAAGGATTTGGTGCTGGTGCAGACTTTGTTATGCTTGGTGGAATGTTAGCAGGTCATAAGGAAGGTGGTGGTGACATAATTGAGGAAAATGGAAGTAAATTTATCGAGTTTTATGGATCAAGTTCTGAAGAAGCAAATGAGAAACATTATGGTGGTCTTGCAAACTATAGATCATCTGAAGGTAAAAAAGTTAAAATACAAATGAAGAATTCGCTAGATAGTACAATTAGAGATATTCTTGGAGGTGTGCGAAGTAGTTGTACATACGTTGGCGCTTCATCATTGAAGCAGCTTAGTAAGTGTACTACATTTGTAAGAGTAAATAATCAGTATAATGACACTTTTGGTAAAGTGTAGGTTAGCAACCTATTGCCATACCATCCTTTCGTGGATCTGACCCACCAATAAGTACTCCATTTTTTCTATCTATTTTTATACATTGACCACCACCAATAGCATTTTTATTTATTTTAATTTTATGACCAATATTTCGTAATTTTTTTATAATTTTATCATCTAATGAATTTTCAACATTTAAGATGCCATTAAGAGCAAATGCTCGAGGTAAATCTAAGCCTTCTTGTACTGTCATGTTATAATCGATTATATTTTGAATCAAATGAGACTGACCAATTGGCTGATATTGTCCTCCCATAACTCCATAAGAATACAGTGTCTCATCATTCTTATTAGTTATCAGACCAGGGATTATTGTATGAAGTGGTCTTTTTTGACTATCAATTGAGTTTGGGTGATCATCTTCTAATCTGAAATTTACACCTCTATTTTGAAAAAGAATTCCTGTTTTATTACTTGTAATTCCACTTCCAAAACCATGACATATTGAATTAATAAATGATACTGAATTCAAATCTCTATCTACAACACTTAAATATATTGTTTCAGGGTGAGAAGTTACATGACCTTTTTTTGAAAAATAAATTTTATTTTTATTTATTTTAGAACATAAAGAGCTTATATATTCATCACTAAAATAATCATTTATATTTATATTACTAAATTTAGGATCACCAAATATTGTTTCCTTAACTTCAAAACATATTTTTGAAATTTCAGCTTGAAGATGATACCTTTCAAAACTTGAAGGATTGTATTTTTTGACATTTAATTTCTCAGTCATGGCCATCATCATCAAGACAACTAATCCAGGACTATTTAGAGGGCATTGATGGATCTTTAAATTTCTGTATGAATTTGTAATTGTTTTTGAAAATAACGTTTTTTGATTATAGAAATCTTCTTCTGTATGTAGTCCTCCAAGTTTATTTAGTGTCTTAACCATGTCCTTAGTTATTGCACTTTGATAAAATCCTTTAATTTTATTTTTTGAGATAACTCTTAAAGTATTTGCTAAAGGAATATTCTTAAAAACTTCACCATAACTATAGCTGAGATTTTTATTTAAAAATAATTTTTTTGAATTAGGATTTTTTTTAAGTTTTTTTTCATTCTCTTTCCATGCAATAGCTTCAACTTCATGAACAGGAAATCCATTTCTAGCAAAATTTTCTGCATCATTTAAAACTTCTTTAAAATCAATTCTTCCAAATTTTTCATGCATAGAACACCATGCATGAACTGCTCCAGGAATAGTAACTGAATGAGGACTTGTTAAACCAATATTTTTTATTTTATTATCTTTATAAAACTGTAAATTTGCTTTTTTTGGAGCAATTCCAGAACCATTTACAGCAATTGGTTTTTTTCCATTCATCGAAATAATTGCAAAGCAATCTCCACCAATTCCTGTTGCGCTAGGACATACTACAGCTTGAACAGCTGAAGCCGCGATAGCAGCATCAACGGCATTTCCACCTTTTTGAAGTACATTAATTGCTACCATAGAACTTAATGGATTTGATGTTGCCACCATGCCATTTTGAGCTAAAACATTAGATCTGCCTGGGTAAGATAACTTTCTCATATTAATATAGACAATATATGTTTGACAAAACAAAGCCCAGAATTTAAAGCGCTTTTTATGAAAGTTAAATGTTCATTAAAAACTGCCAAAACTAGAGATAAGGATTGTAAAGTAGTTCGTAGAAAAGGTAGGATTTATGTAATTAACAAAAAAAACCCCAGAATGAAAGCAAGACAGGGATAATTAATTCTCTGTAATATATTTTTCAGCTTCTAAAGCAGCCATACAACCCATACCAGCAGCAGTTACAGCTTGTCTATAAATTTTATCTTTTACATCACCAGCTGCAAAAACTCCTTTAATACTTGTTTCAGTACTATCTGGTTTAGTAATTATATAATTCTCCTCATCCATTTTTAACTTATTAATAAAAAGTGATGTAGCAGGATCATGTCCAATTGCTATAAATGCACCATTTACATCTATAGTTGTTTTACTGCTATCTAATGTGTTCTCTAAAATAATTTTTTTTAATGTATTTGGATTTTCATCTCCAACAAATTCAGAAACTTTACTGTTCCAAATTACTTCAATTTTTTTATTTTTAAACAGTCTTTCTTGTAAAATTTTTTCAGCTCGCAAACTATCTCTTCTATGAATTAACAATACCTTTGAAGCAAATTTAGTTAAAAACATTGCCTCCTCTACTGCACTATTACCTCCACCTATCACTGCTACTTGCTGATCTTTGAAGAAAAAACCATCGCAAGTTGCACAAGCAGAAATACCAAATCCTTTAAATTTTTTTTCACTTTTCAAATTCAGCCATCTAGCTTGAGCACCTGTTGCAATAATTATAGATTTGGATACAAATTCTTTTCCTGACTCAGTTTTGGAAATAAATGGATTTTTTTCAAAATCAACTGAGATTACAATATCATTATGAAAAATAGTTCCTACTTTTACAGCTTGTTCTTTCATTTGTTCCATAAGCCAAGGTCCCTGAATAACATTTTCAAATCCTGGATAGTTTTCTACATCTGTAGTAATAGTTAGCTGACCTCCTGGTTCTAAACCTGAAACTAAATGTGGTTTTAAATTTGCTCTTGCTGCATAGATTGCAGCTGTGTAGCCTGCTGGTCCAGAACCTATAATTAAGACATCATTTTCAATTTTTTCAGTCATATAATTAAGTTAATAATTTAGTCACTTTTTTCAACTGGCCAATCTGTATTAAAAGTAACATAATTTATTTGAATACATCTTCTCTCTTTTTGAATTTCTTTTAATTCAAGTCCATGCCAAGTATCATCCCCTGAAGAAAAAAAATAACCACTATTATGAATATATTCAATTGTTTTAACTAATTTAAAATTTTTATCATATAGGTCGGTACCTAAGTTTGAAGCTTCATTATATGGGTTTGCCCAAACCATCATCGTCATTAATTTTTCTGAGATATCTTTATGTGGTTTTAACCAAAATCCTTTTTTATCTCCAATTACTTCTAATCTCACATATGAATTTGATAGATCTTTATCAATTGTTTTCGATATTTTGTTAACCATCTCCATACTTTGTAAAGACTGAATTAATTTTGTTAGATATGGAAAATTTTGACAATTATTTTTTGTTATAAAAAGTCTTAATTTACCATCAACTCCCTGACCTGTATGATCGGCAGCTCTTGTCCCATCGTACATTCTGTCTCCTGAGGGAATGCTACTATAGGAAATTTCATCTAATGCACCTTCTTCTAAGCAATTACTAAATACCCAATGATTAAAGGGAAAATCAGCATGAGCTAAATTCTCAAGATTCATTTTTCCTTTTTATAATTCTTTTTTTTATAATTCCAGCAATTCTTTTGCTTTCTTCTAGTTTCGTATATGTCCAATTTTCTAATTTGTCTAAAGTATTAAAATCTCTTGTTATATTCATTTTTTTAAATTCTTCATGGAATCTTATAAATCTTTTACTTTTTCTCTTCATTGGTAGTTGATAAACATAAATTGGTTTGCCAGATATACTTGCTTCAGAAATCATAGAGGTTGAGTCAGACGTAATAATAAAATAGCTAGAATTATAAAGAGCAAATTCATAAGGATTCTCTCCTTCTCCAAACCATAATGTAGATATAGAGTTCAATTCTTTTTTTAAAATATATTTAATTTCTTGATTAGTTCTTCTCGAGGTAATAACTAAAATTTCTTTATCATAATTATACTTCTTTATTTTTTTT
>CACOAX010000011.1 GCA_902625365.1 uncultured Alphaproteobacteria bacterium
TAAATAATCGTTATGATTAGAAATTTTTATCTCATGACCATTTTTAAATTTAAATGAATTTTTACTTAATGAGATAATATCAATATCTTTATTTTTTCTTATTTGAAATAAAGATAATGGAAAACTTCCAACAATTATAATATCATCAGTCTCTATGTTATATTTTAAAAAAATTTTTTTTAATTTATTTGTTAAATTATATTCCGTATATAATTTACTTTTTTTTATTGTATTTAGTAAAGTAAAAGCATTTTCATTAAATAAAATGTCTAGAATGTTTTGAAAATTATTATTATCTGAAATATGCACTGAGTGTTTTCCAATTCCGATATCATCTCTTATTTTAGATTTTAAATTATGTGTACTTAATTTTTCATCAGTATTGAAAATTACAATTTTTACTGGTGCGTTAGTTTTGAAACATTCGTACATTTTATTTTTTGCACCACTATAATCATTTTTGTAATTACCTAACCATTTTTCATTTTTATAAATTTCAGTAACAAAATTATGTTTTCCTATATCTGTTAATTTATATTCTTTTTCATAAATAATATTTTTAAAGTAATTATTGATTTCTTTTCCTGCTATTGATGAGGATGGCCAAATTATAGCCAATCGCGATCTATTACTATAATCACAAAAGCATCTTATAGAATTTTCTAAATTGCAAATATTGATATTTCTTTTTAAAAAAAATTTATAGTCATAATTTAATATATCACTTTTTAATTCAACAGTTTTGATTTTTTTACCTAAAAATATAGCTGTAGCTATTCTATGAGATCCGTTTAAAATTACTTTTTCTGTGTTTACAGGTATTAAAGATATCTTTTCATTAAAACCATAATTTTTAAAATTAAGAATAATTTTTTCAAAATTATCCAAAAAATCTTCAGGGTTATTTTTATTAATATTTCCTTTTTCAGTAAATCTCCCAAAAGAAAAAGATCTAATATGATCTAAATAAACTTCTTTTGCCAAATTATTACATTTTGTTCTAAAATTTAAATAAAATAATTTGAAACCTAAATCTAATCTATTAGAATGTATCAGTTTACTAGGATTTATTTCTGTAATTTTAAATTCTTTTTCATCATTCTCATCTAAAATAAACTGATCAACCAAGCCATTTATTGCCTTTTTAGAAATAATATTTTTCACAGCTTTAAGTTATGATTTTATTTTAAAGCAATAATATATTTAAAAATATATATTATTTGGTTAATTAAAATAATCTTTGTACCATTTAAAGAATAATAATAATCCATCATTAATACTAGTATATTTCTTTCTTCTAAATTCTTTTACAAATTTATTATTATTACAATAAGTTTTATCCACATCACCATTTTGTTTTTTATCATATATTATTTTCGATTTAGTTTTTGTAATTTTTTCAATCATTTTTACTATTTGATTTACTGATGTTGTTGATCCACCACCAATGTTATAAATATTAAATTTCTTTAAGAGAACTTTTTTATTCAGAATTATGCTCATTATATCTTCAACAACATCTTCAATATAGGTAAAGTCACGAATATGTTTACCTCCACCAAATAAAATAATTTCTTTTTTATTTAAAATATTTCTAAAAAATTTAAAAATAGCCATATCTGGTCTTCCATAAGGTCCATAAACTGTAAAAAATCTCAAGCCCGTAATTTGCATGTTAAACATTTTTGAATAAGAATAAGCAATTAATTCATTACTCTTCTTTGTGGAAGCATAAAATGAAATAGGGTTATCAGTATTGGTATTTTCCGAAGTTGGGTACTTTTTTGCTTCACCGTACACTGAACTAGAAGAAGCAAATATTAAGTGAGGTGTATTCATCTCTTTAGATAATTTAAGTATATTACAAAATCCAACTAAATTTGTTTTAATAAAACTATCTGGATTTTCTATAGAATTTCTAACACCAGCCTCAGCAGCTAGATTAATAACAAAAGTAAAGTGGTTAGATCTAAATACTTTTTTTAAATCTTTATAGTTACATATATTTATTTTTTTATATTTAAAATTTTTATTTTTTTTTAAAATGTTCAATCTATCATTAAATATTGATTTTTTTTTCGAATTAATTTTATCAATACCAATTACTTTAAAATTATTTTTTTTTACTAATACATTACATAAACTATAACCAATGAAACCAGCTGCGCCTGTTACTAATACCTGCATTAATTTGTTGGCATTATAAATTCCGGACCTTCATTAATACTTTTTGGCCACCTACTAGTAGTTGTTTTTAATTTAGTATAAAAATTAATACCTTCTATGCCATGCATAGAATGACTTCCAAAGAGTGATTCTTTCCATCCACCAAAACTATGAAAAGCCATTGGGACTGGTATTGGTACATTGACACCTACCATTCCTATCTTAATATTAGTTGTAAAGTGTCTTGCTATCTCTCCATCAGATGTGTAAATGCTAGCACCGTTTCCAAATTGGTGATTATTTATAAGTTCAAAAGCTTCTTGATAATCTTTTGCCCTTACCACTGATAAAACTGGGCCAAAAATTTCTTCTTTATAGATAGTCATATCTTTAGAAACATTATCAAATATCGTTGGTCCAACAAAATAACCATTTTCATAACCTTGAATTTTATAATTTCTTCCATCAAGAATTAGATCAGCACCTTCTTTAACACCTATAGATATATATTCCTCAATTTTTTCTTTATGATCTTTTGAAATTACTGGGCCCATGTCTGATTCAGAATCTGTCCAAGGAGCTACTCTTAATTTTTGGCATTTTAGATCTATCTTTTCTACTAGTTTGTCAGCAATATCTCCAACAGCAACAGCTACTGAAACTGCCATGCATCTTTCACCAGCAGAACCAAATGCAGCCCCCATTATACCATCAACAGATTGATCTATATTAGCATCAGGCATTACTACTAAATGATTTTTAGCACCTCCAAGAGATTGAACTCTTTTTAAATTTTTTGAAGCTGTCTCATATATGTATTTAGCAACTGGTGTTGAGCCAACAAAACTTACTGACTCTATTTGTTTACTATTCAATATTAAATCCACAATTTTTTTATCTCCATTTAAAACATTTAAAACTCCATTAGGAAGCCCAGCTTCAGTGAATAATTCTGCAAGTTTTATTGCACAAGAAGGATCTTTTTCTGATGGCTTTAGAATAAATGAATTTCCACATGCTATAGAAATTGGAAACATCCACATAGGAACCATTGCTGGAAAATTAAATGGGGTTATTCCTGCGCATACACCTAATGGCTGTCTAATTGACCATGAATCTATATTTGTGCCAACATTTTGAGAAAATTCTCCTTTTAAAAGATGTGGTATACCACACGCAAACTCAACAACTTCTAAACCTCTGGTTATTGAACCTTTTGCATCTTCTAGAGTTTTTCCATGCTCTTTTGATACTAGTTCAGCGAGTAAATCCATATTTTTTTCAATTAGTGTTTTGTATTTAGATAGTATTCTTGATCTTTTAAGTGGTGTAGTCTCGGACCAAGCAATTTGACTTTTTTTAGCACTAACAATTGCATCAGCAAAATCAAGCTCATTAGAAATAGTTACCTCAGATATAATTTCTCCTGTAGAAGGATCATTTACAGGAATTGTATCTAAAGACTTTGATAATTTTTTACCGTCTATATAATTTTTTATAATTTTCATTTTTTACTTACTTTATTTTTATATATTAATAATAAATTCCTTGAATATACAATTATCCCTATACCTTGTGCCAGCATAAAAGGAAAACTTTGAATATGATAAGCATAAATTAATGTTATTAACCCTCCAATTAAACTTAACCACCAAAATGCCTCTGGAATAACGCTTATTTTATTTTTTTCTGAAGAAATCCATTGTATTATCCATCTAGAAAAAAAAACTAACTGCCCAGCTGTTCCAAACACTACCCACAATGTCTCCTTAAAACTTAGACCACTTAATCCTAATATTTCAAGTAAAATACTTAAATTCATTTTACTTTTTATTTACCTTTCTAATTATCCTTATTACTTTAAAAATATCAAAAATTCCCCTAAATAATCTATCAACTGTTCCATATTTTGACACACCATTAACTCTAGATCTATGATTAACATTTATAAATTTAGACTTATAACCATAACCCTTAAATAGTGCAGGTAAAAATCTATGAATCCCATTAAAAAAAGGAAAGTTTAAAAAAATTATTTTATCAAATACTTTTAAAGAACAACCTGTATCTACACAATCATCCTTAAGTATTAAAGATCTTACTTTGTTTGCAACATAAGAAGAAATTATTTTAATTCTTGTATCCTTTCGTTTAAATCTAACTCCACCAATTAAAGAAAGATCTTTATCTTCAAAGTATTCGTTTAACAATTTAGATATATCACTTGGTGAGTTTTGGCCATCACCATCTATTGTAACTATAGTATTATATTTAGATTTACTAATTCCTTCCCATATAGAATAGCTTTGACCTTTATTTATTTTTCTATCTATAAAAGTTATATTTTGATAATTTTTAGATATCTTATTAATTAAAGGAGTAATGTTGTCTGTACTACCGTCATTTATAATCATAATTTCAAAAGTCTTATAATTTTTTATGCTATCAAAAATCTCATAAATTAATTCTTCTATGTTCTCACTTTCATTATAAATAGGAATGATTATAGAAAAAGTATTTAGTGTCATTAATTATGAATTGAAATTATGTTCTTTTATAAGATATTCGTATGTTATTTTCAGTTCTTTTCCAAGATCTATTTTACTTTTTTTAATCGATATTTAAGAACTAATTTACTATATAAATTTTTTCTACAGTGCTATTAGTCTTTAAATGATCTAATTAAATTGTTAATCAATTTAACATTCAAAATTTTAATTTCTTTAAACATCTTATAATCTAAGTATCATATGTGGCATTTCCTTAAGAGCTACATAAATAAACTTTTTTCATGCAAAATAGGAGCAATGTATAATGGAAATAAAAAGGTATCTTTAAAATTTATCATAAACATCTATTAAAATTTATCAAATAAAATAAATATTTTATTAAATTATTGTAAGATTCTAAAATTAAATTAATTTTACAAATTTAAATTTTGAAAGATCTGGATAATCTAAACTTGTCCATTGCTTTGGTTTCTTATTTTTTACTTTTTCAAATATTTTTAAACCCATTTCTGCAGCCTCTGGTGTTAAATAATAATGATATCCAATATATTTAATATTTTGATTTCTCCAAGGAATACCTCTTTCTCTTCCATCATAACTCATCCTCACTAAACTTTTATATTCATAAGAATTATCTAGTAATATCATGCCTCCACGTCCTAGATTTAAATGTTTTTGATATTGAAAACTTAAGCACATCAATGTTCCACTTATGTAACTATTTTTCTTCCATAGTACTGCAGCATCAATTATGTTGGTATCTCTTAAATAATAATAATCATTCCAATGTATATCATCAAATGCTAATTTTAAATTTAGTTTTTTTGCTAACATAGGTATAGATGCATATGTACGTTTAGGAACAATAATTTTTTTGATTTTTTTTAATCTTATACATAGTTCGATAGCATGAGTACAAGAATCGGTAGCAACAGCATATTTTGATCCAAAAAATTTTGAAATTTTATTTTCAAATTGTATTACTTTATCGAATGACATTATTTTATTGCTTGAATATTGAGACTAATTAATTTTCCATTTTTTTTATCCATATGAGGAATATAAGCTTGTGAATGATCATCATAAATGCCATGATCAACATTTTTCCAATTCCATTTTCTTATATTTCTGAATTTACATTCAATTAAAATTCTTTTTAACGAGCTAAAATCATAAATAGTCCTATGATAAATATAATTTTTGTTTAATTTCATTCTTCCGTAAAGTGGTCCTAAGAAATAATCTAGACTATTTCCACTTGAATATAGTGAATTTATAGCTTCAAAATCAGGGACAGCCAATCTTAATATTCCACTTTTTTTTAATTTTGATCTCCATTTTTTAAAAATTTTTTTAATTTCTACTCTATCAAAATATTCAATTACATGACTTGCATAAATAAGATCGATATTTTTATAAGGGAAATCAATAATATCATTATGATCTATGTGTTTATATTTATTTCCATCAATATGAATCCAATCTTTTCCAAAATTTCTTTTTCCACACCCAAGATTTATTTTAATCATTTATAAATACTTTGTCATTTGTTTGACCATAGTAAGGTCCTGATTTAAACTCATATACCTGAGTATTATTTGATAAAGAAATATAATTGTGACCACCTTCAAGCGTAATAGAACAATCTCCCTTATTCAAAATAGTTTGATACAAAAATTTATTATTTGTATCATAAAATAAAACTTTTACTTTTCCTCTGATTACAACCCATGATTCTTGAGCGATTGTTTTTTTATAATTAATTTTTTTCCAAAAATGTTTATGTGCTTGAAATGTCTGATTTTTTTTTAAAACTATTGATGCTAGTTGAATAAAATTTTCTGAATTTATTATATCTTGTCTTTTATTAAAATCAGTTCTGCGATAGACTATATGTAAGATCTTATTTTTTTTTAATTTTGATTTTATAACTTTCATTAATTCAAAAATTTTATAATTTATTTGACCAGTAATTTACCATTTCTTCAATCATAGTTTCAAATGTATACTTAGGCTGCCATTTTAAAACTCTTCTTGTTCTAGATGAATCTCCCTTTAAATATTTTAGTTCTTGAGGTCTAAAATACCTTTTGTCTTGTTTAATGTAATCTTTATAATTCATATTTAAAAGCTTAAATGTTATTTTGCATAAATCTCTAACACTATATGTATTACCTGTTGAAACAATCCAATTTTCTGCTTTTTTAAATTGCATGATTTTATATATAGCCTCAACATAATCTTTTGAATGACCCCAATCTCTATATGAATCTATGTTACCTAAAATTAATTTTTTTTTAAGACCTTTTTTGATTTCTACTGCAGTTCGTACTACTTTATTCGTTACAAAGTTTATACCCCTTCTTGGAGATTCATGATTGAATAAAATACCCGTACAAAAAAAATTATCGTAAGCATTTCTGTAGTGATTTATTAAATTATATCCAAGTAATTTAGAACAACCATATGGGCTTACAGGGTTCATTGGTGTTGTTAGTCTTTGATAACCATCTTTATCTATTGAGTTTCCAAACATTTCAGATGAACTTGCCTGATATAGTTTTATTTTATCATTGTAATTTCTAATAATTTCCATCAAGTTTAAAAGTGCTAAGCTATTTACTTTTATGGTAAATGATGGCATTTCAGTACTAATTCTAACATGACTCATAGCGGCTAAATTATAAATTTCATCAGGTTTAACCTTCCTTATTATTTTCATTAATGATACTTCATCTAGCAGATCTCCATAATGAGTTTTGACATTTAGATTATTTATTCTTATGTCTTGATTTTCAGCTAAAGAATGTCTTCTTACAATGCCGTGAACTGAATAACCTTTTTTTATCAATAACTCAGACAGGTAACTACCATCTTGTCCATTAATTCCAGTGATGAGTGCAATTTTTTTTTTCATAAATATTTACAACCAAAATACAAATAAATAAGAATTTTCTAATTTATAGATATTTATATATAAAAATCAAATTAAATACTTTTTTCCTGTTTTTATAAATGATATTTTTAAGATTATTTAATGGTTAATATATTAAAAAAATTTTTTTTGCGACTATCAAATTATACTGTTTTATTATTGTATTTTTAAGCAAAAAGATTCAAATTAATAAAGGATCTAAAAAAAGTGATTTAATATTAAATAAAGATTTTTACAAAATAGAAACTAATTAATGAATGAAAAAATTACTTTAATCTATTTCCACTATTACTTCTGTAAAAACAAATAACTTGGCTTAATAACCAATTGTTTTTTTAAGTTGAGATTTGTCATATATTTAAATTGCTACTTTACAATTTTTATTTAGTAAATTAAATTTTTTTTAAGTTTTCTTTTTACAATTATTAATAATTATGAATATCTAAATTTCAATTTTTATTACTTATAAAGGTAAATTAATTGTAATTAAGAGTAGAAATTTGAATAAATAATTAATTTTATAAAAATTAATCATATTATCATTATGTTTATTCACTTTTAAATTTAATATTATTGAGTAATTTAATATTATTAAAAACTTTAAGATTTTGTAATATTGATACAGTACCTTTATTTTTGGTATTATCAATTTTTCGAATACTATTTCTTTTAATATTTTCTTCAGTACTATGATAACCAATATGAATTACATCGCTAGTTTTCATGGTTTGAGTTATAAATATATTGGTAATAACGCAGTCAGAATAAAAAATTTTTTCAAAGTATCTATTTACAAGTCTGAAAATACTCGAAAGATACCTAAAATTACTTATAAATTTATAAAAAATAAATTTTAGATCTCCTGACTCAGCACTGTTATGGTTTTCATATCTTGAACTTATATATTTCCAGTGTTTTATAAAAAATTTTGTTCTATACAAAATATTATTACATAAATAATGATATATTTTTGTTTCATCAGAACGATCATAATAAAAATATCCTTGGTCACTTAATAATTTTTTTTTTGAGAAATCATTCTTTGGATAAAATACAATATTTTCTTCTACTCTAAACTTTTGTTCATCAATAATTGGATATTGAATAACATTTATTGCTTTGTTTCTTTCTAATAAATTTATGTCATTTCTGATATTTTGAAAATTATTACCTAATAAATTTAAATATGCACAATCTTCGAGTAATCTAATAACATATTTTGTTTTAATTAAGTGCAGATATTTATTACATCTAATAAAAGGATTTTTTTCAGTATCATTTATAAAAGTTAAATTAGGAAAATCTAGAAAAAGAGTCTTATTACTTTTAGAATAATTTTTAGATGAGGAATCAATAACTAAAATAGGAATATTTTTATCATTTTTTGCAAATAAGGTTTTCAATGCTATCTCAATATATTTTCTTCTAATTTCTCCATTAGCAAAAAATGTAAAAAAAATAGTAAAATCACTATTCATATGTTTTCATTCCCAAAAGATTACTTTAGAATTTATATTTGATAGTATATCTTTTTTAATTTCTTCATTATATACGCCTGCTTTAAGAATAATTATTGGATACATTATATTTTTAAGAATCTTGGGAGAGTTTACCTTCAACTTTGTTCCATATAATCTTTTATTATGCTTATTTTTATCATTATCCAACAGACAAACTATATTTTTTGTTTCTAATCCACATTTTATCAAAAATTGTGAAAATATATGTGCTCCAAATAAAAAAAGTTTATTCTTTTTAGGAATTAATTTAATTTTTTTATTTAGTTTCTGAATTTGATCTTCATAGTATTTAATGTATTCTAAAAAAATTTTTTTGTTGTGAGTAAAAATTTGTTCAGGTAAAAGAGATTGCTCTACATGATCGTCTTTTACATAAGCAAAAAAAATACTATGGTCTTTCTTGAAGTATTGTTTTTCAATTAAACGAAATCCATATTTAGATAATAGGTATTCAACATATGGTTCAGTGATAAAATAGGTATGCTCAAAATTCAAACAATTTGTATATTTTCTTTTCAGCATCTCTTCCATATTTGGTATACTAAAAATCAATTTTTGACCATTTTTAAGAAACTTTGAAATATTTAATAAAAATTTGTCAGGATAATAAATATGTTCAAAGACGTGAGAATGTATTATTGTATCGTAACTATCATTTGACTGAAAATTTTCATCAAAAAAAGATTTAATAAATTTTGTTTTTACACCTGGGGCTGGAGACGGATTTGGTTCAACTATTGTCCAGTCAACATTGTTACTTTTTTTTACCTCTCTAGATAAAATGCCATGACCTCCACCAATTTCAAGTACAGAATTAGGATCAAATTTAATAATAAAATTAGCAAAATATTTATGATGACTCAGCCAAATACCTCCAACAACTCCAGAATTATGATCCGATTTATATAGTATGTCTAAAGGAATTAACTTTATAAGTTGAATAATACCGTTACCTTTTGAAATAGACCATTCCATATCAATATTAATATCTTTACTTGCCTTGTGATTTACACAACCCATGAAAATTGGAAATTTATCAAATTTTGCAAGTTTAACTAAATCATCTTTCCCATCAATAACATTTATATTTCTATCTAGTATTTTCATTAACTGTTTAATTCTTCATAAAGCATTTTTTTTCCTAATCCATAAAGTAATAATGAGTAAGGAAAATGATGCAACGATGCAATATTTAAAAAAATTAAAGAGGTTAAAATTTTGATTTTTTTAATATCATATCCCATTATTTTTATAAAATCAAAAAGCATGCTTTCACATTTGATTAAATTTCTTTTACGAGAAAAGCTAAAATTTATTTCATTTCCTATCCAAGAAGCTCTATATTTATTGGAAACTATAAGGCCATGATTAATAATTAGACCATGCATCAACTTTGCTAGGTCATAATTAATGTCCCCAACTTCTAAATCTCCAGCAAAATCCTGTCTCCAATCTAAAAAAACAAATTTATTTTGCTCATTAAACAAAATATTCTCAAAATGAAAATCTCCGTGGTATCTTCCTGGAATTCCTTTAGATAGCCATATCCAATCAATATTGCTTAATAATTTACTTAATAATGGAACTGAGTTACCATTTATTTTTGTATTATTATCTTGCAAATCAAAATTCTTATAAAATAATTTTACTCTATCATATGTTTTAACTTTATAAAATGATAAGCAGGCACTTCTAAATTCTAATTCTTTTTTTTTGTTCAATGTATTTCTAATCCAAAATTTTTTCATCTGAGTAACAAACATTTCAAATATTTCAGGGTTTACTATTTCTGATAGTACGCGTCCTTTGATTTTATTGTAAAGATACATGTTTTCTCTAAAATTTTGAATTATTGGAACATATCCCTGAAGTTTCTTTGCTCTCAATATTCTATTTTTGATAAATTTTTTATCGTTTGAAAATTTAATTACTTTGTCACCTACAAACCAAATAGCCTCTTCTTTTTTTTCTAAAATATTTGGAGCATTATTTTTTTTAAAATGATTTTTTGCAATATTCAAATTTTTTACATTACCTGTATCAAACCATTTATATGGATAAGATTTTACTTTTTTAAATTTAATTAATTTTTTAAAACCATAAGACTCTCCCTCAACAATAACTTTTTTATTATTGCTTTTCATACTATCCCAAAATATTTTATAATCTTTAATTCCTGATAATCCAATGTAGGCATTTTGGTTGTATTTATTTTCTTTTTTTTCATGAATTTGTGTGACATTTTCTCTATTAATTTTTAGAGTTCTATATTCTAGGTTATTATTAACTCTATAATATCCCATCCAATTATGGTTAGGAGGCCTTATTTTTCCATTTACGATTGTATCACATGAGATAAAAACAAAAGGTTGTTGTAAATATTTTTTACATTTAATTAAAGTTAAACCTAGTCCAGACCCATTCCCCTTGAATGGTTTAATATTTATAAAAATAAATTTTTTATTTGGATAAGTGATTTCTAAAAAATCTCTGACAATAGAGGCTTTATGGCCAAGAGGAATCACAAATTCACAATTTTTAGGGAACATTTCAATAATATAAGATATGATTGGTTTATGATTTAGACTGATTAGAGACTTATTGAGGTATTTTGTAAAGTTTTCTAATCGCGACCCAATACCTGCTGTAGGAATGATTACTCTGTAACTCATAAATTAAATTCTTTTATAATCGTCAATAATTCTTATTACATCATCAATTTCTGGTGTGCTAGACTCAAGATATATTGTATCCTCGATTCCTTCCATTCGATGTATTAATCCTGGAGGAATAGTTACAGTATCACCTGGATTAAAAATTTTGATTTCTAGCGAGTCAACTCTACTTCCCATATAAACTTTAAGTTTTCCACTTATCACAAAAATTGTTTCTTTTTTTTTCTTATGGTATTGGAGACTACATCTATGGCCTTTTTTCATTTTTAACCTTTTAAACATATATGAAGAATTTTTTTCAATTAATTCTTCATATCCCCAAGGTTTATCTATTTTTTTCAAAACGTCACAAATAATAATTTAATTATTAAATAAATGCTATCATTTGTTATCATGTTTTATATTTTCTATATTATTAAGTATTTTTATTATATGTTTTGCACCATAGTAATCTGATTTACCAACATTAAAAACCTGTTCATTTATATCCACTTTGATTGATGAAATAGAATTTATTAGCGACGAAGATAGCTCACTTAATTTTACAACATATCCAATTTTTTTTCTTATAGAAACTTCAAATGGCTCTATATTTATATCTTTATAATTAGGATTATTTATTTTTTTTGGTAAGTCTAGAAAAATAACTGGTTTTTTTAACGCAAATGCATACTCTATTGCTGCACCTGACCAATCACTTATCATTAAATCTGAATAATGATAAGAGTTTAATGATGATATACTTGTATCATATTTAAGCTTAGGATTGTCATTATGTTTATTTAAAATTTTATCGATAATAGAAAAGGATGATTTAATTGTCTCTGGATGAGGTCTAAAAATAACTCTATATCCATAATTTAAAAGTTTATCTATTAACTTTTCAGCTATGCCAGACTCTATTGCTGCTTTAATACCCCAGGTTGGTGCAAAAAGAATTTGTTTAGGAGTATTTTTAGATTTTGGATAACCAACTTCTTTAATAAGTAAGTCTAATCTTGAGTATCCATGTTTATACAATTTTTTTGGTGATAGTTTGAATCGCTTTTCTATAGCTCTTATTTCTGAAATGTGATGAGGACCAGAACAGAAGATTGAGTCATAATAATTAAATGCACCCTCTCTGTAAATCATATGTAAACTCATCAAAGCATGCTGAAGGTAAATGTAATGAATATTATGTTTAGATCTCTTTAATTGATATTGATTTAAATCCGGCATAGTCATTACTACAATATCGGCCTTGAGATTTTCAAATAACCAATTTCTCACATATTTTTCATCAGTAAAAAATATACTAAATCGATTTATTTTTTTATTTAAACCTTTATCATTTTTATCAGAAGTTATGTAAGATATGTATAAATCAGTTTCTTTAATTAATATCTTGATAATTCCTTCAAATATTGGCCAATAATCTTTTCCTTCTGAGTAAAAAATAATTCTTCTTCTTTTTTTTGGTAATTTAATAATCTTAATTGCCTGAATAATATCCTTGATTATTTTAATCATTAAAAAAACTCTTAATTAATAGTTTAAAATTTTAAATAAAAAAATAAAATAATTTGTATTTTTACATGAAGTAGCTGTTGAAGAAACTTAGATAATAATATTACTTAAGTTAAAAGAACTTCAATTAATTCTCCTTTCCTTGCCTTAATTGTTTCAATAACTTTATTTGAGTTAACTTTTGATAAAATTCTTACCAATCATCTTAATATCAACATAACCGATACATAAAAATATTAAATTATTAATATAATATAATATTTTTTGGTAAATAACTCCTGAAAACTATCTTAAATTTTAAAAATATGTTTATTTTATGATATATCTATTTTTTTATTTCTTTATCTTTTTTTTTATTTCTCTTAAAAAATGATTTAATTTTATTCCAATATCCACTTAAAGCAAATAGTCCAGTAGCCATTGCTGCAATAATTGACTGAATTATGATGCTTCCTGTTCCTGGATCTAAATATGCATAAGCTTTAGTAGGAAGAATAAAAATAAGAAAAAAATAAGCAAAATTATTCATCATTTTAATAAACATTTACATTTATATACCAGTTAGACCTAGTTTTACAAATAAATTATTAAATCAAATTAAATATCATCTCTTTAAATATAAAATACTATGCAAAGATAATAATACTAATTTTGCGTATTACCTTTTTTGAAGTTTTCTAAAATGTCTTCTCTTACTATTAATTTCTTTGGATCAAATATATATACAGTATTATTTTTCTGATGCTTAACTGATTTAGTATTTTCTTTAATTTGAAAGTTATTTTCAAAAAATGATTTTAACAAAGAAGAAACTGTAAAATAATTATTGTGAATTTTATTGTTTTTTTTATTAACTGGACTTCCATCATATATAGCAAAAAAAGTACTGTATTTTCTCCAATTTCTTTTATCTAAATCATCATCTTCAAGATAAAATGGTCCATGATCTCCGTGAATAACAATAACACTACTCTCTAATATTTTCCTCTCTTTCATCATCTGTATCAATTCAATAATTTTTTTTTGGCAACACATTAATTGTTCAAAATAAAGTGCATAGGATGGATTGTTTTTACGAAATCCTTCAAGGAATTTAAGTTCACAATTTTCATTGTACAAATATGGTGAATGAGGAAAAAATATATGAGCAAAAAAAGCTTCTCCCGTTTTAGAGTTAAGAATATCTTCTGATAAAATATCAAAAGTCTCAAGAGCAGCAGTTGTATGTGCATCAACAACAGGCGGGTTCCAATTATAAGAAGGTATTATAATTTTATTATTAAATTTTATTGGAGTGATATAATTATAAATTTGGATCAGTCTATATCTCGAAAGAAGATTATCTAATACAAGAAGAACTTTATTTGACACTGACTCACTTTGATTAAATAATATAGTTCTTCTATAAGTAACACATTTTTTCATTGAATATTTTGGATCACACCACCCTAAATAATTACCATATGCGTTAATTATATAGTTTTTATTACTTAAATATTCAAAAAGTTTATTTTGTTTAAGAATAATATAAGGAGGTTCAGATTCATAATTTTCAATAAATATTTCATTTGAAGAAGAAAAATTTAAAATACTCGGTACTGATAATTTTGTTTGAAAAAATTGAACGTAAGCTTTTGGGTAAATATCAAAACCAAAATTTAAATATTTTGATGATAATTTTTTTTTAAAATTCTTACTTTTTTTAGTATTTTCTTTAATGCCATCTAGACCAACATGCTGATCTAAAATAATATGAATGTATCTTTTGTTATTGAGATCTTCTTTCAAATTCGTTTCATAAAAATAAGTTTTAATTTCTTTCGAAGATCGGTCAGGTATAAGAATGGTCAATACAAGAATTATAAAAAATAATGTAAAAACAATATTAGTAATTCTTTTTTTTAATAAATAAAAAAAAATTAATAAAAAAGAAAAAATCAATAATGCAGTTAGTATTGAGTCCAACTTGAAAACAGATAATTTTGGAGCCTGATTTGGAAAATACATTACATAAATAAAAAGAAAAACAATAATACTCAAAATTATAAATTTATATTTTGAAAAATACTTATTTATAATAAGCATTGGTAAAATCGATAAAGCAAGTATAATTAAGTATAATATCACTGAAGCTTTAGAAAATAAAAATTCATGATTAAAAATTAGCAAGGATAAAACAGGGATCAAGGTACTTAAGGGAAAAATAAAAATAAAAATAATATTTTCTTTATTCATTTTAAAAAATCAATTTAAATTTTAAATTTTTTATATTCTGGAAAGTATTCAAAAAATTTGTCATAAAATAGTTTAACATATTGCATCATCTGCCACTTACTATTAAATCCATATTTTTGATGCATCCATTTTAAACCTTCTTCAACATATAAGTTGATGTTCTCTTTATATGTCTCTGTTTTAATAATAGAATTTTTATCTAGAAGTAAATTTTCGTCTTCTTCAGCAAAAACACTTGTAGTAATCGCTGCTGCCCAATCATTAGCATAAGCTTTGGCTATAAGTTCACTTTCTGATAAATATCCTCTAAAATTATTTCCATCAAATAAAAAGTTTTTTGAGTAAGGTTTTTTTTTATTAATAATTTGGTCTACAAATTCTCTTCTTAGAAAATAAGCGTTGTTATGTATAAACCAAAAATATTTTATTGAATTATAACCAATTAATTTTTTTTCACCCCATTTTTGAGAGCAAGGAGAAATAATTCCAACTTTAGGGTGTTTTTTCAATAACTTCTGAAGTGTTATTATTGTTTTTTGATTTTTAGGGATTTTAGTATCATTTGTTAATAAAAAAAATGAGTCATATTTCTCCCATTTATCTTCTTTCCATAAATTTGCTAATCCAAAATTCATACCTCTTACATATCTCAATCCATTTTTCATAACTTTAGGAGAATTGTTGTACCATGTGCAGTATTTTGAAAGATTATTTTTTTCAGATCCAGCTTCTATAACAAATATATCTGTAAAATTACCATCATATTTCTTGAAATGCTCAACTAAATTGTTTGTTTCTTTAGGTAAGTTTCGATTAAGAATAATAGTAGCAGTATATGTCATTAATTAAATTGAATTAAATGCATATAAATATTTATAAATACATTCTTTAATTTTTTGTTTTAAAATGTTGTCTAAATTAATAATTTTTTTAAGAGCAATATTTTTTATTTCAATAAACTCTTCTGTAGAAAAAATATAATGACCTGCAATAATGGCCTTTTCAAAATCAGTTGAATTAGAATTTTTTAACATCCATTTTTTCCATTTTTTTGAGTTGTAAGATAATTTTAAAAATTCTTCACATAATTTATTAAGATTATGGTTTAGCAATATTTCAACAAATGCTTTTGATTCAACTACTCCAAATTCTGGAGCTACATTTACAGAATGTATCCCTAATTTAGTGTGCCACTTTAGGGAAGGTATTGAAAGATAATCAGCGTTATGCTCTTTCAACAAAATATTATTTCTATTACAAATTTCTATTATTTTTGGGATTTGAATCTCAACAGGCAGCTCTTTTTGAAATCTTAATGGGGAGTCGAAAGCTCCAATGTTTTTCATCTCCATAACTTTAGTACCAGTTTGAGCAACAATGAATATTGGTCTATCAAATTTATTTTTATCACAAAAATCAAATATTGTTTTTATATTTTGTTCAAATTGTTTAAAATCTACAGTACTTCCTGATTGCTCTTCAGTGCCCACTTCATAAAAAATTTTCTTATTTTTTTTTTTTGAATAATCATTGCAAAAAGCAATTAAATCAAACAATCTTTTGATTACATTTTTTTGATCTAGGCTTTTGTGTATATCTATACTTGGGTCTAGATGAATAAAATCAAAACCTGAATCTATATCTGTTTTAAGTGAGTCTTTTGCTGATAGCATAGCATCTTTCAAGCTCATCTTTTTTTGAACTTCTAAATTATTTTGCCATGGACCACCATGATCTCTTGCTAAATAAATTTTTTTATTTTTGCATTTTTTTCTAACATATTTTGCAAAAGAAGCAGTATGCCAATTATTTACATAACCACCGTTGAATTTAAGGTTATCAATTTGATTCCTACTCGCTATGAGAGTTAAAGTTAAATTATGTTTATCAGAAATCTCAATAGTTGCGTCAACACAATTTTTACTAACAGGGCCAATTGATAATAATGTAGATTTATTATTTAATAAGTTTGCAAGCATAAAAAATTATACTGTCCAATTTCCTGAAAATTTAATTTTTTTTTCTAATTTTTGATTTGGATTATATTCTTCAAAAAATTTTTTTAGAATATGAAGACATGCTTCCGCAACAGCTCTTTCTCCACCATTTCTTTTTGTAATATATTGAGCAGATTTTTTTGCTAGATTATCTGCATTTTGAGGGGCAATTGAATATCCAACATTTTTCATAACATAATGATCGAATATACCATCACCAATATAAATTAGTTTATTTAAATCATATTTTTTGCTCAACCATTCTAATCTTTTAGTAGTGCTCACTAAATACAATTTGTAATTCATATCATCTACAATTCTTTTTTTTGAGATAGCAAAACCTTTTTTATCACCTGTAATGAAATCTATTTGAATGTATTTTTTTAATAAGCTTAAAGCATCATTATCATCTGGTCCAAAAATTTTATACATTTTGCCTTTAGAGCTATATATAAAATGTCCGGTTGTCATCACTCCGTCTACATCAATAATAAGGTGTTTAAATATTTTTTTCATTTAATAAAATCTATTTAATATGAAACTATTTATGAATTAAAGTATAATTTTACAAATAAAGCATTTCAAATGTAATGAGATGGATAATTATAATTAAAAAAATATCTTGGTTAACTGTTTTAAAAAATTTTAATATAATTTTGTTATAAAACTTAAAAAACCTGGCAACGACCTACTCTTCCATACCTTAAGGCATAGTACCATCGGCGCTAACAGCTTTCACGGTCGAGTTCGGTATGGGATCGGGTGTTTATCTGTTGCTATGGTCACCAGGAAACTTTTAGTATAAAACTTTTCTCTGTACGATATTGTAATCAAGCCAATCGAGTTATTAGTATTAGTAAGCTTCACATATTACTATGCTTCCACATCTAACCTATCAACGTGGTGGTCTTCCACGACTCTAATTGGGAAATCTAGTATTCAGGTGGGTTTCCCGCTTAGATGCTTTCAGCGGTTATCCTGTCCGTACATAGCTACCCAGCGATGCTCCTGGCGGAACAACTGGTACACCAGAGGTACGTTCATCCCGGTCCTCTCGTACTAGGGACAAATCCTGTCAAATTTCCAACTCGTATAGCAGATAGGGACCGAACTGTCTCACGACGTTCTGAACCCAGCTCACGTACCACTTTAATTGGCGAACAGCCAAACCCTTGGGACCTTCTCCAGCCCCAGGATGTGATGAGCCGACATCGAGGTGCCAAACACCCCCGTCGATATGGACTCTTGGGGGGTATCAGCCTGTTATCCCCGGCGTACCTTTTATCCGTTGAGCGATGGCCCTTCCACTCGGAACCACCGGATCACTATGACCGTCTTTCGACTCTGCTCGACATGTACGTCTCGCAGTCAGGCAGGCTTATGCCATTGCACTCTAAAGCTGATTTCCGACCAGCCTGAGCCTACCATCGCGCGCCTCCGTTACTCTTTAGGAGGCGACCGCCCCAGTCAAACTACCCACCATACAGTGTCCCACATCCAGATAATGGATGATGGTTAGATATCAAAAAAACAAAGGGTGGTGTTTCATCTTTTGACTCCACAAAAGCTAGCGCCTCTGCTTCAAAGTCTACCACCTAGCCTACACATTATTTTTCTAATACCACTGTAAAGCTATAGTAAAGGTGCACGGGGTCTTTCCGTCTAACTACACGTACTCCGCATCTTCACGGAGAATTCAATTTCGCTGAGTTGATGTTGGAGACAGCGGAGAAATCGTTACGCCATTCATGCGGGTCAGAACTTACCTGACAAGGAATTTCGCTACCTTAGGACCGTTATAGTTACGGCCGCCGTTCACCGGGGCTTCATTTTAGAGCTTGCACTCCACCATTTAACCTTCCGGCACCGGGCAGGCGTCAGTCCCTATACATCGTCTTACGACTTAGCAGAGACCTGTGTTTTTGATAAACAGTCGCTTCTCCCTATTCTGTGCCACCATTATTTAGTTGCCTAAAAAATGGTCTCTCTTATTCCGAAGTTACAAGAGCATTTTGCCGAGTTCCTTCAACATCATTCTCTCAAGCGCCTTGGTATACTCTACCTTCCTACCTGTGTCGGTTTAGGTACGATCTATATTCTGAGGCTATTTCCAGGAACTATTTCACAGCATTTTCAATCCAATAAGAAAATACTATTTACATAATCCGTCAACTCTCAGAAGGTACAGGAATATTAACCTGTTTCCCATCGACTACGCATTTCTGCCTCGCCTTAGGGGTCGACTAACCCTGCGCAGATTAACTTTACGCAGGAAACCTTAGGATTTCGGCGAGAGTGTCTCTCACACTCTTTATCGCTACTCATGTCAGCATTCGCACTTCTGATACCTCCAACATTTTTTTCAAAACATCTTCAACGGCTTACAGAACGCTCCGCTACCCCTTGTAATTATCGCAATAATTACAAAGTCACAGTTTCGGCAAATGGCTTTAGCCCCGTTACATCTTCGTCGCGGAAAAACTTAATTAGAACAGTGAGCTGTTACGCTATCTTTAAAGGATGGCTGCTTCTAAGCCAACCTCCTGCCTGTCTTGGTCTTTCTACATACTTTCCCACTTAGCCATTATTTGGGGGCCTTAACTGGTGATCTGGGCTGTTTCCCTCTCGACTATAGACCTTAGCACCTATAGTCTGTCTGCTGTGCATAGAGTATCGGTATTCAGAGTTTGGTTAGGTTTGGTAGGAATCGCTTCCCCCTAGCCCATCCAGTGCTTTACCCCCGATATCATTCACACAACGCACTACCTAAATAGTTTTCGCGGAGAACTAGCTATAGCGGAATTTGGTTGGCCTTTCACCCCTTAACACAAGTCATCCAAAAACATTTCAACGTTTCCTGGTTCGGTCCTCCGATGCATGTTACTGCATCTTCAACCTGCTCATATTAAGCTCATCCCGCTTCGAGTCTAATCCGTACAACTAACGCCCTATTAAGACTTGGTTTCCCTCCGCCTACACCTAATGGCTTAAGCTTGCTGCACAGACTAAGTCGCTGACCCATTATACAAAAGGTATGCCATCACTTCTCTAAGAAGCTCTGACTGCTTGTAGGCATTCGGTTTCAGATACTATTTCATTCCCCCTATCGGGGTGCTTTTCACCTTTCCCTCACGGTACTAGTTCACTATCGGTCATCAAGGAGTATTTAGGCTTGGGAAGTGGTCTTCCCATATTCAGACAAAATTTCACGTGTTCCGCCCTACTCGAAAATAAGATTAATTTTTACCTATACGGGACTATCACCCACTATGGTCTAACTTTCCAGAAAGTTCTAGTTATTATAATCTTACTATTGGCCTGATCCGCGTTCGCTCGTCACTACTAACAGAATATATTTCTTTTCCTCTAGCTACTAAGATATTTCAATTCACTAGGTTGACTCTTATCAGCTATGAATTCACTAATAAGTAACTCAAAAGAGTTGGGTTTCCCCATTCGGATATTTAAGGATCAAAGTGTGTTGACAACTCCCCTTAACTTTTCGCAGCCTGCCACGTCCTTCATCGACTCTTGATGCCAAGGCATCCACTAAATGCCCTTTTGCGCTTGATTGCAATTACGTACAGAGAAAAATTTTGTACGTATTTAAATCAAATAAAAATTTATTTTGATCAGTTATTAATTTCATATTAACAAATTAAAGAACAAATAAGATATATTAGTAGATGGTGGAGGATAGCGGGATCGAACCGCTGACCTCCTGAATGCAAATCAGGCGCTCTCCCAGCTGAGCTAATCCCCCTGTTATTGGTGGGCCGAGGAAGACTTGAACTTCCGACCTCACGCTTATCAAGCGCGCGCTCTAACCAACTGAGCTACCAGCCCAATATAATTAAATAAGCACCCAGTACTAGCTAATGTTTAAAGAGATAGATAGACAACAACCCGGATAATTAGCGAGCTAATTATCAATATCCTTAGAAAGGAGGTGATCCAACCGCAGGTTCCCCTACGGTTACCTTGTTACGACTTCGCCCCAGTCGCTGACCCTACCGTGGACGGCTGCTTCCTTGCGGTTAGCGCACCGGCTTAAGGTAAAACCAACTCCCATGGCGTGACGGGCGGTGTGTACAAGGCCCGAGAACGTATTCACCGTAGCACGCTGATCTACGATTACTAGCGATTCCAACTTCATGGACTCGAGTTGCAGAGTCCAATCCGAACTGAGATGGCTTTTAGGGATTAGCTTTATCTTGCGATATTGCTGCCCTCTGTCACCACCATTGTAGCACGTGTGTAGCCCAGACCGTAAGGGCCATGAGGACTTGACGTCATCCCCGCCTTCCTCCAGCTTATCACCGGCAGTTTTTCTAGAGTGCCCAGCATAACCTGATGGCAACTAAAAATGAGGGTTGCGCTCGTTGCGGGACTTAACCCAACATCTCACGACACGAGCTGACGACAGCCATGCAGCACCTGTGTGTGTGCCAGCCGAACTGAAGAATTACGATTCTGTAATTCAAACACACCATGTCAAGGTCTGGTAAGGTTCTTCGCGTTGCTTCGAATTAAACCACATGCTCCACCGCTTGTGCGGGCCCCCGTCAATTTATTTGAGTTTTAATCTTGCGACCGTACTTCCCAGGCGGAGTGCTTAATGCGTTAGCTTCGACACTGAAACTATTGTCCCAGCGACTAGCACTCATCGTTTACTGCGTGGACTACCAGGGTATCTAATCCTGTTTGCTACCCACGCTTTCGTATCTCAGCGTCAAAAATGGCCTAGTTAGTCGCCTTCGCTTCTGGTATTCTTTCCAATATCTACGAATTTCACCTCTACACTGGAAATTCTACTAACCTTTACCAAATTCTAGATCACTAGTTTTAAATGCAGTTCCTGGGTTGAGCCCAGGGATTTCACATCTAACTTTTTGATCCGCCTACATACGCTTTACGCCCAGTGATTCCGAACAACGCTAGCCCCCTTCGTATTACCGCGGCTGCTGGCACGAAGTTAGCCGGAGCTTCTTCTTCAATTAATGTCATTATCATCATTGATGAAAGAGTTTTACAACCCGAGGGCCTTCTTCACTCACGCGGCATTGCTGGATCAGGGTTTCCCCCATTGTCCAATATTCCCTACTGCTGCCTCCCGTAGGAGTCTGGGCCGTGTCTCAGTCCCAGTGTGGCTGATCATCCTCTCAAATCAGCTATAGATCGTAGCCTTGGTGGAGCAATTACCTCACCAACTAGCTAATCTAGTGCGGGCTCATCTGAAGGCGATAAATCTTTCTCTTTGCAGACACATCCGGTATTAGCTACAGTTTCCCGCAGTTATTCCGAACCTTCAGGTAGATTCCCACATGTTACTCACCCGTGCGCCACTAGATCCGAAGATCTCGTTCGACTTGCATGTATGAGGCATGCCGCCAGCGTTCGTTCTGAGCCATAATCAAACTCTTAAGTTAAGTAAATTTGACCGAAGTCAAAAATTACGGAACGTCCGTTAAAGCGGAATACTTCTTGTAAAAACAAAAAATATTTGTTGATACGTATTCCATTAACGTTCGTAAAATTAAATTACGAATTGTTGTCTACGTATCTCTTTATAATCTTATTAACAAATTAAAGAGCATACAAAACACTACCATTTATAAAAAAATTGTAGAGGATTGTTCTTTTCTCAAAGAAAAGAGTATGTGCCTATAATAGTATTAAAATTCCTTGTCAAATCATAAAAAATAAAAAAAAATGCAGTATTTCTGGGGATATTTATGTATAACTCTGATATTTTTTAATAATTAGAGAGAATCATTGCAAAAATATTGGTTGCGGGAGTAGGATTTGAACCTACGACCTTCAGGTTATGAGCCTGACGAGCTACCGGGCTGCTCCATCCCGCGATATTGCCCATCTTATAATGAATTATGATGTTAATTAAAAGATAATTTATTCAAAGTATTGATTTAACTCTCTACAAACTTTGCTTAGATTATTTACTGATAGATTTGACGAAGATGGCAAGCACAGTGAAGAACTAATCAGTTTATTGGTATTAGATAAATCCAGTCTAAAGTACTTTTTAAAAGGTTTTTGCAAATGATTAGGATACCATACTGGCCTAATTTGAATTCTTTTTTTTTCGAAATCATTAATTATTTTCTTCAAATCTATTTTTTTATTTGATTTAATTGTAATTATATTCATCCAATTATTGTTTGTGGCATAGGCTGGCCTCTTTACTAATTGAATATTTTTATTATTATTTAAATTTTTAAAATAAAAATTATTAATGAATTTCTTGTTTTTTAAAATCGTTTTAAAATTTTTTAACTGACCTAATCCTAAAGCTGCTTGAATATTATTTAGTCTATAATTATAGCCAATTTCATTATGTTTAAACATTATTGCATCATCTTTAGATTGGTTAGATAAATATTGACTTTTTTTATAATAATTTTTTTTATTCGTTATTAACATACCGCCACCACCAGTAGTAATTATTTTATTACCATTAAATGAAATACAGCCAACATCACCAATTGTACCAACGTGTTTATTTTTAAATGAATTTTTGTAAAATGTTCCCAAAGCTTCTGTAGCATCCTCAATAATTTTAATATTTTTATTTTTACATAATTTATGAAGTTTCCTCAAATCTGCAGCATTTCCCCAAACATGTACAGGTAAAATGGCTGCTATTCTTTTTTTTGTTATTTTATTATATGTAAAACCATTTTTTTTATAAGTATTAGTGTTTAAAAAATAAATAAGCTTAACCATATCAATGTTAAAATAATCATCACAATCAACAAAGAATGGATTTGCTTCAACATATATAATTGAATTAATTGTTGCAATGAATGTAAGGGATGGCACAATTACTTCATCATTTTTTTTGATATCACAAACTTTCATAGCCAAATGAAGAGCAGCTGTACCACTTGTACAAGCTGTAGCAAATTTAGATTTTGTATATTTGGCAATCTGATTTTCAAATTTATTAATTAAACTTCCTGATGAAGATATCCAATTGCTTTTAAGACACTGGTTGACTAATTTTTTCTCATCATTAAATAAATGTGGGACACATAAAGGAATGTAATTTGTCATAAATAATAATTTCCATAATTATCAAAAT
>CACOAX010000012.1 GCA_902625365.1 uncultured Alphaproteobacteria bacterium
CTAATTACAGCATCAATTTTTGATGAACTATGTATTTTTTTAAGTTCGTTAAATTTTTTTCTATTTCTTAAAAACTTAATACCTCGAAATCTTTTTGTAGAAAAATTTATTTCATTTTGATCAAAAATACTATCTTCTTTAAAATTTTGTTGATCTGCTAACACGACAACATCATTGGAATAACTTAGGTGCAATGCTATATTGTACATTAAGGTTTCTATTCCTCCAACACGTGAGGGAAAACATTGTGTTAATATTACGATCATTTTTTTAATATATCAAAATTAATTAATTAATTAATAATAAAGCCACATAATTGGCGACTTTAATTAAACTTCAGATGTTGCCTCTTTAAGCCAATCTCTCTCCTTATCCTCAAGGTATTTCTCCAATGTATCATACACCTTTTTATGATATTTATTTAACCAATGTCTTTCAATTTGATCTAGCATACTATTGTCAATGAGATCGAGGTCTATTGGACACCAAGAAATGTTTTCAAAGTATAATTTATTATTATTATTCTCTTTTATCACGACTAAATTTTCTGTTCTTATGCCATATTCATTTTCTTTATAGTATCCAGGTTCATTGGATAAAATCATACCCGGAAGTAATTCGACACTTTCAAACATTGATTTTTTTGCAATACGTTGTGGAGCTTCATGTACACTCAAAAAACTTCCTATACCGTGACCTGTCCCATGATCATAATCTAAATTAATTTCTTGAAGGCTTTTTCTTGCTAGATAATCAATATCAGTTCCTTTTGTTCCCTTTTCAAAAACATGATTTGATAAGGCAATATGACCTTTAAGAACTCTCGTAAATCTATCTTTTTGTTCTAATGTTGCTTTACCTAAAATTATAGTTCTTGTTATATCGGTTGTTCCATCAAAATATTGCCCACCTGAGTCAACAAGGTAAATACTATTATCTGAGAAAGATGATTTTCCTTCTTCAGTAACACGGTAATGAGGAAGGGCTGCATTTTGATCAATTGCTGATATTGTATCAAAAGATAGAGAATGAAATAATTCATTTTTTGTTCGGAGGCTTTCTAAATGTTGTGCAACACTTATTTCATCATTTGATTCAAGATCCATGATATTTTTTAACCAATAAATGTATTTAGTAATACTAACACCATCTCTTATATGTGCTTTTTTGGCTCCATCTAGTTCAGTTTTATTTTTGATAGCTTTTAACAAAATACATGGATTTACTAAATTTTTAGTATTTATTTTTTGTTTTCTTAAAAGATCTAAAAAATAATAAGTAGTGGAATTAAAATCTAATCCAATTGATTCAGATGAATTAATGTTATTAAAAATTGATCCGATGTTTTCAATATTATTAATATTTATTAGTGTTTGGATTTCTTTTTTTAGAATTTCTGGCATTGCAGACTCTTTAATATAGAAAGAGTGTTTATTATTTTTTGAAATTAGAAGATAAGAATAAAGCAGTGGTGTATATTTAATATCACCTGCTCTTAAATTTAATAGCCAAGCAATATTATCAAGCCCAGAAACAAAGTAATGATCAATTTCATTTTGATCTAAAAATTTTTTTAAAATATCTAATTTTTCACGTCTGCCCTGACCAGCAAAACTTATTGGGTGATCAAATATATCTGTATACTTAGTTTTTGGTTGATTTTCCCATATTAAATCAACAAAATTTTTATCTATTAGTTGGAGTTTAGATGGTGAATTCTCTAACATTTTAACCACTTTTTCAATTTCTATAATTGAATGAAGAGTTGGATCTAATGCAATTTTTAATTCTTTTTCTAATAAAATTTTTTCTATATCTGTCCAAAAACTATTTAAGTGTTTTGCTTGAATCTCTTTGGCATTAATTTGAGTATTTGCTTGAAAAGTATATCGTCCATCAATATACAAGAAGGCATCTGTTGGTGTTATAATTGCTCTTCCTGCTGAACCAGAAAAATTTGTTATAAAATTTAATCTTTCTGCATTTGGAGAAATATACTCATTTAAATATTCATCACTTCTATTAATGACAAAGATATCAGTACCTTTTTCTTTTAATAGATTTTGTAACTTTTTTAAATTTGATTGATTGATCATAACTTATTAAATAAACTTAAATCAATATTACCACCAGAAATCATAACTATAATTTTTTTATTTTTGACATCAATTTTATTATTTAATATTGCAGCTGCAGCGACTGCTCCACCTGGCTCCACTACTATTTTAAGTTGTTCAGCTAGTAAAATTATGGTCTTTGAAACTTCTTCATCAGAAACACTTAATCCTCCTTCAAGATTATTTGAATTAATTTTAAAGGTTATATTTCCAGGTTGTGGTGCTAGTAGTGCATCACAAAAAGATTTCGCATTTTTTTTATTTTCTATAAGTTTGCCAGCTTCTAAAGATCTTTTTGTATCATCAAATTCATCGGGTTCAACAGAATATGATTTTATATTTGGATAAATATGTTTTAGGTATGTTGATGTTCCAGCAATAAGACCGCCACCTCCACAACAACATAAGTAAAGATCAGGTTCAATTGATAGCTCCTTCAAATCATTTACAATTTCAATTGCTGCAGTTCCCTGACCAGCAATTATATCTTCATCATCATAGGGTTTAATAAGAGTTCTATTATCCTTCTTTTGAATTTCGTTTCCTATTTCTTCTCTATTTTGAAAATAAGTGTCGTATAATATAACCTCTGCTCCATAAATTTTTGTGTTTTCAATTTTTATTTGAGGTGCAGCTTTAGGCATTATTATCTTTGCACTAATATTATTAATCATTGATGCATAAGCGACAGCTTGTGCATGATTGCCTGAAGAGTAAGCAACTACTCCATTTTCTGAAATATCATTTAAACATTTTAAAATTTTATGGGTTGCTCCTCTTAACTTAAAAGATCCAGTACTCTGAAGATTTTCAAGTTTAAAATATATTTCTGCATTCAATAAATTATTTATGTAATCATTTGATACAAGCGGAGTTTTAATTATTGTCTTATTTATCAAACTATAAGCTTCTTCGATGCTTATGTAACTAAAGGTCATTTCAAATTATTTTATTTTTGTTGGACTTATATTTATTCTAAAATTTAAAGAGTTTATATCAAATTATTTTATTTAAGAATAATTATTAAATTTTTTTAAATCAATCCCAAACGGTTACAAAGTCTTTATTATCTAACACAGGTATTTTTGAAGCCTCGACCTCAGGTGTTCCAACATATAAATAACCTAATACTTCATCATCTTTCTCAAGTGATAGTTCGGAGGAAATATGTTCGTTTCTCTCTGTTGAATATTTTCCTGTTCTCCAATAAGCTCCATAACCTAAATCGTGCAGAGCAATTAAAATATTTTGTGCAGCAGCAGCTGTAGATTGAATCTGTTCTAACCTTGGAACATTAGGTTTTTCGTAATTGATTTTTGCTATTACGACAATAATCATTGGAGATCTCATTGGCAAAGCTGCAATTTTACTTTCTCTTTCTTCATCTAACTCTTCGGTTTTTTTTGTAGATTCAATAAATGCTTTACCTAATTTTTTTCTACCATCACCGACAATCTCTATAAATCTCCAAGGTCTCAACCATGAGTGGTCCGGTGCTCTAAGCGCGGCCTGATAAACATTTTCCATTTCTTCTTTAGAAGGGTATGGCTCTGCTAACTTTGATATTGATCTTCTTGAAAGAAGAGTTTTCATAGTTTCCATATTGCTTAAATATTGGTAATTTGATGAATATCAATCAATTTTTTAAAAATAAATTTAAAAAATCTTTATAAAAACTATATGTCAAATATGTATAAAAAAATTTTGAAACTCATTGTTTTTTCTATTTTTTTATCTAAAATTTCATTTCTTCATGCTAGTGAAAGTAAGGCAATGATTTTAGATAATCTCAGTAACCCTGGTATAAGTTCTCAAGGTCAAAATTGGGCTTTTTTTACAGATGGAGTAATGGGTGGATTATCACAAGGTAAAGCGATCATATCGAAAGTTAATGATGTTAATTGTTATCATATGACAGGAGATGTAACGACTGAAAATAATGGTGGCTTTATTCAAATAAGAAATCAATTAAAACCTTCAATATCAACAGAAGAGTTTGAGGGTGTTTATCTCAAAGTGTTTGGTAATAATGAAGAGTATTCAATTCACGTAAGAACCGCTCTAACAATGGCTCCATGGCAATATTATAAATATAGTTTTAAAACTAATTCTGAGTGGACAGTAATAAAAGCACCTTTTAGTGAATTTAAAAAATCAAATGCTTATCAACCAAAAAAATTAGTTGGTCAGAATATAAAGACGTTAGGTTTGGTAGCTGGATTTAAAGATTTTCAAGCAGATATTTGCTTATCAGAAATTGGCTTTTATTAATAATCTATTTTCATTAAATATAATCCTTCTGGTGGAGCAGTAACTCCAGCAAATTCTCTTTTTTTGGATTGAATAATTTCTGAAACGGATTTTTCTATTTTATTTAATCCCATGTCGACTAATGTGCCGACCATGATTCTGACTTGAGAATGTAAAAAGGATTTAGCTGATATTAAAAAATTTATTTCATCATGATTAAAACTTATATCTAGTGAATTAATAGATTTAATTGGTGATTTCGATTGGCAATTTATTGACCTAAAAGCAGACAAATCAAATTTGCCTATAAATTGTTTTGATTGTTTTATTATTTTTTCAGTATCAATTTTTTTATGTACACACCAAACTTTATTTTGTTCTAACGTAATTGGCGATCTTCTATTTAAGATCTTGTATTCATACCATCTCAATTTTGCTGAAAATCTAGAATTAAAATATTTATCTACTTCTTCAGCATGTAAAATAGATATGGGTTGGGGTCTTAAATAATGATTAATGCCATCTCTAATAGTATCGGTATCAAAATGTTGCTCTAACTCAAAATTGGCTACCTGTCCTCTTGCATGAACGCCTGCATCTGTGCGACCAGCTCCAAAAAGTGTTATTTTTTGTTTTGATAGTTTTTCTATTGCCTCTTCAACCAATTGCTGAACGGAAAGACCATTTTCTTGTCGTTGCCAACCTACATAATCAGTCCCGTCATATTCTAATATTATCTTATAGTTAACCATTTATTACATCATTAATCTTAAAGTTATAACCTCGAAGAAAATCATCTTTAGAAATAGCGTTTTTACCTTCTCTTTGTAATATTAGTGGTTCAATACTTCCGTCATTGCACCCAATATGAAAGGTATCGTTAAGAATTGTCGATGCATTACCAGTAAAATTTGATTTTCTTGCTTTAATGATCTTAATTCTTTCATTTTGTATAGTAAACCAAGCACCAGGTTTAAGAGAATGCGCTCTTATAAGATTTAAAACTTCATTAACAGATTTATTAAAATTAATTTTTCTGTTTAGTGAAGAAATTTTATTTGCATATGTTGCATCATTATCATCCTGATCAGAATAAGAAATTTTTTTATCAAATATAAGAGGAATAGTTGCCACTAATAATTTGACTCCAACTTCTGTTAATTTTTGACTTAATTCATTTTTATTACAACCGTCTTCTATATCTACTTTTTTTTGATTAATAATTGGTCCAGCATCTAATTTTTCGATTAGCTGTATTATTGATACACCTGTCTCTTTATCGCCATTCATTAAAGAATGCTCTATTGGGGCTGCACCCCTCCATCTAGGCAACAAAGATACATGGACATTAATACAACCAAATGGGGGCAGATCTATAATATCTTTTGGCAATATTTTACCATATGCCATGACAATAATTAAATCAGGATTTAATTTTTTTACTATCTCAATAGTATTTTTATCAAACGTATTTGGACAAAAAACTTTAATGTTATTTTTATTTGCAAGTTGATGGACTTCGGATTCAATTATTTTCATTCCTCTAGATTTCTTTTTTGGGGGTTGTGAAAATACTGCGGAAATTATGAAATTACTTTTAATTAAAGCCTCAAGATAGTCAGAGGCTATTTTTGGCGAACCCATAAAAATTATTTTCTTATTATTCATTATTTTTTGTTTTTTAAAAATTTTTGTACTTTTTTGATCATTATATTCCTTTTTAATGAAGAAAGATAATCTACAAATAACTTTCCAGAAAGATGATCAATTTCATGTTGTAAAATTCTTGATTCTACTCCACTAACTTCTTTTGTTATTTGTTTGTTATTTTCATCTAAGTACTCGATTACTATATTTTGAGGTCTCTCAATTTCTGCAAATTGTTCAGGAAGAGATAAACAACCCTCTTCCATAACAATTTTTTCCTGAGAGTGTGAAACAATATTTGGGTTAAATAATGTATATTGTGTTTCTTTTTTAGTCTCTTGATCTACAAAAAATATAGTCACAATTTGTTTTAGAATTCCAATTTGATTTGCTGCTAAACCTACACCTGGTGCTTCTATCATTATTTGCATCATTTTTTTGGCAATTTCTTTTTCCTTAATTCCAACAGACTGAATTTTATCTGCTTTTTGGCGTAATAGTGGATTTGGTACGTAAAGTAATTTATCCATTTTATTTATGTAATTTTTTTTCTAGATTGGAATGCTGTATTTAATGTGTTTTCATCTAAGTAGTGTACTTCTCCACCCATAGGGATTCCTTGTGCAAGTCTTGTTACATTTAAATCTTTAAATTTTTCCAGTTTATCTGCAATAACAAAAGATGTTGTTTGTCCTTCCATAGTTGTACTTAAGGCAAGAATAATTTCTTTAACATTGTTTGTTTCAATTCTCTTTAGTAGATGTTCTATTTTCAATTCATCAGTTCCTATACCTTGTATCGCTGATAATGAACCGCCTAAAACATTATAGAGGCCACGATAAAATCCTACTTTTTCTAATGTCCACAAATCTGACACATCCTCAACAACACAAATTGTTGCTTTATCTCTTTTAGGATTTGCACAAATATTGCATGGATTTACCATGTCTATATTTCCACATTCTGAACACTCAATAATTTTATTATAAGATAAGTTTAAACTCTCAATTAAAGGAGATAAATTTTTATCTTTATTTTTTAATAAAAAAAGAGCAATTCTTTGAGCCGATCTTCTTCCTAATCCTGGAAGTTTTGAAATATCGTTTATTAATTTATCTATTGGGGATTGCTCCATTTTTAGAAGGGAAGTTTCATTCCTGGAGGTAATGGTAGACCACCTGTGAGATTTTTCATTTCTTCTTGGGCTGCAGCTTCTCCTTTTTCTTTAGCATCATTTATTGCGGCGACGATTAGATCTTCAAGTATTTCTTTCTCATCTTGTTTAATCAAGCTATCATCAATTGAAATTCTTTTGAAAATACCTTTTGCTGTAGCTGTTACTTTAATAAGACCTCCTCCAGAAGTACCTTCAACTTCAATATCATTTAATTTATTCTGTGCTTCAGCCATTTTCTTTTGCAACTGTTGAGCTTGCTTCATCATATTACCTAAATTAACCATTATTTCTCCTTTTTCATCATTGGTTGATTTATATCTGTGTCATCATCATTTATTTCACCGAGTTCTGTAATAGCGTGAATTTTACTTTCAGGAAATTCTTTTAATATTTTTTTTACTTCTGGATGATTTTTCATTATTTCAATTTCTTTTTGTTGGTTAATAATATCTTCATCATGCAAACTTTTTCCAAGATTGCTTGTAGATGAATGTATCTGCCATATTCTTCCAGTCCATTTAGAGATTAATTTCGCAACAGTTCTATTGAAGCCAGTGTCATTAATTTTAGATGTGTTTAGTGTAACATCTCCTTCTTTAAAAGAGACTAACTGCACATCATTGTATAACTTAGTGTGAAGTAATCCTTCTCTATTTTTAAAAAACATATCGACAAAATGTCTAAAGTCTTGAACATGTTTTATATTTACATTTTCTTTTGGTAAAATTTCTTTTTTATTTTCATTAAAGTTTAGAACTTTGCTACTTTCTTTAGATTCATTTTGTAGTTCAAGATTTTTTTCTAAGGGTTCTTTTTTTACTACTTCTTTGTCCATTTTTTTAATTAGATCTTCTGGACTTGGACCATCATGTAAATAAATAATTCTTAAAATAATCATTTCTCCATGTTGGTATAAATGAGAGCTATTTTGTAATTCTTGATACCCTTTGAATAAAATTTGCCAGATAATATTCAGATTATTTAATGTCATTTTTGATGACAATTCAGCTCCCTTATTTCTTTCAAATTCAGGAATATAGATGTCATCTTTTAAATCTGGTGCTATCTTTATTTGAACAAGGAAATGTACTACGTTCAATAGTTCATCAAATATCATTGCTATATCTGCACCTAACTCATACAACTCTTTATACTTTTTAATTGCGCCAAGGGCATCTCCTTCTAAAATAATTTCAATTAAGTTAAATATTTTTTCTCTATCAGCTAACCCAAGCATGCTTATTACAGTTTGTGAGTCAACTTTTTCATTTGGACTAGTTATTGCTTGATCTAATAGACTAAGACCATCTCTTACAGATCCATCTGCTGATCTTACAAGTAAAGAAATGGCATCTAAATCTATAACAATATTTTCTAGTTTGGAAATTTTAAGTAAATGATCTGATAAAATTTTATTCTCTATTCTATGTAAATCAAATCTCTGACACCTTGATAGAACAGTTATTGGTACTTTTTTTATTTCTGTTGTGGCAAAAATAAATTTAACATGTTCTGGTGGTTCTTCTAAGGTTTTAAGCAGAGCATTGAATGCACTTTTTGAAAGCATATGAACTTCATCAATTATAAATATTTTATAATCACCAATAACAGGTTTATATTTTACATTATCAATAATCTCTCTAATGTCATCAACGCCAGTATTAGAAGCTGCATCAATCTCAATCACATCAAGATTACTGTCGGAAGTTGTTGATTTGCACGAATCACAATTTCCACATGGTTCACAATTTTTTATATCTCTATTCTTACAATTAATACTCATCGCTATAAGTCTAGCAGTGGTAGTTTTTCCAACACCTCTGACACCTGTTAGAATATATGCGTGAGCAAGCCGATCATTATTAATAGCGTTTGATAGAATTTTTACTAATAATTCTTGACCAATTAAATCTTCAAATTTTTGCGGTCTGTATTTTCTAGCTAAAACTTTATATTTTTTTTCTTCTGTCATTATAATTAATGGAAGGAGTTGAGACCCAAACAAGATTGTTACAGCTGCTTCTTTTCAGATCTGACTGGGTTAGCAATTTATTTGCCCTCAATCCTCCCTGTAGTAATATAACATTAATGTAAATAAAATATAAATAGACTTTTTAAAAAATCCTATTTTTTCCTGAATGAAGATTTCTCATATACTCCAAGGATTTCTATCTTCTTACAAAAAAATTTCATCTCTTCTAATGCTAATTTTACAGATGTATTCTCAGGATGTCCCTCAAAATCTATATAAAATTGTGCAACATCAAAACCCTGTGGGTGAATGTAACTCTCAAGCTTAGTTATATTAACACCATTACTAGCAAATCCACCAAGACATTTGTACAAAACTGCTGGAATACTTCTAACTGTAAATACTAATGTTGTAATGATATCCTTTGTTTCTGGATTTATATCTAATAAATTTTTTTGCATAACAAGAAATCGAGTTACGTTATTTTGAGTATCTTGAAAATTTTTTTCCAAAATATCAAGATCATATATATTGGCAGCAAGTTCAGATGCAATAGCTCCATCTTCAATATTATTTAACTCTGAAATTAATTTAGCGGATCCGGCTGTATCAGCTTCAACAATCATTTGCTTATCTAATTTTAAAATTTTGTTTCGACATTGGGCAATTCCCTGTTCATGACTTCTTATTCTTTTAATATCTGAGATTTTTGCACCTCTAATTCCAAGTAAGTTATGATTAACTTCATGAAAATATTCATAAGTTATTTTTAAATCGGAGTCGGGTATCAATCTTTGAGTATCCGCTACTCTTCCTGCAAGAGAGTTTTCTATTGGAACCATTGCTGCTGCTGATTTTCCTGATCTAACATGTTCAAACATATCTTCAAATGTTGCACACGGTATACTTGTAGCGTTTGGAAAAATATTTTTTCCAGCTTGTTCACTATAAGCACCATTAACACCTTGAAATGAAAAACTATCAACTTTTATCATTGTGCTCTCTTATATTAGTTTCAATATTTATTAAATCCTCTTTTGTATCTATGCTCATTGGAACTTCGGGAACATATGTAACTCCAATTGGAATATTAGAATCCATAGCTCTCATTTGTTCTAAGCTTAGATCTATTTCATTTTTTGACTTAGGCAGATTGATAAATGTATTTATTGAATCTGGAGTATAACTATAGATACCAACATGATGGTATATGTTTTTATTTTCTATCGTAACTTCTCTATAAAAACTTAACGCCTGCGCTGTTTCATTTTTTTTAAAATCAACTTCAACTTTTGTTACATTGGGATTATTTAATTCATTATCATTTAAGTTTGTTGCAAGTGTTCCAATGGTAAAATTTCTTTTTAATGGGTCAATGACTTTAAGAATATGTTCTGGATTAATAAGAGGCATATCACCTTGTAGATTGATTATTACATCAATGTCTTTGTTATTTTTTATCTTTAAAAAAGCGGAGTGAACTCTATCAGTTCCAGATGGTAGATTTGGATCTGTCATAATGGCTTTGCCTCCATTACTTACGATTAAATCATGAACTTCAATTTCAGAACAAGCAACAAACACTTCTCCAATATTTGACTCAATTGCTTGTTGCCATACTCGTTGTATCATTGGAATACCATCTATAGCCATTAATGGTTTGCCCGGCAGTCTAGTGGAAGCCATTCGTGAAGGTATAATTACAACATTTTTCATAATTTATGCGACAATTAAGCAAGAGAATTTAAATTTCATACTTACGACAAATATATTCTTTCTTCTAAAAAATCTGTATATGTACTTATACATGTCTGGGCTTGAAGTTAATAAAATTTTAGCATCTATTATATTAGCAGTATTAATTGTTACCCTTATCGGGCATTTTGGAGATTTAGTCATTGATATTGATCATGATGAAAAAAAAGAAACAGCTTATAAAATAGATGTTCCTGAGGATTCTACTGGCGTTGGAGTGGTTGAAAAAAAAGAAGAAGTAATAGAGCCAATTTCAATGTTATTAGCAAGTGCTTCTCTAGATAATGGAGAAAAATTATTCAAAAAATGTGCTACGTGCCATAATTACGAAAAAGGTAGCGCAAATAAAGTAGGTCCACACTTATGGAACATTATAAATAGACCAAAAGCAAATGTTGAAGGTTTTGCGTACTCTAAAGCTTTAGCTGAATACGGTGGAGAATGGGGATATGAAGAATTAGCAGAATTTTTATATAAACCAAAAAAATATATAAAAGGTACAAAAATGAACTTTGCAGGTTTGAAAAAAGTAAAAGATAGAGCAGACTTAGTTTATTTCCTAAGAGAACACTCAGATAATCCAGCACCACTTCCATAAACTAAAGTAATGATCTTAGATACAGAAGAGTTTTCAAAATTTGCAAACTCTTTAGCTGATGATGCATCTAAAACTTCGATGCATTACTTTAGAAACAAAATTGAAATAGAAATTAAAGAGGATGAAAGTCCTGTAACTCTAGCAGATAAAGAAACAGAACAAGTATTAAGAGAGAAAATAAGAAAAGAATATCCTGATCATGGAATTTTAGGTGAAGAGTATGAAAATGAAAAAATAGACTCTGAGTTTTTATGGGTATTAGATCCTATAGATGGAACAAGAAGTTATATAGCTGGACATAAAGATTTTGGTAATTTAATTGCATTACTTCATAAAAAAAAACCAGTTTTAGGGATTATTAATTGTCCAGCACACAATGAGCGATGGATAGGAGTAAAAAATCAAAAGACAAAATGTAATGGAAAAGATGTGCAAACTAGTGCGATTAAACAAATTAAAGATGCCTATCTTTTTACATCTGGATTATATTTTGATGAACCTCAAATCAGAAAAGGATTAGAATTACTAAAAGAACAATCAAGATATTATAGACTGGGTGGTGACTGCTACATGTATGGAATGTTAGCCTCAGGTTTAATTGATATTGTTTTAGAAGATACATTAAAAGTGCATGATTATATGGCTCTTGTAAATGTAATTGAAGGAGCTGGTGGAGTAATTACGGATAAGTTTGGACAAAACATATCTTTAGACTCAGATGGCAGTTTAGTTGCTTCCAGTACAAGTTCACTTCATGATGAAATAATTAAATTAATAAACTAAAATTTATTTTAATTTTTAATAAATCGACATATATTACAAGTATGAAAATACTCGCTTTGATCTTTACGTTTACTCTAATTTTTCAATTAAAAGTACAAGCAAATACTAATATATCACATGCAATTGCAATGCATGGTGAGCCAAAATACTCAAAAAACTTTGAAAATGTTGAATATATTAATCCAAATTCAATCAAGGGTGGATCAATAGTAAGAAGTGCCATTGGAACCTATGACAGTTTTAATCCATTTATTTTAAAAGGTACCTCTGCTGCTGGAATTGGAGGATTGTATGAAACATTAACAACGGGATCAAGTGATGAAGCATTTACGGAATATGGATTATTGGCAGAAACGATTGAATGGCCAGATGATAGATCTTGGGTTTCATTTACATTAAGAAAAGAAGCGTATTGGCACGATGGGAAAAAAATTACAGCTGACGATGTTGTTTGGACATTTAATACCTTGATGGAAAAAGGTCACCCATTTTATAAATATTACTATGGAGATGTAAAAGAAGTTGTTAAAGAACAAGAAAATAAAGTGAGATTTAATTTTACAACAAACACGAATAAAGAATTAGTATTAATTGTTGGTCAATTACCTGTACTACCAAAACATTATTGGGAAAATAAAAACTTTGAAGAAACATCTCTGGAAATACCAATTGGAAGTGGTCCATATAAGATTAAATCATTTGATAGTGGAAGATCAATTACTTACGAACTAGATCAAAATTATTGGGGTTTTGGTGCATCAATACCAATTAAAATTGGAAAAGATAACTTCGGCACAATTAGATATGATTATTACAAAGACAGAGGTATTGAAAGAGAAGCATTTAAATCTGGTGAGATTGATTTCTTCTCTGAAAATTCATCAAAAGAATGGGCAACTGCGTATGATATAAACGCTGTCAATGAAGGCTTAATTAAAAAAGAATTAATAAGTCATGAAAATCCACAAGGTATGCAGGGTTTTGCTTTTAATATTAGAAAAGATAAATTTAAAGATAGAAGAGTAAGAAAGGCACTTTCTTATGCTTTTGATTTTGAATGGTCTAATAAAAATTTATTCTTTGATGCATACAAAAGAACAGATAGTTTTTTTGAAAATTCAGAACTTGCTTCCTCTGGTCTTCCTTCAAAAAAAGAATTAAATTATCTAAATCCATATTTTGATGTACTGCCAAAAGAAGTATTTACAGAAGAGTATACAAATCCAGTTACAGATGGTTCCGGTTATATGAGGATGCAATTGCAGGAAGCTTCAAAACTTTTAGAAGAATCTGGATGGGAATTAGTTGATGGCAAACTTTTACATTCTAGTACAAAAGAGCCTTTTGAATTTGAAATCTTATTACGATCACCTGCTTTTGAGAGAATAGTTTTCCCATTTAAAGATAATCTTGAAAAATTAGGAATAACTGCCGAAGTAAGAACAATCGATAGTGCACAATATCAGAAAAGAATGGAAACATTTGATTTTGATATGGTTGTGCAAACCTTTGGTCAATCTTTATCTCCAGGTAACGAACAAAGAAATTTTTGGGGTTCTGATGCAGCAGATACTGAAGGCTCTAGAAATGTTGTTGGTATAAAAAATTATGCTGTAGATGGATTAATTGAAAGTCTGATTAATGCTAATGATAGAGAGGAATTAATTACAATAACCAAAGCTTTAGATCGTGTCCTTCTATGGAATTATTATGTTATTCCACAATGGCACATTTCCTCATACAGAGTTCTATATTGGGATTTTTTCGATCAACCTAAAATAAAACCAAAATATTCTTTAGGCTTCGACACATGGTGGATTAATCAGAATAAATTTGAAATAACCCAATCAAATAGAACATCAAACTAATTATTAAAGTTTATAAGAAATAATATAAAATAGCACAATATGGGTGCTTACTTAATAAAAAGACTTCTTTTAATTATCCCAACTCTTTTTGGAATAATGGTTATAAATTTTGCAATCATTCAAATTGTTCCAGGAGGCCCAGTAGAACAAATGATCGCACAAATGACTGGTACAGCTGTTGAATCAACAGCTCGATTTTCTGGTGGTGGCGAGGGTGAAACTTTAGAATTTAACAGAGATAATTCTACATCAGTTAATGATAGTAAATATAGAGGAGCACAAGGCCTCGATCCAGATGTTATAAAAGAAATAGAAAAGATGTATGGAATGGATAAACCGGCACATCAACGTTTTATGAAAATGTTAAAAGATTATCTAACATTTGATTTTGGAGAAAGTTTTTTTAGAGATCAAAAAGTTACTTCTATCGTTTTAGATAAAATGCCAGTTTCAATATCACTTGGTTTATGGACAACTTTATTAGTATATATAATATCTATTCCTCTCGGTATAAGAAAAGCGATAAAGGATGGATCAAAGTTTGATATAGTATCAAGTTCAATTGTGACAATTGGTTATGCAATACCAAATTTTTTATTTGCTGTAATTCTAATCGTATTTTTTGCAGGAGGAAGGTTTTATGATATTTTTCCTCTAAGAGGTTTGTTTTCTGAAAATATTGATGAGTTAACATTATTTCAAAAAATAATAGATTACTTCTGGCACTTAGCTTTGCCGCTAACTGCAATGCTTGTAAGCGGATTTGCTGGATTGACTTTTTTAACAAAGAATTCATTTCTTGATCAAGTAAATCAACAATATGTAATTACTGCACGGTCTAAAGGTTTAACTGAAAGAAAGGTTCTTTATGGTCATGTATTTAGAAATGCAATGTTAATAGTTATTGCTGGTTTTCCATCAGCATTTATTGGAATTCTTTTTTCAAGTTCTTTGTTTATCGAGGTTATTTTTTCTTTAGATGGTTTAGGTTTACTAGGATACGAAGCTGCTCTGACTAGAGATTATCCAGTTATATTTGCAACACTTTATTTTTTCTCGCTACTAGGTTTAGTTATGGGAATAATTGGTGATTTTATGTACTCAATCATTGATCCACGTATAGATTTTGAATCAAGACAATGAAGAAATTATCAAAATTAAATCAAAGAAGATTAAATAATTTTAAAAACAACAAAAGAGGTTATTATTCTTTTTGGATATTCTGTTTTTTATTTATTATTTCTTTGTTTGCAAATTTTATTGCAAATGAAAAACCCTTACTAGTAAAATATAACTCAAAGTTTTATTATCCAATATTTTCTTTCTATTCAGAAACAACATTTGGAGGAGATTTTGAAACAGAGGCAGATTATAAAGATCCATATGTTAAAAACTTAATTGAAGAAAATGGATGGATGATTTTGCCTATAATTCCATATTCATATAATACTATAATAAGAGATTTATCTGCTCCAGCTCCTTCACCACCTTCAAATAAAAATTGGCTTGGTACTGATGATCAAGCAAGAGATGTATTATCAAGATTAATTTATGGTTTCCGAATATCTGTATTATTTGGATTTACTTTAACATTTTTTTCAATGATTATAGGAGTATCTGCAGGAGCGATACAGGGCTATTTTGGTGGAAAGACTGATTTATTCTTCCAAAGATTTATGGAAGTGTGGTCAGCAATACCTACACTTTATGTTTTGATAATTTTAGCTAGTGTAATTCAACCAAATTTTTGGTGGCTTCTAATTATTTTATTACTTTTTAGTTGGATGGGCTATGTTGGGGTAGTTCGTGCAGAATTTTTAAGAGCAAGAAATTTTGACTATATAAGAGCAGCTAGAGCATTGGGAGTTTCAAATACAAAAATTATTATAAGACACATGTTGCCTAATGCAACCATAGCTACTGTTACTTTTCTCCCATTTAGTTTAAGTGCGTCAGTTACAGCATTGTCAGGACTTGATTTTTTAGGTTTTGGTTTACCTCCGGGATCTGCATCATTAGGAGAAATGGTTAATTTAGGTAATATGATGAAGCAAGCTCAACAGTTGCAAAAGAAAATGGCTGAAGCACAGAATAAATTAAATGATATTGAAGTTGAAGGTACTTCTGGAGGAGGTCTTATTAAAGTAACAGCTACAGCAAAAGGTATTTTCAAAAGAATTTCAATTGATGATAGCTTGATTAAACAAGATGAGAAAGAAATACTTGAAGATCTAATCGTCGCCGCAATAAATGATGCTAAAGAAAAAGGAGAAGCTGCAGCCCAAGAAGAAATGAAAAATCTCACAGGTGGTCTACCATTACCTCCAGGAATGAAACTTCCCTTCTAAAAATGGAGCAATCCCCAATAGATAAATTAATAAACGATATTTCAAAACTTCCAGGATTAGGAAGAAGATCGGCTCAAAGAATTGCTCTTTTTTTATTAAAAAATAAAGATAAAAATTTATCTCCTTTAATTGAGAGTTTAAACTTATCTTATAATAAAATTATTGAGTGTTCAGAATGTGGAAATATAGACATGGTAAATCCATGCAATATTTGTGCAAATCCTAAAAGAGATAAAGCAACAATTTGTGTTGTTGAGGATGTGTCAGATTTGTGGACATTAGAAAAAGTAGGATTTTATCGTGGCCTCTATAATGTTTTAGGCGGTTCATTATCAGCGATACAAGGTATAGGAACTGATGAATTGAAAATAGAACATCTACTAAAGAGAATTGAAACAAACAATGTTAAAGAAATTATTCTTGCCTTAAGTACAACTATGGAAGGACAAACAACATCTTTTGTTATTGCAGATAAACTGGAAAAATTTAAAGATTTAAATGTAACAAGACTTGCACAAGGAATCCCTATGGGTGGAGAAGTACACTACTTAGATGAAAACACATTAAATACAGCATTCCAATCTAGAAAAAAAATTACATAAATAAAATGGATAAATTACTTTACGTACCAAATCCACTATTACGCCAAAAAGCAGATAAAATTCAGTCTGTTGGAATTAAGGAAAAAGAAATTGCCAAAAAAATGATGCAAATAATGATAGAAGCACCAGGTGTAGGTTTAGCAGCAAATCAAATTGGAATTCTAAAACAAATTGTGACTATATTTTTTGTAGATCAAGAGACTAAAAAAGAAACACAATATACATTATTTAACCCAAATATTGTTTCACACTCTCAGGAAAAAATTGTTATGGAAGAGGGTTGTTTATCTCTTCCTGAACAATTTGCAGAAATTGAGAGACCTCAAAATATAGTAATCGAGTACTTAGATGAAAATAACAAACAAATAACAAAAGAAGTTAGTGGAGTAGAATCAAGAATTTTACAACATGAAATTGATCATCTTTCTGGAAAGTTATTTGTAGATTATCTTTCTTCATTAAAAAGGAATATAATGATCAAAAAAGTACAAAAATTTTTAAAAAACAAAAAATAATGAATAATAAGAAAATAATTTTTATGGGTTCGCCAAAAATAGCCTCTGACTATCTTGAGGCTTTAATTAAAAGTAATTTCATAATTTCCGCAGTATTTTCACAACCCCCAAAAAAGAAATCTAGAGGAATGAAAATAATTGAATCCGAAGTCCATCAACTTGCAAATAAAAATAACATTAAAGTTTTTTGTCCAAATACGTTTGATAAAAATACTATTGAGATAGTAAAAAAATTAAATCCTGATTTAATTATTGTCATGGCATATGGTAAAATATTGCCAAAAGATATTATAGATCTGCCCCCATTTGGTTGTATTAATGTCCATGTATCTTTGTTGCCTAGATGGAGGGGTGCAGCCCCAATAGAGCATTCTTTAATGAATGGCGATAAAGAGACAGGTGTATCAATAATACAGCTAATCGAAAAATTAGATGCTGGACCAATTATTAATCAAAAAAAAGTAGATATAGAAGACGGTTGTAATAAAAATGAATTAAGTCAAAAATTAACAGAAGTTGGAGTCAAATTATTAGTGGCAACTATTCCTCTTATATTTGATAAAAAAATTTCTTATTCTGATCAGGATGATAATGATGCAACATATGCAAATAAAATTTCTTCACTAAACAGAAAAATTAATTTTAATAAATCTGTTAATGAAGTTTTAAATCTTATAAGAGCGCATTCTCTTAAACCTGGTGCTTGGTTTACTATACAAAATGAAAGAATTAAGATCATTAAAGCAAGAAAATCAAATTTTACTGGTAATGCATCGACAATTCTTAACGATACCTTTCATATTGGGTGCAATGACGGAAGTATTGAACCACTAATATTACAAAGAGAAGGTAAAAACGCTATTTCTAAAGATGATTTTCTTCGAGGTTATAACTTTAAGATTAATGATGTAATAAATGGTTAACTATAAGATAATATTAGAATATGACGGGACTGATTATGTAGGTTGGCAACGACAAGAAAATGGTCTTTCCGTTCAGCAATTGGTTGAAGAGGCAATAGAAAAACTATCAAAACAAAAAATAACACTTTTTGGAGCTGGTCGCACAGATGCAGGCGTTCATGCAAGAGGACAGGTAGCCAATTTTGAGTTAGAGCAACATTTTGATACCGATACTATTAGAGATGGCATTAATCATTATTTAAGACCCCAACCCATATCTATTTTACATGCTGAAGAAGTAGATAAATATTTTAATTCTAGATTTTCAGCAAAATTGAGATGGTATGAATACAAGATCTTAAATAGAAGATCGCCAATTACGTTAGAACAAAATAAAGTTTGGTGTGTACATAAAAAAATTGATACTGAAAAAATAATAAAACAATCAAAACAATTTATAGGCAAATTTGATTTGTCTGCTTTTAGGTCAATAAATTGCCAATCGAAATCACCAATTAAATCTATTAATTCACTAGATATAAGTTTTAATCATGATGAAATAAATTTTTTAATATCAGCTAAATCCTTTTTACATTCTCAAGTCAGAATCATGGTCGGCACATTAGTCGACATGGGATTAAATAAAATAGAAAAATCCGTTTCAGAAATTATTCAATCCAAAAAAAGAGAATTTGCTGGAGTTACTGCTCCACCAGAAGGATTATATTTAATGAAAATAGATTATTAATAAAAGCCAATTTCTGATAAGCAAATATCTGCTTGAAAATCTTTAAATCCAGCTACCAAACCTAACGTCTTTATATTCTGACCAACTAATTTTTTTGGTTGATAAGCATTTGATTTTTTAAATTCACTAAAAGGTGCTTTTATTACTGTCCACTCAGAATTAGTTTTAAAACTATATTTATAATATTGCCATGGAGCCATTGTTAGAGCGGTTCTTACGTGAATTGAATACTCTTCATTATTACCAAACACTTTGAGATAAACACCCTCAAACTCTTCTGTTGATATTGAAGGTTTTAATTGATTTCTTATTTGAATAAAGCCACCATTATTTTCAGTCGTTACATCTCCTGTCATATGATAACAATTAACATCATTAACTTTCGATATGATCGCTTTACCTTGTGATAATCCACCCATTACTCCATCTGTAAAAAAAGCCCAATTTTGACCTTGAGAACTTATACCAGGGTTACTGAGATTATCTAAAATCATTGCCTTACTTTCACTAGCATGAAGAAATGAAATTTTAGATAAAAAAATAGAAAAAACAATGAGTTTCAAAATTTTTTTATACATATTTGACATATAGTTTTTATAAAGATTTTTTAAATTTATTTTTAAAAAATTGATTGATATTCATCAAATTACCAATATTTAAGCAATATGGAAACTATGAAAACTCTTCTTTCAAGAAGATCAATATCAAAGTTAGCAGAGCCATACCCTTCTAAAGAAGAAATGGAAAATGTTTATCAGGCCGCGCTTAGAGCACCGGACCACTCATGGTTGAGACCTTGGAGATTTATAGAGATTGTCGGTGATGGTAGAAAAAAATTAGGTAAAGCATTTATTGAATCTACAAAAAAAACCGAAGAGTTAGATGAAGAAAGAGAAAGTAAAATTGCAGCTTTGCCAATGAGATCTCCAATGATTATTGTCGTAATAGCAAAAATCAATTACGAAAAACCTAATGTTCCAAGGTTAGAACAGATTCAATCTACAGCTGCTGCTGCACAAAATATTTTAATTGCTCTGCACGATTTAGGTTATGGAGCTTATTGGAGAACAGGAAAATATTCAACAGAGAGAAACGAACATATTTCCTCCGAACTATCACTTGAGAAAGATGATGAAGTATTAGGTTATTTATATGTTGGAACACCTGAGGTCGAGGCTTCAAAAATACCTGTGTTAGATAATAAAGACTTTGTAACCGTTTGGGATTGATTTAAAAAAATTTAATAATTATTCTTAAATAAAATAATTTGATATAAACTCTTTAAATTTTAGAATAAATATAAGTCCAACAAAAATAAAATAATTTGAAATGACCTTTAGTTACATAAGCATCGAAGAAGCTTATAGTTTGATAAATAAGACAATAATTAAAACTCCGCTTGTATCAAATGATTACATAAATAATTTATTGAATGCAGAAATATATTTTAAACTTGAAAATCTTCAGAGTACTGGATCTTTTAAGTTAAGAGGAGCAACCCATAAAATTTTAAAATGTTTAAATGATATTTCAGAAAATGGAGTAGTTGCTTACTCTTCAGGCAATCATGCACAAGCTGTCGCTTATGCATCAATGATTAATAATATTAGTGCAAAGATAATAATGCCTAAAGCTGCACCTCAAATAAAAATTGAAAACACAAAAATTTATGGAGCAGAGGTTATATTATACGACACTTATTTTCAAAATAGAGAAGAAATAGGAAACGAAATTCAAAAGAAGGATAATAGAACTCTTATTAAACCCTATGATGATGAAGATATAATTGCTGGTCAGGGAACTGCAGCAATTGAAATTGTAAATGATTTGAAGGAGCTATCAATTGAACCTGATCTTTACTTATGTTGTTGTGGAGGTGGCGGTCTTATTGCTGGAACATCAACATACCTAAAACATATTTATCCAAATATAAAATCATATTCTGTTGAACCCGATGAATTTGATGATACAAAAAGATCTTTAGAAGCTGGCAAACTTATAGAAAATAAAAAAAATGCGAAATCTTTTTGTGATGCACTACTAGCACCACAACCTGGAAATATAACCTTTAAAATTAATTCAAATAATCTTGAAGGAGGATTAAGTGTTTCTGATGAAGAAGTTTCAAAGACCATAATTTTACTAGCTGAACAACTTAAAATAGTAGTGGAGCCAGGTGGAGCAGTCGCTGCAGCTGCAATATTAAATAATAAAATTGATGTCAAAAATAAAAAAATTATAGTTATGATTTCTGGTGGTAATATTGATTTAAGTTTATTTAATAAGTTATGATCAATCAATCAAATTTAAAAAAGTTACAAAATCTATTAAAAGAAAAAGGTACTGATATCTTTGTCATTAATAGAAGTGATGAATATTTAAATGAGTATATTTCTCCAAATGCAGAAAGATTAAATTTTATAACAAATTTTTCTGGTTCAGCAGGAAGAGCAATTATAACACCAACAGATGCCTTCTTGTATATTGATGGACGATATACTTTTCAAGCAAATACTCAAATTAATGCCAAAGAGATTCAAGCAAAACACTTAAATAGTTTTTGGACAGATATAGAAAAAATTTTATTAGAAAAAGAATTAAAAATTGCATTAGATCCAACTCTTCATTCAATTATAGAAATTGAAAAAGTGGTTAAAATGTTAGAGAATTCACCATCTAAACTCCAACTAATAGATAAAAATTTTGTTGATTTAATATGGGAAAATCAACCAAAAACTAAGTATACAGATATATTTGATCACCCAATAAGTTTTGCTGGTCAGGGCAGACGTGAAAAATTAGATATTTTAAAAAAATTTTTAGATCAAAATGAAATTGATCATTACTTTGTTTCTGGGCTTGATAATATTGCTTGGCTATTAAATTTAAGAGCAGGTGATATTAAATATACACCACTGCTTTATTCTTATCTTCTAATTTCAAAAAATAATAAACACTCTTTCTATATTAAAGAGTCTGCAATGCCAGAAATTCTAAAAAAAGAAATCCAAACACTAATAAATATTAATAATATTGAAAACATCGGATCAATTTTTAATAACATTAATTCATCTGAATCAATTGGATTAGATTTTAATTCCACTACTTATTATTTTTTAGATCTTTTAAGAAAACAAAAAATAAATACTAAAAATTTAGTAAATCCATGTATTTTGTTAAAAGCTATCAAAAATAAAACTGAACTAGATGGAGCCAAAAAAGCACATATAAGAGATGGTGTTAGTATTACTAAATACATTTATTGGTTAAAAAATATCATGGATCTTGAATCAAATGATGAAATAAGTGTTGCACAACATTTAGAAAGCCTCCGAACAAAAAATGAATTATTTCATTCTCTATCTTTTGATACAATATCAGCAATTGATCAAAATGCAGCCCTTCCTCATTACCGTGTTACTGAAGAAGGAAAATCATCTTTCTCAGATAATAGTATTTACCTTGTTGACTCAGGTGGGCAATATTTTGATGGAACAACCGATATAACAAGAACTATAATTTTAGGTAAAGCAACATTAGAACAAAAAGATAGATTTACGAGAGTTCTTAAAGGTCATATTGCCTTATCAAATCATGTTTTTGAAAAGGGAACAAAAGGAACTGATATTGATTATCTAGCAAGAAAAAGCCTTCAAGAAATTAATTTAGATTATGATCATGGGACAGGTCACGGTATAGGAAGTTTTTTGAGTGTACATGAAGCTCCACAACGTATTGCAAAAAAATCAATGTTTGAAAGTGTCGAATTACTTCCGGGTATGATTTTATCCAATGAACCTGGATACTATAAAGAAAATGAATATGGCATAAGAACAGAAAATTTAGTCGTGATAAAAGAGAATAATAATAATAAATTATACTTTGAAAACATTTCTTGGTGTCCAATAGACCTCGATCTCATTGACAATAGTATGCTAGATCAAATTGAAAGACATTGGTTAAATAAATATCATAAAAAGGTGTATGATACATTGGAGAAATACCTTGAGGATAAGGAGAGAGATTGGCTTAAAGAGGCAACATCTGAAGTTTAATTAAAGTCGCCAATTATGTGGCTTTATTATTAATTAATTAATTAATTTTGATATATTAAAAAAATGATCGTAATATTAACACAATGTTTTCCCTCACGTGTTGGAGGAATAGAAACCTTAATGTACAATATAGCATTGCACCTAAGTTATTCCAATGATGTTGTCGTGTTAGCAGATCAACAAAATTTTAAAGAAGATAGTATTTTTGATCAAAATGAAATAAATTTTTCTACAAAAAGATTTCGAGGTATTAAGTTTTTAAGAAATAGAAAAAAATTTAACGAACTTAAAAAAATACATAGTTCATCAAAAATTGATGCTGTAATTAG
>CACOAX010000013.1 GCA_902625365.1 uncultured Alphaproteobacteria bacterium
GACAAATGAGGCTGTCGATACATCGAAAGCTGTTGAAAGAGTATATTCATTAATATCGTCTCCACTATTTCCAGCGACAAACATCTTAGTTCCATCTTTACTAAAAGCTAATCCAGTTGGAGAGTCATCTTGCGAGCTAATATCAAAACTGTCGACAAACGTTGAGGTGGATACATCAAAAGCGGTTGATAATGTATATTCATTTACATCATCACCTAATACACCCACTACAAACATTTTCGTGCCATCAGCATTGAAGGCAAGATCACGAGGCCCCTCTTCTTGAGAACTAATGTCAAAACTATCAACGAAAGAAGCAGTGGATACATCAAATCCTGTCGATAATGTATACTCGTTTACATCATCACCGTTATTACCAATTAAAAACATTTTTGTTCCGTCGTTGCTAAATGTAAATCCTTGAGGATTGAACTCTTGAGAGCTTATGTCAAAAGCATCAACATATGTGGCAGCAGTTACAGCATTTGCATTATCTCCATCACTAACTGTTAAAGTTGCATCTTCTTCAACGGTACCCGTATCATTTCTCGCAACAGGGGCGTCATTAGAACCGTTAACCGTAATAGTTATCGTTGCTGTGTCTGTTGATGTGCCGTCAGAAACTGTATAAGTAAAAACATCGGTTGCTGACTCTGAGTCATCGAGAGCGTCCGCTGCATCTTGATTGGCTGTATAAGTATAGGAACCATCAGCACCTATCGTTAGTGTACCATAAGTTCCAGTGACTGTCGTACCATTACTATCATAAGTACTGCTTGAAGTGACTGAGGATGAGGATCCACCGCTTGGTTGTATTGCTGTTACTGTTAAACTGGAGCTATCGTCTGCATCAGTATCGTCATTAAGAACATCATCTTGTGAACCTGTTTTATAAACGGTGGCACCTTCACTGACAGTGTCAACATCGTCTACTGCAACAGGATTATCATTAATACCTAAAACAGAAATTGTGATATTGGCAGTAGTCGTAGCTGTTCCATCAGAAAGAGTATAAACAAAAACATCATCAGCACTGTCACCAGCATCTAGGGCATCGGCAGCTGCTTGATCGGCTACATAAGTATAAGAACCATCAGCACCAATCGTAAGAGTACCATATGTACCAGTTACAGAGGTTCCACTACTATTGTACGAACTGCCAGAAGAAACTGATGAGTCAGATCCACCATCTTTTTTAATTTGAGTTATAGTGAGTGAAGCTGAAGCATCCGCATCGCTGTCAGTATGAGAACTTGAGGTTGTGTCAATCACATCACCAGAGTGTTCCCCCGTGGCATCATAAGAGCCAGAAACATTTGCGTTATCGCCATTTGCGACAGTTAATGTACTGTCTTCTGCTATCACACCTACATCATTTTGAGCGACTGGTGTATCGTTTATACCAGTAACAGTTATGGTAATAGTTGCTGTCGCCGTAGCACCATTTTCATCAGTAACTGTATAAGTAAAGACATCGTCTTCCGTATCACCAGCATCCAATGCATCAGCGGCAGATTGATCTGCTGTATACGTATAAGATCCATCGGCACCAATCGTAAGAGTACCGTACGTACCAGTTACTGAAGTACCGCTGCTGGTATATGTACTTCCAGAAGAAACATTTGAAGAGGAGCCACCACTTGGTTGAATTGCAGTAACTGTCAAAGTAGGTGACTCATCAGGATCGGTGTCATCATTAAGTACATCATCCTGATCACCTCTCTTAATAACCGTTCCATCTTCATCGACTTCATCTATATCGTTTACTGCAGTAGGGGTATCATTAATACCCAACACAGTAATTGTTAAAGTTGCTGAGTCAGTGAGTGGCGTGCGAGGAGAGCTAGCATCATCAGTAATGGTATAGATGAAAGTATCAGTAACACTGTCATTAAGATCAAGAGCGTCAGCAGCTGCTTGGTCTGCTACATACGTGTAAGAACCATCAGCGCCAATTGTTAATGTTCCGTAAGTACCGGTTACAGAAGTTCCACTACTGTTATAAGAGCTGCCTGAAGAAACAGCAGAATCAGAACCTGAACTTGTTCTAATTTGGGTAATAGTAATTGTATCGCTATCTGCGTCTGTATCGTAGTGAGTAGTAGAACTAGTGTTTATTAAATCACCAGAATATTCACCAGTAGCATTATAAGAACCCCCCGACTCATTAGCATTCGCACCATTGGTAACAGTTAACGTACCATCTTCTACAATAACACCCACATCATCTCTGGCTACAGGAGCATTGTTGGTGTTACCATCATCACCCAAAAGAGTAATTACGATATTAGCTGTCGTAGTCACTGTGCCATCAGAAACTGTGTATGTAAATGTATCAGTCAATGTCTCTCCTGCATCAAAACCTGAAATGTCAGATTGAGCTACATATTTATAAGAACCGTCTGCACCAATAGTTAAAGTACCATAGGCGCCAGTCACCGCAGTTCCACTGCTATTATATGAGCTACCTGACGAAACTGCTGAGTTAGATCCACCATCTTTTTTAATTTGAGTAATTGTTAACGTATTGCTGGTATCAGGATCAGTATCTGTATGGGAACTTGAGGTTGTGTCAATCACATCACCAGAATGCTCCCCTGATGTATCAAAACTACCAGAAACGTTAGCGTTAGAACTATTTGCAACTGTTAAAGTGCTACCTTCCATAATCACACCGACATCATTTTGAGCAGTAGGACTATCGTTAGCACCTATAATTGTAATTGTAATGTTAGCAGTTGTGGATTCTGTTCCATCACTAAGTGTATATACAAAGACATCAGTTGCAGTTTCTCCTGACGCTATTCCATCAGCTGCATCTGCAGTGGCAGCATAAGTATAAGAACCATCAGCACCAATAGTCAGGGTACCGTAGGTACCTGTAACAGAAGTTCCACTACTGTTATAAGAACTACCTGAAGAAACTGATGAGTTAGATCCACCATCTTTTTTAATTTGAGTTACGGTTAATGAAGCCGACGCGTCGGCATCACTATCTTGATGTGAGCCACTACTAGTATTGATCACGTCACCAGAATTTTCTCCAGTGGCATCATAAGAGTCACCTGTTAAAGTTGCATTTGCTCCATTTGTAACAGTAAGCGTGCTGTCTTCAGCAATTACACCTACATCATTTTGTGCAACAGGTGTGTCATTGACTCCAAAAACTTTTATCTCTAAAAGAGCCGTATCTGTGAGTGCACCATCCGTGACAGTATAATTAAAAGAGTCTGTAACCTCATCACCTACGTCTAAAGCATCAGCAGCTGTTTGATTAGCTACATAAGTATAAGAACCGTTAGCGTTGAGTGTTAATTGTCCGTAAGTTCCCGTCAGTGCTTGACCTACTGTACCCGCAGTACCTGAGCCCTCAGTTGATCCTGTTCGAACAGCGCTTACAGTTAAGGTATCTCCATCAACATCTGTATCAGTGCCTGTATAAGTTGTATTAATAACATCACCAGAGTGCTCACCTGTTGAGTCATATCTTCCGCTGACAGTTTGGTTATCCCCATCAGAAACAGTTAAAGTTGCATCTTCATTAATAGCGCCATAATCATTAGCAGCTACAGGGGCATCATTAGCGCCTAAAATAGTAATCGTTAAATTTGCAGTTGTGGTCGCAGCACCGTCAGAAAGAGTATAAACAAAAACATCAGTGGCAGATTCTCCCACATCTAATACATCAGCTGCATCTTGAGTAGCAGCGTAGGTATAAGATCCATCAGCACCAATAGTGAGTGTTCCATATGTTCCTGTAACTTGAGTGCCATTGCTATTGTAAGAGCTTCCAATACCTACAGCAGAATTAGAACCACCATCTTTTTTAATTTGAGTTATTGATAAAGAGTCAGAAGTATCAAGGTCTGAGTCAGTATGATTTGATGAGCTAGTATCAATTAAATCACCAGAATTTTCTCCCGTGGCATCATAAGTACCTGTTAATGTTGCATTTGCACTATTTGCAACTGTTAAAGTTCCATCTTCCACGATCACTCCCACATCGTTTTGGGCGGTTGGAGTATCATTAATACCAATCACGGTAATGGTAATCACCGCTATATCTGTATCCGTGCCGTCACTCACTGTGTAATTAAAAGTGTCTGTTACAACGTCACCTGCATCCAAATTGTCGGCTGCAGTTTGATTAGCAACATAGGTGTAAGAGCCATTTGAGTTAAGTGTTAATTGACCATAAGTTCCTGTCAAAGCTGATCCCACAGTACCAGCTGTACCTGACCCTTCAGAAGAGCCAAGACGAACAGCAGTCACTGTTAACGTTTCTACGTCTACATCAGTGTCTTGGGTAGAAGTATTACTTGAGTTGATAACATCCCCCGTATGTTCACCTGAAATATTAATTAAACTGAAAGGAGAGGTAAGTGTGTATTCGTTTATATCTGCACCAGCAACTCCCACCATAAATAATTTAGTACCATCATGATTAAATTTGATTCCACTTGGGGTTGACTCCTGACCTGAAACACTGAAGCTGTCAACAAAAGATGCAGTGGATACATCAAAACCAGTGGAGAGCGTGTATTCGTTAATATCATCACCGGTATTACCTGTAACAAACATTTTGGTGCCGTCATTGTTAAACGCTAAACCATTAGGGGTAAAATCTTGAGAATGAACACTAAAATTACTGTCATAAGATGCTGTCGAAATATCAAAGCCAGTGGAAAGTGTGTATTCACTAACAGCATCTCCAACCCCTCCTGTAACAAACATTTTTGTTCCATCACTGTTAAATGCTAATCCTTGAGGGGAAGTTTCTTGAGAGGCAATACTAAAATTACTGTCATAGGATGCGGTAGAGACATCAAACCCGGTAGATAAAGTATATTCGTAAACTGCATCATTTTCCTCTCCGACAATAAACATTTTTGTGCCGTCAGTATTAAAAACTATGTCTTGCGGGATCGTATCTTGAGAGGCAACACTAAAGTTACTGTCATAAGATGCTGTGGAAACATCATATCCTGTCGAGAGTGTATATTCATTGACTTCATCTCCATCTTTTCCAACAATAAACATTTTTGTACCATCTGGATTAAAAGCTACTCCTTGCGGTAAAGCCTCTTGAGAGGAAAGATCAAAGCTGTCAACAAAAGATGCGCCAGAAATAGTACTAGTGCCATCACCATCACTGACGGTGAGGGTGGCGTCTTCGTTAACAGTTCCAGTATCATTTCGCGCAACAGGCGCATCATTAGCGCCTAGAACTGTGATTGTTAAATTAGCTGTGGTGATACGTGTACCATCAGAAAGAGTATAGACAAAGGTATCAGTAGCTGACTCTCCTGAGTCTAGAGCATCAGTAGCATCAGTGGTTGCAGCATAAGTATAAGAACCATCAGCTCCTATAGTTAACGTACCATAAGTACCTGTAATAGAAGTTCCATTACTATTATAAGAGCTACTAGAGGCAACGGTGGAATTAGACCCACCACTTAATTTAATATGAGTAATGCTAAGAGATGAGGAAGCATCCGCATCGGAGTCTGTATGGCTTGCAGAACTTGTATCTATAAGATCTCCTGAATTTTCTCCCGTAGCATCGTAAGAGTCTCCTGTTAGAGTTGCATTTGCACTATTTGCAACCGTTAAAGTACTGCCTTCGGCAATCACACCCACATCATCTTGAGCAGTAGGCACGTCATTGACACCAATCACTGTGATTGTAATTGTGCCTATATCAGTTCCTCCATTACCATCACTGATTGTGTAGTTGAAAACATCAGTGACCTCATCATTAAGATCAAGAGCATCTGCTGCTGTTTGATTAGCAACATAAGTATAAGATCCATTCGCATTTAATGTTAGTTGACCATAAGTTCCTGTTAGCGCTTGACCTAGCGTTCCAGCTGTACCCGATCCTTCAGAGGAACCTGTTCGAACAGAGCTTACAACAATGGTATCGCCGTCTGCATCAGTATCATAATGAGTTGTTGAACTTGTATTAATAACATCACCAGAATGCTCACCAGATATGTCGATTGTTGTACCTTGACCAGGAACTAAGTTCTGGTCTGAACCATCACTAACTGATAGAGTTTCATCCTCAGCTATGACACCAACATCGTTTCGAGCAACTGGCGCCGTATTTCCAACACCTATTACTGTAATTTTTAATTGAGCTGTATCTGTTGCTGCTCCATCAGATACTGTGTAAGTGAAATAATCTATAGCTGTATCTCCTGCGCCCAACCCAGAAATACTACTGTTTGCTGCATAGGAATAAGAACCATTAGAATTAATAGTCAAAGCACCATATGTTCCAGTTAAAGATGAACCCACACTGCCTGAGGTGCCACTACCACTTTCTTGTCCCGTTCTAATACCCGTAATGGTTAGGCTAGCACTTGCATCAGCATCTGAGTCACTATGGGAGCTGGAGCTCGTATCCATTACATCACCAGTATGCTCACCAGTTGCATCATAAGATCCCGAAACATTTGCATTATCACCATTTGAAACTGTTAAAGTACTTCCTTCAGCGATTAAACCCTCATCATTTTGAGCAACGGGGTTATCATTGGCACCTAATATATAAATTCTTATCACACCAATATCGGTGTCTGTTCCATCGCTTACTGTGTAATTAAAATAATCAGAAACAGTATCTCCCACATCCAGAGCATCCGCAGCATCTTGATTTGCTATATAAGTATAGGAACCATCAGCAGCTAATGTGAGCTGACCATATGTACCAGTTAATGCAGATCCGATTGATCCTGCTGTGCCTGATCCTTCAGTAGAACCTGTTCGAATAGCAGTGATCGTATGGGTAGGAGAGGCATCAGGGTCTGTATCATTCGCAGAAATATCGCCAGAATGTTCATCATGCGTATCATAAGATCCAGAGAGATTTTGGCTTTCTCCATTAGTAACAGTAAGAGTGGCATCTTCTGTAACAACACCATAGTCATTTACCGCAGTGACGTCATCGTTATCACCTAAAACAGTTATTGTAATTACACCATCATCAGTCGCAGCTCCGTCAGTGATAGTGTAATTAAAATAATCGTAAACTTCATCTCCTGCATCAAGTTCGTCCGCTGCCGATTGATTAGCAACATATGTATATGAGCCATTAGCATTAAGAGTGAGTTGACCATAAGTGCCAGTTAGTGCTTGGCCTAGTGTGCCCGCAGTACCAGCTCCTTCAGTTGATCCTGTACGAAATGAAGCTACTGTTAAGGTATCACCGTCATCATCGGTATCATAATGAGTTGTTGAACTTGTATTAATAACATCACCAGAGTGCTCACCCGTTGCGTTATAAGTGCTACCAGAATCATTTGTTTCATTTGCATTATCGCCATCGCTAACAGTTAATGTTCCATTTTCTAAAATTACACCAACATCGTTTCTTGCAACTGGCGCAGTATTACTAGTTTGCGTGAATACCCTTATAGTATCACCGTGTTTTGCATTGTTATTAAAACCTACGTATAAAGTGTTGGAATCAGTATCGACACCAAACCAGTCATTTTTATATTTTTGACTTCCGTCCATAGGTTTGGAATTGATTGTGATATTGGTTCCCCAATTTGTTTTTAGTTTTTCCGTACTAAAAGCATTTTGACTGCTACTACCGTGCTCTGAAATAGTATGATAAGTCGCTCCACTTTTATCAACACCTGAGTATGCAATGATATTTTCCATGTTGAACCAAATACCTTTGATTTCTCCATCGAATGTAATTGATCTAACGGTATTTCTTCCTGAAGTTTCAGATGCATAAATTAAATATGAGTTTATGGGAGCAGAAGAAGAAGCAGTAAATGATGTTCTGTTTTGACTTATGTCTGGTCCAGCAGTATCCACACCACTATTACTTTCTTCAAAACCATTACCTGTAATACTTTGATTGTAGGATGTATAAGTGTTAGATGTTATTTCTCTTTCATAAGCTATTACGTAAGGTTGTTCTCCATCCGAGTGAGCACTTGCAGACGAAGAGGTGTTTTCTGCTGACTGTCCTGCTCGTAAATTAGTTCCTGACTCGACAACAAAGCCACTACTTGATGTAACACCTGTTAGAGAAACTAAAGAGGAATTGTAATGATTTATTTCTAAACTTTTTGCTTCAATAATTCCTTTTTCTACTTCTAATAACCAATCGCCATCTTTACCAGTGATGTCATCCGAGGCAGCAATATCAGCTTCCGTGATATTGCCTATTTGTTGAACAAATAATTTTCCTTGTTCTCCTTTTGCTAAATTACAACCATAAAAAAGTATATCACCATCTTTTGTTAAACTTTCGCCAATTGATACGAGATTACTTTTAAAAGAATTTATTGTTTCAGCATTTAGTACTGAGTTACCTAATACAACTTGTCCTACATTTGCGTGACCAACAATATGTATTGCGTCCACATCTGTCTGATTACGTAATACGTCTTGTATTTTTTCAAAACCATTTTCTTGCGTGTCTATTAAATAAATTGATTTTGAACTATCAATAGAACTTACGATACTTTGATAGTCATCAACACCTTTATCAATAAAAACAATTTCTTTTTTTGTATCTTTATTTTTTAATAATATTTCAACACTATCATTTTGATTAATATCATTTTGAATTTGTGATGTATTTTGATTTTCAATTTGGTCAAGAGCTTCTGCACCAGTGAAAACTGCTGCTCCATCAAACATAATTCTAGGCTCAAGTGCTTGAAATTTTAGACCTGAGTTTACTAATTGTTTTGGTGTTTTTTGGTGCATTTTCGAAGCAATAAAACAAAATTAACATAAATGATACATAGTAATGACCCATTTTGGGTCTTAAAGTTCTATTCAATGATTCATTTTATGATAATGCACTTTCTCGATAAAATTATGACAGTTTTTATAGATAAATCTAAGCAATATGACTTTAATTTAAGTTTCTTTTTAAAGTTATTTATTTCTATTCCTCTACTGTTATTCCTAACAAGTTGTGGAAGTAGAACACCTACTGGTTTAGATCAAGAAACTATAAAATCTCAATCCAAAAAAGATTATGATGAATTAAAAGCTGGAACAGAAAATATTGTTAAAGAAATAGATTTATACCAAGCTATTGCTATTGGAATTAAACATAATCGAAATCTTCGTATTCAAATGATGGAGTCTGCTCTTAGCCAAGGGCAAATTAATGTAGTAAAGTTCGATATGCTACCTCAATTTGCTGCAAATGCAGGATACAAACATTTAAGTCAATTTCCTGGCTCAACAAGTTTAGCAATTAGTGATCGAGAAACTGGTCCTGGAGATCTAGGAGACGATCCCTCTTATACAGTTTCATCAGAAAGAAGTCAGAGAACAGGAGAATATGGCTTTACTTGGAATGCGCTAGACTTTGGTTTATCTTACGTTCGAGCAGGTCAACAAGCAGATCGTTTTTTAATCTCCAAAGAACTAGAAAGAAAAGCTGTTCAAAATTTAACAAGAGAAATCATATATGCATATTGGAAAACAATTTCTGCTGATTTTCTTTTAGATCAGATTAATCCTTTAATGGAAAAAGTTGATTCTGCTTTAGAAGATATGGAATACATTGAAACTCTCCTATTATCTTCTCCAATGGATGCTCTACTCTATCAAAAAGAATTACTTGATGTAGCCCAAATACTTGATACTCAACAACGTGCTCTAATGGATGCAAGAGTTGAGTTAGCTGGTTTAATGGGATTACTTCCTGATGAAAAATATGTTCTTGTTCATACGGCTCAACCACTAACAGAACTTCGAATGGATCTTAAGAGGCAAGAGGAGACAGCATTATTTTCTCGACCAGAATTATTAGAAGTGGCTTACCAAGAACGTGTTAATGCAAGTGAAGCAAGAGCTCGTATGTTATCACTTTTCCCTTCTTTGAGATTTGATGCAAACTGGACTTATGACTCTAATAGATATTTATACAATAAAAATAATTTTGAATATGGTGCTTTACTAGGTGTAAACCTTTTAAATGTTTTTCAATCGGTAAATAATAGTGAGATTAATGAATTAAATGAAAAAATTATTAAAGAACAACGTTTGGCATTGTCAATGACTGTTTTATCTCAAGTCCATATTGCGAACATTAATTATGCGCAAACTTTAAGAGAATATAGTAATGCAAGACAGTACTTAGAAGTATCACAACGAATTAACGACCTTATATCTAATGCGCAGAAAATATCGCGTTTTGGTGAACTTGAAGTAATTCGTGAAGAAGCAAGTTTACTTGTTGCAAAATTAAGAAACGATATAGCTTTTGCTGAAATGCAATATAGCTTAGGATCTTTATACTCCTCTGTCGGCATGAACTTTGTACCAAATAATGCTCTTGAGATGAATGAAAAAGATTTGGCAAAAGCAATTGAAAGTAATCTTAATAGGTGGACCAAAAAATATACAGCTTTAGTCGTGGAACCGCTAAACGAACAAAAACCAATACTGAAACAATTAAAATCAAGCGATAATCTAGTTGCTTATTCTTCTCTTAGCGGGGGTGGTTTTATATTTAAATTCAGTAACGAAACATTTTATTTAGAAGGTAAAGGGAGAACTCGTTATCATGCCGAACTTGCCGATGGAAATCCACTTCCATCTTGGTTGGCACTTCTTCCGTCTACAAATAGTTTTGTAGGCATACCTATTGAGTCATTTGGTTCGCTTGATATTCGTTTAACCGCAAGTAATGACGTTGTTAGTGTTGATGATGTCTTCACACTTACTTGGGATTTATCAAAAGAAGATTTATCTCTTTAACTTTATATATTTACAAAGTATTTTTTATTTTAGATACTATATTTTCAGGAACCCAAGTTTCCCATTCAGAATAATTTTTTAAATAATACTTTGCAGTCTCTTCTAAATTACTATCTGAAATATCAACATAATATGCCAAAAGATTGTTTACAACTGATGTTGTAATTGTATAGGCACTTGCAAAAGATATAATTTCAGAATTATTATTATAAAAATTACCTGTAACTAACTTTGTAAGAGCCATATCCTTATATTCATTTGCACAAGATGGTTCATAAACATTATTTCCATAAATTTTTATATTATCTACAACAACCATCATACTATCCCAGCATGCTTTATCGTATGATGGTTCAGATAAACGAACCATATCAATTTCAGGCTTTCCCATTAAACTAGTTGGAGTGTAATAATATGAAATTATGGGTTTGCCATTTTCAAAAGCATCTATAATCATTTTATCTAACCCTGAAGCAGTGCCTGGATCAAACATATTATAAAGATCGCCAAGACCATACTCCATAATTTTTACATAGTTAATCGTGTAACAAGTCCAACCATAAAGACAGCTTATAATTCTTCCTTTAGAAGGATCTTCAGGGTCTTTAAATAATTCCCAAATTTTTGATTTTTTAAGATCTTTAACACTTGTGATACCATAAGTTTCAGAAGTTACCCTATCAATAAAGAAACCTTGTTGTGATGCTGGAGTATTGATGCCTAGATCAACTAAATTACCAGAAGTTAATTCAGGTTCAATTAATGCAACATTATTATCACTCCAGTGCTCAAAAATAATATCAATATTATTATCAATTAATGATGCTAAAATTGGATTGGTTCTACCCTTAGTAATTTTAACATCACAATCATATCCATTTTCTAGGATATATGAGGCTATAATTGAATGTATGTTAGCACTATCCCAGTCAAATGAACCAATTTTAACTGAACAAGCATTCGCAGAAAAAGAGCGTAAGCATAATAAAGATAATACAGATAAGACTAGAAATAATTTTTTAATAAAATTCATAATTTCGCATCTAATTATATGAGATTTATATCTTTCATTTAAAAATTTATAAAGATTTTTTTAAAATTGTATTTAATGAAGAAGTAATTGAAAAGAGTGGTGCCCAGGGGCGGAATCGAACCACCGACACAGGGATTTTCAGTCCCTTGCTCTACCAACTGAGCTACCTGGGCACAAGACATCAGATAAAGTATTTATAATTAAATTCAATTAAAAATAGGATATTTAATCAGATTTTATTTCTAAGCCATGTTCATCTGTCAGCCATTTCATTAAATCAAGATTGGCACATTTTTTTGAACAAAAAGGTATGAAAGGTTCTTTAGAAACCTTTTTACATGTTGGGCATTTAGATTTTTTTTTTAAAGAAATGATATTATTTTTTTTAGATTTTTTTACTTCCATCTAAAAGTAATTCTGCCTTTAGTTAAATCATATGGTGTCATTTCTACTGTAACTTTATCACCAGCTAATACTCTGATTCTATTTTTTCTCATTTTACCAGATGAGTGAGCTAGAATTTCATGATCATTTTCTAATTTTACTTTAAACATTGCATTTGGTAGAAGTTCTAAGACAACTCCTTGAAATTCAATCGATCCTTCTTTTGGCATATTTTTATCGCTTATAGTAAAAATTATTTCTTTTGTCTAATTTTAACTGACAATTTATGTCCTTCTAAACCTTCGAGTCCCGACATTTTTTGTGTGTCCTCCGAAAGAGTATTAAAAGATTTTTGATTCATCTCAACTACAGAGCTTCTCTTCATAAAATCTAAAACGCCTAACCCTGATGAAAATTTTGCCGCTCCTGATGTCGGCAATACATGATTAGTCCCTACAATATAATCACCAAAAGCTTCAACAGAATATTCACCTAAAAATATACCGCCAGCATTATTTATTTTCGATAATAATTTTTTATTATTAGAAATGTGAATATGTAAATGCTCTGGTGCAACAAAATTTATGATTTCTGATGCAAGTTCTATATTGTCAACCAAAACTATGACGCCATTATTTTTAAAACTTTTCTCAATTATTTTCTTTTTTGGTAAATCTTTTTTAATTTTTTTTATTGAATTTAAGACTTTTGTTGCAAAATTTTTATCGTCTGTAATTAATATTGATTGTGCATTTTCATCATGCTCTGCTTGAGCTATTAAGTCAGAGGCTACCCAATCTGAATTATTTTTATTATTAGCAACAACAATTATTTCTGATGGTCCTGCAAGTAAATCTATACCTACTTTTCCATATAATTGCTTTTTAGCTTCTGCAACATAAGCATTACCAGGCCCAAAAATTTTGTTAACTGGTTTAATTGTTTGAGTACCAAATGTTAGAGCACTTATAGCTTGAGCACCTCCTATAAAATATGTTTCTTTAATACCTAATTCTTTTATTAATTTGATAAAGTAGGGATTAATTGATTTAGTGGGTGGAGTTACACAAACAATTCTTTTAACTCCAGCTATGAGCGCTGGTACTGCGTTCATAATTAAAGATGAAGGATAAAAAGCCTTTCCTCCAGGTACGTACAAACCAACTGAATCTATAGGCTTCCATACAGATTTCAATGTTGCATCATTATTAGTAAAGACAATATTTTTAGGTAATTGTTGTTTATGAAATGATGAAATATTTTTTATAGCTTTTTTAAAACTATTAAATATTTGTGGTTCAAATTTAGATTGAATTTTTATTTTAGATAAATCTAAACTAAGATCATTTTTACTAATTTTAACTTTATCAAATTTTGCAGCGTATTTAATTAAAGATTTATCACCATTTTTTTTTACATCATTAATAATTTTTTTTACATCAACTTGAATTGATTTACTTGATAATGAATTTCTTTTTTCAATTATTTTTTGAAGTTGGTTATAAATATTTTTGTTAAATTTTATTATTTTCATTTTACAAAAGTACCTATTTCAGAAATAATTTTTGAAACCTCATTCATATTTGTCTTATAAGCTGATCTATTGACAATTAATTTAGATTGAATTTTCATTATTTCTTCAATTTCAGTCAAACCATTTTCTTTCAATGTTTTCCCTGTAGAAACTAAATCTACAATTCTCCTACACATATTTAAAGAGGGGGCTAATTCCATTGATCCACTTAATTTTATAATTTCTACTTGTATTCCCTTATTATAAAAAAATTTTTTAGTAATATTTGGGTATTTAGTAGCAATTCTTATATTGCTCCAAGTTTCTGGATCCTCTTTTTTTAATAAAGATTTCAGAGCAGCTACAGAAATTCGACAATGACCAATATTTAAATCAAGCGGAGCATATATTTCTGAATAATCAAATTCGTTAATCACATCTTCACCAGCTATTCCTATTTGCGCAGCTCCAAATGCAACAAATGTACAAGCATCAAAGGCTCTTACTTTAATATACTCAATGTTTCTTTTTTTTGATTTAAAAGTTAACTTTCTTGTATCTTTATCAAATAGTAGAGGATCAGGGGCAAAACTTGTTTTAAGTAACAAGTTTTTACATTCTTTTGTTATTCTGCCTCTTGGTACTGCAATGACTATTTTGCTCATAAATTGCAGGCTTTTATATTGTGATCAAAGAAAAAACTAGAAAAAGTTAGTTTTTCTTTCTTTTTATTTTTACGCCCAAACTACCTAATGTTTTTTCAATATTTTCATAACCTCTATCAAGATGATAGACACGATTTAGTGTTGTTTGACCATTTGCATTCATAGCAGCTAAAACTAAACTTATACTAGCTCGTAAATCACTAGCCATAACCTGCGCTCCTTTAAATGTTTGATTGCCTATAATTGTAGCGGTATCTTTTTCTACAGTAATATTTGCACCTAATCGATTCAGTTCAGGAACATGCATAAATCTATTTTCAAAAATTGTTTCTTTAATTTTTGATTTCCCATCAGAGATACACATAAGAGACATTAACTGAGCTTGTAAATCGGTGGGGAAACCTGGATATGGACTAGTCGAAAGGCTACTAGATTTTAGTTTTGGTCCTTTAAAAACTTTTATTGAATTTTTACTTACTTTTAATTTTGCACCCATTTTTTTTAAAACATTAATTAAGGATTTTATATAAATAGTATTAAAGTTGTTTATTTCTAAAGCTGAATTTAACATCAAAGCTGCAATTATATATGTGCCGGCTACAATTCTATCAGAAATTATCTCATGCTCTGCTTTTTTTAAATTTGTAACACCTTCCACAAGAATAGTATTTGTTCCATGACCTTCTATTTTTGCACCCATTTTTATAAGACAGTTTGACAAATCTTCTATTTCTGGTTCTCTTGCAGCATTAGAAATCTTAGTTTCACCTTTTGCCAATACCGAAGCCATTAATATATTTTCAGTTGCTCCTACACTTGGAAAAGGTAATTTAATTTTATTTCCAATCAATTGTGATTTAACACTGCCAACAACAAAGCCATTTATAATTTCAAAATTAGCTCCCAATTTAGATAAACCAGCAAGATGTATATCTATTGGCCTAGTTCCAATGGCACATCCTCCTGGTAAAGATATTCTAGCCTCACCAAATCGAGAAAGTAATGGACCTAGTATCAATATAGAGGCTCTCATTTTTCGCACAACATCATAATCTGCTGATAGATTGTTAATTTTTGAGGTATTTATTTTTAATTTATTTTTTTTGTAATCAATTTTTACACCATAATTTTTCAGTAATTTGATTAAATTTTGAACATCAACCACATTAGGTACATTTGAGAGTTTTAGAGTTTTTTTAGATAAAAGAGAGGATACTATAATCGGTAGTGCAGAATTTTTTGAACCATGAACATTAATTGAGCCAGAAATTTTAGAACCTCCTTTTATTATTAACTTATCCATTTTTGCTAATAGCTTTTTTTCTTTTTAAAATATTTGATTTGAGTTTTTTTTCTAACCTTTTTAATCTCGTTAAGCGTATTTCTTTTTTAGAATCATCTTTTGAATGATGTGTATCTTTTTCTTTATTTAATTTATCTGTCACAAATAAGATTTAATTATTGTTATTATTTTTTTTTAATCCATTTTTAGAGCATTTCTTAGAACAATATAAAACATTTTTCCAATCTCTTTCCCATTTTTTTCTCCAAGAGAATGGCTTATTGCAAACAATACAAACTTTAGATGGTAAATTTTTTTTCAAGAATTTACTCAAATAGGTAAAAATATCCGTAGGCAACAATTAATGCAGGAATTGCACTATATAGTGTAGCTAAAATCGCAGCTTTTGGAGCAAGGGCAATTGCTGGGAATAAGGCATCACCATCATTTGAAATAGCATTACCAAGCTCTGCAGAAAGTGGGATATAGCCATTTAGATAAAAAGTTGCTACAACAACTTGTGGTCCGCAACCAGGTAAAAAACCAAATAGAATTGCTACTAATGGAACAAAAGGTAGCCATAAATCAAAAAATATTTTTAAATCCAAACTTGTAAAATACATAAAAATTTCAAAGACAAGAAAACCACTAATTACCCAGGTAGTTACAAAATTAGTGGTGTCTACTACTCTTGATAATAACCCCCTGCTCTTGTCAGTAGAACATTGAAAATCACTTAAAGGATTTAATGACCACATAAATATTGAAAGTATTGCTCCAGCAGAAGCAATGAGAGCTAAAAGTGAGTTATAAATTGGTGAATCAAATTCTATCTGGAATGCAACTAGAATACCTAAAATAAAACCAGGAATAAATAAAAAAAGCCAAAAGAAATTAAAATTCGATACAAAAGTTTTATTTATTCTTTCAAATTCAACTTTTATTTTTGTTTCTGCCTGCATAAAGTTAGTGCCATGAATATAATCAATTATATAACCAGATATTGAACCAACAATTATTCCAATTCCAAATATTAAAAGTCCAGTTGTTGGCTCAATAGCAAGAATTAAGAAAGCTGCATCACCCATTGTAGCTGTCAATACAGCGACTAAGGAGCCAAAAGAGATACGACCCTGAATATATTGAGTAACTACTATTATAGCTCCACCACATCCAGGTATTGCGCCTAAAAATGCTGCTATACCAACATGGAACTTTTGTGTTTTAGATAAAAAATTCTTTACATCAAATTTTGTTAAACTGTCTAATCCAATAAAAACAAATAAAGTAAATCCTACAAAAACTGAAACCTGAATATAAGCATCTATCATTGATGATCGAATAACTTCACCAAATTCACCCCCTTGGAAAACAAGTGAAAGTAGTAATAAACCAAAGAAAGATTTCTTTAGTAGCCTTCCATCATTCTCAAGAATGATCTTGGTTTTTTCATTAATAGCGTTAATTAGCGCATTCATAGATTGTATATATAGCTAATAAATATAGCAAAGGCTATAATTTCCATTATTTTTTTTTAATTTTTATGATAAAATTAGGAATGTCATTTAGCAAAGTCCGAAATGCTCATAAAACAGAAAATACTGAAGATTATTTAGAGCTCATTGCAGAACTTTTAAATTCTAAAGGAGAAGCTCGTATTGTCGATATTGCTGAAAATTTGGGGATTGCACAAGCTACAGCTAATAAGACAATACAAAGATTACAATCACAGGGTTATATTAAAAGGGAACCTTATCGATCAATTTTTTTAACTTTTAGAGGTCAGAAAATTGCTAGTAAATCAAAGAAGAGACATAATATAGTTTTCAATTTTTTACTTAATCTTGGATTGGATAAAAAAACAGCATCTGAAGATGCAGAAGGAATAGAACATCACGTTAGTGAAAAAACACTTAAAAAAATGGATAGCTTTAATTCAAATAAATAAATTTAATTGATTGCCAAATCAATTTTAACTAGTGTATAAAAAAAGAAGGGACACGGCGAATATCCCTTCTTTTAATCGTTGGTTTATCGACAGAAATAAACCTAAATAATTAATACCCGATTCTTAATTTGGTCTCAAATTTTTAATAAAAAAAATCTAAATTTTTTAATATTTTTGTAATAAGACAATTTTGATTTTTATTTTGTTTTTAAAATCTTTATTCAAAGGTAAATAATTTAAAGGCCTAGAAATTTTCTTAATTTTCAGTGTTTTTAGATGTTTTTTTAAAATACTTATAAAATCCTGCTGCTTCCATAAATCAACTCTATGTGTAAATAATACGAAACCTTTTTTTTTAATATTTTTATTAATATTAGCAAAAAGTTTTTCAAAGTTTTTACAGTATGTCATAGAACCTATTAGAGAAATGAGATCAAACTTAATTTTATAATGATGTATTTGTTCAAAATTTTTTATTTGTAATTTTGTATAAATTCTTTTTTCTAAAGAAATTTTCAAACTTTTTTTTGAAATATCAGATCCATAAATGTAGCTTTTTGGGTAGATTTTTTTTAACTCAGTTCCAAATAAACCAGTTCCGCATGCTAAATCCAATATGTTTTTTGGTTTTATATTAATTGTTTCTTTTAAAAATTTTATGCTTTTTTTGGGTGCTTGATAATTCCATAATTTTAGTGTTTCGTCGTAATTTTCTGACCAAACATCATAGTATTTTTTCGTTTTATTTAAATTACCAACACCAGAGACTAAAGATTTAAAATTACTCATACTTTAGATTTAAAATTACTCATACTTTAAAGAAGGAATTTTTTTTCTAATTTTTTTAACCTCTAAAAGATTAATTGTTGAATTAAGTATGGAAGGTCTATTTTTAGTATTATTTACAATCTTCCCCCAAGGATCTACTAAGAGAGAGTATCCATAAGTCTTCCTGTTCATATGATGGTTTCCACACATACCTGTTGCTACAATAAATACATTATTTTCTATAGCTCTTGATCTATTTAAAATTTCCCAATGATCTCTCCCAGTAGGTCTCGTAAAAGCAGCTGGAACTAAAATAATTGAACAATCTTTTTTGGCAAGTTGCCTATACAAAGAAGGAAATCTTAAATCATAACAAATTGTCATTCCTAATTTAATATTATTAATTTTTGCATAAATTATTTTATAACCAGCTT
>CACOAX010000014.1 GCA_902625365.1 uncultured Alphaproteobacteria bacterium
CGCATTAATAGAAGGTTGATTAAAGGTTACACTATTTTGCGCACCAATATCAAAACTCATCCATTCAATAATTGATTGTTCAGAAGACTGGGTAATCGTCATGGAGTTTTGTGATGAACTGATCGAAATATCACCGGAGACAACATTTTCCCCACTTGGAAGAGAGGCAGCGTAAACGAATTGTGTTTCTAGAAAAAGAAAAGAAAGAAGAAAAATAAAAGCATTTTTCATAAATGCTTATAGACTTTGAATACCTAAACCTTCAGCGTTTGGAGCAGATTGTATGTTGGCTTCTCTTGCTAATTGAAGGGACATAGTGGAGCCAACTATAGCGTCTACAGATACGAAAGGAACAATTTTGTTAATGTCTCCAATCATGTTTTCCACAATTCCCGTTTGATCATAACTGGTCACTTCCACATTATTATTTTCGATCGAAGAACTGCTCGAGCTCGTCCCTGTTATAGCTGCTGTGACATTCTCAGTGATAGCAGTGCTACTTGTATCTGTCACATCCATCGTGCTACTCAAGTAGCCACTGAGATCATAATCCACTGTTGCATCTTTTGCCGCGCCAATAGTTGCTGATGTGAATGCGGCTGTATTGACAAGCGCTAAGTCACTACCAACTAACGTTAATCCAGAAACAGATCCCGTTGTAGCAACTGTTGCTGACGTTGTGCCATCGTGCGCTTTATCACTAACAGCCGCTCCCGAACCACTAAAGTTTGCTGATTGCAGTGTTCCTGTAGTAGCGGTAATAGTAGCAAGTTCAATGTTCCCCATACTGGCATTACTCACACCACTGCCGTTATTAAGTGTAATATCTAAATCACTTGCCGATAAACTTATAGATGTTGTTCCATCACTTTCATAAGCCGCTAAAATATCACCGGTCCCACTATCACGCTGGGCACTTACAACATTATTAGCGCTCGTATCACTGGCAATAATTGCTAAATTACCAGAAGTACTAATTGATTTATTAATATCAACATCACGTCCAGCATGCAGACTTAAGGTTCCTGTGCCAGTTGTTGTAATGGGTGCATTAATTATAATGTCGGTGTTCGCTTGAAGTGTCACATTCACATTGGTATCAAGAAGAGCTTCAAGCGCACCCACACTGATTGTAATATCACTACTGGAATCTTCAGTATAGGCTGTGCCATCAAGATAATTAGATGACGTCCATAGTTCTACACTACCTTGATGCCCAAATCCTAAAGCAAGGTTGGAACCATCAGAACTTAAAGACATTGAATTTACTCCATAATTACTTCCTCCATCATTCAAAGCATAAAATGAGGAAACTAATGTTGGGTTTGAAAAACTTGTATCACTAAAGCCATACGTTTTAATTATATAATCATCAACTGTGTTAGATGATATTAAAAGAGTGCGTCCGTCTCCACTTAACGCATGAGCACGAACGCCACGATTTGAGCCAGCAGGGGCATCGAAGCTAATATTATTACTACCAGTACACGAAGAGCAATCATGTGCAAATTGAACAGCAAGTGTAGGGTTAGAAAAATTATTATCTGAGAAACTAACTATATTATTATGATGAAAAGTTTTAAACGAAAGACCTTTGGCATCATCGGTTAAATTCAAATACCATGGTACAGTAAGAGTTGCTGTATGGTAATTAATACTCGTCATCGGGAAAGTAGCATTATAGAGGGCATGGGTATATGGTATAAATGAACTGTCAGCCCAGAGCACCCTTGTTATTGTGGGAGATGTAAAATTCGTATCACTAAATGAAATTAAATGAATACCTTGGAGCACTGCTACTGCCATTCTTGATCCATCGGAATTAAGAGCGATCCCAGCTCCCATTCCCTCGTTAAATCCATCTAATAGTTTTAAATTTTGACTGTAGGCTGCATTAGGAGTCTCGGAGATATGCCCAACAATGGTTGGATTAGTAAAATTAGTATCGTCAAATTTAATAGTATAGACAGAACCCGATTTACCGGGGGCGTTAAATATTGGTGCTCCTAATACCATACGATCACCATCATAATCTAAATCAAACATAACCGGAAAAGTTTCATTTGATGGAAATTCAAAATCTAAACTGCCAGGATGAGTACCTGATAAAGCATCATAACCTTTACCTATAACACCTCTAAGAGTTGGATTGGAAAAGTTTGTGTCACTAAACTGAAATAAATAAATAGCTGGATAATTATAGCTACTATCATTATAGCCATCGTCAAACCGTGAAAGTACACCAAGTTTTGTTCCATCTCCGCTTAATCTTACACCAGACATTCCAAAATTATCACCATGTGTCCAGCCATTTTTCATATTAAAACTAGTCAAGTCGACTGCACTATCAGCAGAACTATCTATTATTGATTGATATGTCCAATTTTTTGAGGTGCCAACATCCCCGATAGTAATATTTTTAGGATCTAATAGTAAATGACCACCGGCACTTATTGAAATATCATTTAGTCCAATATGACGAAGTGTATCCTTTGATGATATTTCAACTGACCCACCTATTGATCCTGTTGCAAGAATTTTTCCTAGCATCGTTGTTTCTTGATCACTCCAAATGATTGCTGTGCCTGCATCACCATTACTAGAAGCAACGTCAATGATAGCGCCTTTGTTTATAAAAACAAATTGTGCATTTTTCATACTTGGAAGAGTTCCCCAACGATTAATAAATGTTTCTTCTTGTGCTGTTGTCCGTGTTAGATCATTACTTCCTTGAAACGCGCCACCAATTCTGACTAAACCACCTCTACTAGTACCACTTGCATCAAGGTTTGATGTATAAAGGATTGCTTTATTGCTTGCTTCAATATCAAGTCGTCCTCCCACACCATTCAAACCTGCGGCTATAATATTTCCTGATGTTTCAAAATTTTTTGCACTAATATTTATGTCTCCTCCTTCTGTTCCAGAGGTGTCCAAAGTGCTATTCGATGTTTGTATAATTTTATTTGATGACGAAAGAGTAATATTACCTCCTTGTGCCATTGTTGATGATGCATCAATGGATCCATCAAGATAGATATTACCTATCGATGCAAAGTTAGTATCACCTGAGTCTTCGCCTGATACATCTACCTTTCCCGTAAAAGAAAGTAAGCCCGCATCAATATTAACGAGACCTTCTTTTGCAGTCATATTTCCTAAAACATTAATAGGCGCCGTGCTTCCTCCAAGAGTAATAACACCATTTTCTTGTGAAGCTGTTGTGGCAACAAGATTACCAGGGATGAAGACGGCGTTGTTTAATGCTGTTTTAGCTGATCCAATATCAATGTCTATAGTGTGAGCATTAGAAGATCCAGCATGTTGAATGAGAGCTTTTACATCATTATTTTCGTCATCAAGAATTGTCGTGGCCAATTCTATTGGCACCGCTACTTGTAAAAATTTATCTCCGCTTAAATCTAAGGTGATTTCTTTTCCCGCACCAAGACCAAGTTTTCCAAGGTTTGCATTAATAGTCCCTTCATTATTGATCGCACCACCTAGTAGAGCAGTAAAGCCTCCATCTAAAGTCGTGATCGATCCCTTATTAATAATTGATTGAAGGGATGATTGACTTGAAGAACTAAAAGAAAAAATATTATTAAGAAAATTATCATTGGAGAGAGAAAGCGTTGATGCAGCAAACGAATGAGTATTGATTGTTGCAGTTGGTGTAAAATAGACACCGTTTTCATTCACCACAAAAACTTTACCATTTGCATTTAAAGCACCTGCCAGTGTTGTAGGATTGCCAGAAATAACTCTATTAAGGGTACTAGAACTACTTGAAGGTTGTTGAAAGGTAACAGTATTATTTTCTCCGATATTAAAACTATTCCATTCAATAATAGCCTGGTTTGATTGTTGGTCGATGGTCATCGTTTGAGTATCAGAGGTAATTGAAATATCACCTGTAATCGTTGTGTTACCACTTGGCAGTTCAGCCCATAAATAACAGGAAGAAAAAGTGGTAATTAAAGTAATTAAGACTCTCATTAGTGCTTATAGACTTTGAATACCTAAACCTTCAGTATTTGGAGCAGATTGTATGTTACTTTCTCTTGCTAATTGAAGAGATATGGTTGAACCAACGATAGCGTCTACAGATACAAAAGGAACAATTTTGTTAATATCTCCAATCATATTTTCCACAATATCTCTTTGATCTCTACTAGTCACTGCGGCAATATTATTACCTTCTGAAGAATTATTTGAATTGCTACTTGATGAACTGCTAGAACTAGCTTCAGTGATTGCAGCGGTAACACTCTCGGTAATAGCAGTGCTACTTGTATCTGTCACATCCATAGCACTACTTAAATAGCCACTGAGATCATAATCCACTGTTGCATCTTTTGCAGATCCAGCTGTTGAAGATGTAAAACTTGCTGTATTCACCACTGATAGATCACTACCAACTAATGTTAATCCTGAAACAGAACCAGTAGTGGAAACAGTCGCCGAGGTATTACCATCATAGGTTTTATCACTAACGCCAGCTCCTGATGCACTAAAGTTTGCTGATTGTAGTGTTCCTGTTGTAGCTGTAATGGTAGCAAGTTCAATATTCCCCATACTTGCATTTGTAACACCGCTTCCATTATTTAATGTTATATCAAGATCGCTCGCCGTTAAACTAATCGCCGTCGTCCCATCACTTTCATAGGCCGCTAAAATATCACCGGTACCACTATCACGCTGCGCACTTACGACATTATTAGCAGTGGTGTCACTTGCAATAATTGCAAGGTTGCCTGATGTATTAATTGACTTATTAATATCAACATCACGTCCAGCATGCAGACTTAATGTTCCTGTACCAGTCGTTGTAATGGCTGCATCAACAGTAATATCAGTATTCGCTTGTAACGTCACATTCACATTTGCATCAAGAAGAGCTTTTAATTCTGTTGCATTAATAACAACATCATCACCCGAGGAATCTGTATATGAGTAGGCGCCTGAGAGTACATTTTCTTTAATCATATAAACAGCTCCTTCATCGTAACTCCCCGAGTCATTCACCCCTGCACCTTGATCAGCCTCTACACCAAAGACGACAAGTTTACCTGTGTCATCCATCGATACACTTCCGGAAGGGTATGATCCTTTTCTCCATTGGTTATAAAAAAGATTTGTCCCACTAGAGACAGGTTTAAAATCATGTGCATCAATAACTTGTTTAAGCTCAGCGTTATTGAAATTATTATCCGAGAAGCCAACAAAATTGATAGTTAAATCAAAAAGATTATTTTGCCCGTAATTTGATGTACTGCCATTATTATTGCCATCTGGGCTAACAACTAGCCGCGTCCCATTTCCACTTAAATCTATCAAACTAAACCCATCTACGGTACCAGTCGTCAATATGTCTGCACTTTTACCGTGTGTAAAAGTCGTGTCCCCTTGTTCTGTGATAGATCCCTCATAGGTTGGTGAAGAAAAGTCCCCATCGCTAAAGCTAAATAAATGTATTGCCTTTCTTTTATTATCAAGTCCAACTAATTGCTTGGCATCACTGCTTAAAGCCATACTTTGACCAAATTGGTAATTTGTTGAATTCAGCAACCTATTTTGTGTAATAGTAGCATCACTTGATATATCTAAATCTTTTGCCCCAGTATGATCAACTCCAATTTTACCTGTTACTGATGGAGAAGAAAAGTCGGTATCACTAAAAGAGATCAAGTATGCTACAGGATCAACGGGGGAACCAACGGTGTTATTACCTGGCACACCTATAACAAGACGTGATCCATCTCCATTAAGAGACAGTGACCCTTTGGCTAAATAACCGCTAAATCCATTATAAGAACCCATATCCAAATGTAAGTCATTTTGATTAGAAGCAATTAAGTTACCAAAACCATCTGTTTTTTGTTTGGTGGATCTATCCGAAGTCATTATTCCTACAACTTCAGGGTTAGAGAAATTTGTATCACTAAATTTTATTGTGTATAAAACATCTTGGCCGCTAAGAGATTGACCACGAGATGATGGATATAGACTACGAATTCTTTGCGCGCTATTACCATTAGTATTAACCACTAAACGGTCACCGTCGGAATCTAAGTCGAGTTGGATAGGAGTAAATCCCCCCGTTCCCGCATCGATGGTAAGGCTTTTAGTGTTTGAAGCTAAACTATCAGAAATTTTGCCAACGTAAGTTGCATTGCTAAAGTTAGTGTCATCAAATGTAAATAAATAAACGGCCTTATAAGTGCTTTGTAGCTTTCCTATTACAGCCAATTTTGTTCCATCTCCACTAATTACAGCGCGTTCGCCAAAATTAACGTCGCTAGATGTGGTAAATACATTTTCTCCAAAAAAATCTAAATCATTTGCTCCAGTATAATTATCACCAATCACGCCTACTAAAGACCAATTTTGTGAACCTGCAGTATCTCCAATCGTGATATTTTTTGGATCTAGTAAAAGATGTCCCCCGTTTCCAATTGTAATATTTTGTAAACCAAGATAGCGCAGTGTATCTTTTGATGAAATCTCAACGGATCCACCCTGAAGCGCATTTGCATTAATAGAACCAAGCATAGTTGTTTCTAGATCACTCCAAATAACAGCAGTTCCTCCTTCTGAAGTAGCCGATACATCAATTAATGATCCATCATTAACAAAAACTATTTTGGTATTTTCTAGATCTCGAATGGATCCCCACCTTGTAAGAAATGTTTGTTCTTGTTCCTCTGTCCGTGTAAGGTCGTAACCGCCTTGAAAAGCACCCCCTATTCGCACAAGCCCGCCTCGCTCATGACCTGATGCTAAAATATCTGCTGATAATAAACGAATGGTATTCTTACCTTCAATATCTATTTGGCCTCCCGCAGTAGTACTACCTGAGGCAGAGAAGGTACCGGAAGACATTATATTATCAGCTGATAGATAAATACTTCCCCCTTCAATTCCATTCGCAGAAATTACACTTCCATCTATTTGCTGAAATGAGGATGCATTCATTTTAATAGAGCCTCCCTTTTGTGAAGATGAATTTGCTAAGAGCTTACCATCGACAGACAGCGCGCCATTACTTGTGATCATCATGCTTCCCGGTAAATCATCCGAGACATCAAGTGTCCCATTCAAACTTAAATGATCACTCGTAATAGTAATTTCACCTTGTGATTTTGCTTGAAGAGATCCATTAATAGCTGTGGTACCGCCACCAGATAAAATAATTTTTCCATTTTTTTGTTCAGCATAACTTGCAACCATACTCCCTGGAATATTTACCGCTTGGGATAAAATATTTTTTACAGAACCAACATCCAGTTCTATGGTATTAGCATTGGTAGTACCACTATGACTGATTAAGGAGTCAAGTGTATTGCCTTCATTATCAACAACTGTTGATGCAGTATCAAGGGGAACTGCTACTTGTAAAAACTTGTCTCCGCTTAAGTCTAAGGTAATTTCTTTTCCCGCACCAAGACCAACTTTTCCAAGGTTGGCATTAATAGTCCCTTCATTATTAACAGCACCACCTAATAGAGCAGTGAAGCCTCCATCCAAAGTTGTTATCAATCCTTTATTGATAACAGATTGCAATAAGGATTGATTTGAAGAACTAAAAGAAAAAATATTATTAAGAAAATTATCATTGGAGAGAGAAAGTGTTGATGCAGCAAAAGAATGCGCGTTAATTGTAGATGTTGGTGTAAAGTAGACACCGTTTTCATTCACTACAAAAACTTTACCATTGGCGCTAAGAGATCCTGCAAGTGTCGTAGGATTGCCAGAAATAACTCTATTAAGGATACTAGAACTTGATGATGGTTGTTGAAAGGTGAGGGTATTATTTTCTCCGATATTAAAACTATTCCATTCTATGATTGCTTGATCTGATTGTTGGTCAATCGTCATTGTTTGAGTATCAGAGCTAATTGAAATATCACCTGTAATCGTTGTGTTACCACTTGGCAGTTCAGCCCACACAAGACATGAATAAAAAAAACAACAAAATATAATAACAAAGACCCTCATAGTATAATATTTACGAGGTCTTTTTTTTACAAGGGTTGGGACCGAACCTTGTTTAAATACAGGGAAATATCAGAAAAAAAGGAATTTTATAGAAGTAAATGCCCCAAAATGGGTCATTACTATTTTTCATTTACACTGATTTTATTTTTACAAATAGAAATAAAAATTTCAAAAAAATTTAATGATGTTACGAAATACGACGATAAATTCTGGGCATATAAACGAACAAAGTGAGTGCTCTTGCTATAAAGAAAATGCAGAGAGATAACCATAAGCCTGTATTTCCAAAACTTGCGATCAAAATGAAAGAAATGACGATATATATTGTAACAGATGCAATCATGGCATTTCGCAGTTCTGTAGTTTGTGAAGCCCCAACAAAGATACCATCAAATTGAAAACAAAAAGACGCTACAAAAGGTATGATGATCACCCAATAGGAAAAAGAAAAACTAATCTCTCGAATATCAGGTAAATCTGTCATGATAATTATGAAATAATTTTTACTAAAGAAAAAGATAATACATATTACTAAGCCAGTTGCCGTACTTAGGATAAAGGAATTTTTTATCACATCCCTTAATAATTGTTTATTTTTTGATCCAATAGAATATCCAACAATTCCTTCTGTTGAAAAAGCATAAGCATCAAGAACATAGGAAGAGAGCATAATAAGATTAAGTAATATTACATTTGCGGCAACAGTTTCTTCACTGATGGATGTTCCAAGATAAGTAAAATATAAAAAACAAAATGAAAGAAGAATAGATCTAATAAATATATTAAAGTTTATGTTAAAAATATTTTTAACTTTTCCAAGATTAAAAATTTTTTTTGTATTGAATTCTAATTTTGTCATCTTGCTTAAATCATAAAATGTAAAAATTAAAAAGATAATTGATGTCAGGGTTGAAGCTACGAGAGTACCTAAAGCAACACCTAATACATTTAAATTAAAATATAAAACAAATATTAAACTTAAAATTATATTCGCAAGAGAATAAAATCCTACAATGAGGCTAGATGTTTTTGTTTTTTGTAAACCAATAAACAATCCTGTGATCACAAAAATCGTTAACTCACCAAAAGTAGAGTAAATACGAAAAGTAAAATAATCTTTAAAATATTTTTTTGTTTCCTGAGATAGCTCAAAAATAGATAAAGAAATATTATATATGTATGTTTGAAGAATAACTAATAGGAAGGAAATAATAATAACAAAAGCGATATTACGTAAAAAAATATTTATGATTTCTTGATAGTCATTTGATCCATCTGCTTGTGCTATCATTCCAACTGTACCTGATCGTAGAAAACCAAAACTCCCAAAAAGAATGGAAAAGACACTTGCCGCAATACTGGTAGCAACCAAGTAACTAGCATTATCAAGATTACCCATTAAACCCGTATCAACAATAGCCACAAAAGGAATGACTAAATTTGCAAAGAAAATAGGAACAGATAATTTAAAAATATTTTGAATGGATGATTTTGAAGACATTTAAAGTATTAAAATTTTATATTAGTTAATTGTTTTCAGGTTTTTTATAATTAGTTCAAGTAGTAAGAATAAAAAAAACCCCCGTAGTTTGGGGGTTTTATAAATTCGGCTCATCACCTAATGCGAGGCCTTTTAAAAAAAGGTCTGCTTAATTTGCAAAGTTGGCTTTGGTTGTGGACACCACCCTTAAAATGTTGGCGGATTCATTTTTGTAACTCCTTTTTTTAAAGAGCATGATAACAATATCAAATTATGAGATTCCTTGATTTGAATCAAACAGAAAATTGGCAAAATCTGCTACTAAAGTGTTTGTCAAATCACTTAAAAAAAGTAAAATTCACTATCTTTATTTCCCATATCTTATAAAGACCCTTCTCATAATATTTTCAAAAAATGCAAATAGGTAAATACAAATACGAATTTGATTTCTTTAGTTGGATTAAAAAAACAGAGCTAGTGGAACTAGATAGTGTTAATCCAGAAGATGACCCCGTTCGTCCTGAATTGGATAATGATTTTAGGACGGCTAAGGGAAGAAAAATTTTTGGTCTTAAATATAAAGACGATATTGAAGGTGTAGCTTGCTTTGCCTTTACAAAAGAAATACCAGCAACCATAAAAGAAATGGATCTGATGAGTGTAGAAGAAGATGAAGCATCAATTCCTATTGCTTATACATTATGGTCTTTCAAAAAAGGTGCTGGTAAAAAAATTATGAAAGAGCTTCAAAAATATATTAAATCAAAAAAACAATTTGAAAGCATTATAACTATCTCACCTTTAACTCCAGTAGCTACTCATTATCATATTAGGAATGGTGCAAGATTAATAAAAATTAATCCAACAACTCAAAATTTCGAATATAAAATTTAAGTTCAAGGGGTTCAAAAAATATTATTTGAACTATTTATTTTACAAATCGAAACAAAATAAATATTGTTGGAAATGGCCTACCAAATAAATACCAGTTATTCCGTTACTTTTGATGATGTTCTGCTCTCACCGGCGTATTCGGAGATCAAACCAAAAGATGTAGATACATCGATTTCCATTGGAAAAGTCAAATTACATATTCCAATACTCTCCGCTGCTATGGATACCGTGACAGAGAATAAAATGGCAATCAATCTCGCACTTCATGGTGGTCTCGGTGTTATTCACCGTAATATGCCAATTGATAAACAAGCAAGCGAAGTTAATAAAGTTCACAGCTTTAAAGTTAACATCAAAAAATTTCAAAATGCTGTAATTAATTCTAGTGGACAGATTGCAGTAGGTGCTGCAATTGGTGTTGAAAATAACGCGTACTTACGACTATTAGAATTATTAAAAGTTGGTGTTGATATAGTCTTTATTGATGTTGCTCATGCACACACAAAAACAACTTTACAGTTTATTGAAAAAGCAAAAAAAGTTTTAAAGAAAACACCTCTCATAGTTGGAAACATCGCTACAAAAAAAGCTGCATCAGATTTAATTAGTGCTGGTGTAGATGCTATTAAAGTAGGTATTGGACCAGGATCAATTTGTACTACAAGAGTTGTAACAGGTGTTGGTATTCCTCAACTCTCTGCCGTGATGGATACATATCAAGTTGCCAAAAAATTTAAAATTCCTGTGATTGCAGATGGAGGAATAAAAACATCAGGTGATATTGCGAAAGCTATAGCAGGCGGTGCAAGTGCTTGCATGATAGGGTCTTTATTTGCTGGCACTGAAGAATCACCAGGAAAATTATTAACAATTAAAGGTAAAAAATTTAAATCCTATAGAGGTATGGGTTCAGTAGGAGCAATGCAAAAAGGTTCTTTTGATCGATACTCCCAAGAAGAAACAAAGAATGCCAAAAAATTAGTGGCAGAAGGTGTTGAAGGGATGGTTCCATATAAAGGTAGAATAGAAGATGTAGCGTATCAACTTGTTGGTGGCTTAAGATCTTCCATGGGTTACACTGGTCATAAAACGATTAAGAAAATGCAAGGCAATTGTAAATTTGTGTTTATTTCTAAAGCAGGAGCCCGCGAAAGTAATGTCCACGATGTCATTATGTAATAATGTATCGAATCATCATTGAATTGATACAATAAAACAAAAATGACCTCAGCATCAACAAAAAATAAGGTAGCAATTGTGATGGGAAGTAAGTCTGATTATGCTACCATGAAAAATTGTGAAAAAATTTTAAGATTACTGAAAGTTAAATTTGAAACCAAAATTGTTTCTGCACACCGTACACCAGAGAGAATGTTTAAATTTGCAAAAGCAGCGGAAAATAATAATATTTCTGTAATTATTGCTGGTGCAGGAGGCTCTGCACATTTACCAGGAATGATTGCATCATTAACAACTATACCTGTTATCGGTGTACCAGTGGAAAGTCGTAAATTAAAGGGATTGGATAGTTTGTTATCTATAGTACAAATGCCAAAAGGTATCCCTGTTGGCAGTGTGGCAATCGGTGAGGACGGAGCAATGAATGCCGGTTTATATGCAGCTTCCATTATTGCTCTTACGAATAAAGAAATTAAGAAAAATTTAAAAAATTATCGAACTAAACAATCAAAAGCTGTTAAACAAAAACCATAAGTCATGAATACACCCACACTTGGCATTATCGGTGGTGGACAATTAGGAAGTCTTTTAGCAGATGCAGCAAAAAAAATAGATATACAAACCGTCATATTAAGTGATGATCCTGATGCGCCCGGGAAACACTTTGCGACTAAATTTATTTTTGGTCAGTATGATGATGATACAATAATAAATAATTTTATTGATGAAGTTGATCTTGTTACATATGAATTTGAAAATATTCCCTTTGCAATACTAAAAAAGATTAATGAAAAGAAACAAGTTTTACCTAAACCAGAAATTAATCGACTCATTCAACACCGGGAAACAGAAAAAAAATTTCTCAATGATAATAATATAACAACAACAAAATATGTAACTGTTAAAAATGAAAAGGATTTGAGTGAAAATGTAGACTTACTTCCAGGTCTATTAAAGACAACAACGTTAGGATACGATGGCAAAGGTCAATATAAATTACATACTGTAAATGATATTACGGACGAAATTGATTTTACAAAAGAATACATTTTAGAAAAACTCATTCATCTTAAAAAAGAAATTTCAGTCGTCATTACTCGTTATGATCAAAATAGTTATGAGATCTATGAACCTATTGAAAATATTCATGAAGAACAAATTTTAAAATATTCAACAATACCAAGTGATATTTCTTATGACATTCGAACAAAATCAATTGAGTGGACAAAACAAGTTGTAGAAAAACTAGATTATATTGGAACGTTATGTGTAGAATTTTTTATTGATACTGATGATAATTTATATGCTAACGAAATTGCCCCTCGTGTTCATAATTCTGGACATCTGACAATTAACTCTCATAATGTTAGTCAATTTGAAAATCATGTACGAGCAGTATGCGGCTTAGAAAAGATTGAAACAAAAAAATTATATAATGCCAAAATGATTAATTTAATTGGTGAAGAGATAACACCTTATCGAAATAAAACATTTAAGGATAACGAATTTTTTTATGATTATTTAAAAACAGAAATTAAACAAAAAAGAAAAATGGGTCATGTAACGATTATTGAAAAATAATATTATCTTTAATTAAATTGATCAGTTAACTGCGTTACTAATTGATATTTATTGGCAACATTTACTAAATCTTCTCCTTCACGAAAAGATTGCTTATCTAATTGTTTAGTTGGATCCCCTCCAGGCCATATTCGCCAACTATCATTATCAACGACATCAGATAAAACTAAAGAATTATCTGATATTTTAAAACCAAGCTCAAACTTAATATCAACTAAATGTATAGGACCATCAATTGTCTTAATAGTTTTCCATTTGTCTTCAATAAGCTTAAAACTTGGAATAATAATTCCATTAATTGCTATTTCTAATTCCTGATCAGACAATAATTTTTTAGTCTTCATCAAGCTTTTGCTTGTTATAGGTTGTTTGGCAGAAAATAATTCCCATTCTTCTCCAGTTTTTACTAAAGGATCAGTAAATACACCCTCTTCCCATTTTCCATCTTTTAAAAATTGTCTTCTCGCTTCACTCTCATCCATTTGAACAGGTTCTGCAACATGAGGTGTAATAACAACCGCTTGTTTATGAAATATTTCCCAAACTAAGTTTTCAAATTGATGAGGATTGCTTTTATCTTTTTCAAATTGAGTGTTTCTACTTAAATAACTTCCCCATGCATAGCGTCTAACAACAAATTCTAAAGGAAGCATATTACAGTTGTAACTTAAAAGACTATTTGGTGAATCTTGTTCAATAAATGATGTTGCAATACCTGCCTTGCTTAGCATACTAAACACATTACTTGTTTGTTTTGTCTTTTGTATTCCAATATCTTTAATTTCCTCTTTCTTCGCTGCATCCCCACCTGTTAAAAAATCTTTTGTTACAATTCGAATGATATTTTGATCATTTGTTTTCTCAATAATTTTTGTTTTTCCTTCAACTAAAAAAGAATTACTCATCAATATATCTCCAACCAATATCTTTTCGATAATATCCCTCATCCCAATTAATTTGATTAATTATATTGTGAATAGTTTCTCTAATAGTTTTTAAATCCTTGCCCGTACTAGAGATATTTAAAACACGCCCACCATTAGAGAGCCATTTGTTTTCTTTAAGCATTGTTCCTGCATGAAATAAATAGTCATCCATTGTTAAAGTAAGATTTTCCAAATTATTAATTGGTGTTAATTTTTTATAATCCTCAGGATAACCATGAGCAGCCATTACTACTGTCATGGCGTAATCATTTTTCCACTTAATTTTTTTTATTTCATTTAAGGTGCCTATCGCTGATGCATGAAGGAGTTCTAATAAATCTGTTTCTAATAGTGGAATAATTGCTTGTGTTTCCGGATCGCCGAAACGAACATTAATTTCGAGTAAATTTGGACCCTTATCTGTTAGAATTAATCCTGCATAAAACATTCCTTGATACTTGATGCCTTGTTCAGCAAGATGTTGAACGATAGGTTCAACAAATGTTTTGGATAATTCATTCATTTTATTTGACGAAATAGAAGGAACAGGTGTGTAGGCTCCCATACCACCAGTATTTAACCCTTTTTCTCCTTCTAAGATTTTTTTATGATCTTGTGCTGTTGTAAGTGGCAACACAAATCCACTTTTATCAACAAGTGAAAATAGGCTTACCTCTTCACCAACTAAAAATTCTTCAATAACAACAACTGAACCAGCATCACCAAAAGAATTATCTTTAAAACATTTAATCAGTGCATCTTTTGCATCTTCCATTGTTTGACAAATAATAACTCCTTTTCCTGCTGCTAAACCATCAGCTTTAATAACAAGAGGATAGGATTGGTTTTGACAAAAAATGAAGGCTTCATCATAGTTGTCAAATACGTCATAGGCAGCTGTTGCAATATTTAAATTTTTACAAATATCTTTTGTAAACTTTTTTGATTTTTCTAGTTCAGCTCCCATTTGATCAGGGCCAAAAACTAATATAGCATTGTTCATTAAAAGGTTGGATAATCCTTTAGTTAAAGGTAGTTCTGGACCTATAACCACAAGATCAATTTTATTTTCTAGACAAAATTGAAGAATAGCATCATGATCATCAACATCTGTCATAATTGAAGAAGCAATCTCACTGATACTATCACTTCCAGGAATACAATATAAATTAGAACAATTAGGAGATTGTTTTATGCCATAACATAATGCGTGCTCTCTTCCACCATTACCAATGACAAGAACGTTCATGAAAAAAAATAATTCATTAATTAATTATTTGAAGCAAGACTTAAGAATGAAAGTTTTTTTAAGCTTTCGTCATTCAAGTAATCTAAAGGTCTGACTGGATACTCTCCTGTAAAATAATGATCAGTAAATTGAGGATTATCATTATCTCTCTCATCATAACCAAGAGCTTGATACAGACCATCTAATGATAAAAATTTTAATGATTTAGCTCCAATATATTTACACATTTCCTCTAAATTTTTGTTTGCAGCTAATAATTCTTCTTGGGTTGGAGTATCAACTCCATAAAAATCAGGATATTTAATTGCAGGTGAAGCAATACGCATATGGACTTCTTTTGCACCAAAATCATAAAGCATTTTTATTATCTTAGTTGAGGTTGTTCCTCGAACCAATGAGTCGTCAATTAAAACAACTTTCTTTTTTTTAATAGAACTTTGGTTAGGATTTAGTTTTAACTTTACACCTAAACTTCTAATTTGCTGGGTTGGCTCAATAAATGTCCTCCCCACATAATGATTTCGTATTAATCCTAATTCAAAAGGAATACCAGACTCTTGACTAAAACCAAGCGCAGCAGGAACACCTGAGTCTGGAACTGGTACGACTACATCAGGTTTTATATCGGTTTCTTTTGCTAAGTATGTACCTAAATTTTTTCTATATTCATAGGCGGTTTTATTTTTTAAAATACTATCTGGCCGCGAAAAATAAATATATTCAAAAACACATGGTTTGATTTGTTTTTTTGGAAAAGGTCTTCGACTTTCAACTTTATTATCTTTTATAACTACAACTTCTCCATTTTCAATTTCACGGATAAATTTTGCACCTATAATGTCTAGCGCGCAAGTTTCAGAGGCAAGGATAAATGCATTTTTAAATTTACCTAAAACAAGTGGTCGAATACCTAACGGATCTCTTGCACCAATCAACGTACCATTAGCAATAATTGATAAAGCATAACCACCTTGAATTTGCATTAAAGCATCAATAATTTTATTTAAAATATCTTTCTTTTTTGAACGAGCTACAAGTTGAACAATTGTTTCGGTATCTGATGTTGTTTGAAATATTGCACCTTCACGTACCATTTGCTCTCTTAAAAGTAGTGCATTAGTTAAATTACCATTATGAGCAATACTAATAGCTCCACCATGAAGATCAGCATAAAAAGGTTGAATATTCCTTATTGTTTCACCGCCCGTTGTTGAATAGCGATTGTGTCCTATCGCAATTTTTCCCTTTAACTTGTCTAATGAGTGTTTCTTCGTAAAATTATCGCCAACCAATCCAAATTTTCTTTCTGAGTGATAGGAGTTGCCATCATAACTTACAATTCCACAACCTTCTTGACCACGGTGTTGCAACGCATGCAAACCAAGAGCTGTTAAGGCAGCAGCATCCTTAGTTCCACTTATTCCAAAAACTCCACACTCCTCATTAAATCTGGGAACATGAGATTGCCTTAGCTCGAATTTTTTTATGAAATTTTGCCGATTTTTCATCTTACTGTTGTCTTGTTAAAAGTGTTTTTGCAACCATCTGTAATGCTCTTGGATAAACCTTATACTCTTCTATCAATATTTTCTTTGAGAGTGATTCGGTATTATCTTTCTTCAAAATCTTTACTTTTTTTTGCAAAATAATCTTTCCAGAGTCAATTTTAGTGCTTACGTAATGAACACTACAACCAGAATAGCTCGCTTTAGCCTTTATGGCCTGATCCTGAGCATTTAAGCCTTTGAAAGCTGGAAGATAAGATGGATGAATATTGATTAATCGCGATCGCCACTGCATGACAAA
>CACOAX010000015.1 GCA_902625365.1 uncultured Alphaproteobacteria bacterium
CAGAAAAAGAATGAGTTTTAATTTATGATGTTTTTGAAAGGTACAAAGATCAAAACTTTCACACATAAAAATAGTTGAGTCTTTATATTTTCTGAGGTGTTTATGTGGGAATAATTGATTTCCAAGAATTAAAAATAAACTTTTCATCAATATTTAAATAGTAAGTTATTAGAAAATTTATATGATTTATTAAAATTAATTGCTTATTTTAGACAATTTTTAACTATAATGAGATATAAATTAATGACCAAATTAGTAAAATTATTGGTAATTCCCCTTATAATTAGTTTTGCACTAATCTCTTGTAATACCACATCTCCAAACAAAGTAAAAAAATCTGATGCACAAAAAGTAACTAATATTGAATATGGAACAATCAAAACCTCTCTTCCAGTAAAGATTGAAGGTGAAAGTGATTGGATTGGAGCAACTGCTGGAGCAATGATAGGAGGTCTTTTAGCATCTCAAATATGTGGAGAAGAAGAAATATTAGGAACAAAGTGTCAAGATATAGCGATAGTATATGGAACTATTGGAGGAGCTGCTATGGGCTCAGTAATACAAGCTAAAATTGGTAATCATGATGGCTTTCAATATATAGTGAACATTGATGAATGTGGTAATGACATTTCTAATTGCCAAAATGATCAAGAAAAAGCTTTTGTACAAGGAGATGATAATGCCCTTCCAAATGGTCAAAGAGTTGTAATTATCTACGGAGATGTAATAAGAGTTATGCCTTATGAAGAATAGTTTTAACTATAACTAGATATGAACAAAAGAAATTTATATGCAGCTATTGCTATAGTATTTATCTTTGCTGCTTTAAATTTAACTATATATTTTTTCTATTAAATTATGGTTATCAGAAGAAAATCGAGTATTTATAAAAAATTATATGAAATTAATGGTCAGAAAATGATGTATGGTCACGATAATATACATTTTAAAACAATCAATTTACCTGCAAAACAAAGATATAAAAATCTATGCAGTAAATTTGGTTTAAAAAAAATTAAATCTTCAGATAAAAAAAATTTTCAAATAATTAATATTAATTAATGTGAAAAATATTGCAATAATTGGAGCTGGGATGACTGGTTTGTCTCTTGCTTATAATCTTCAAGAACATAATATTACGATTTTTGATAAATCATGGAGACCAGGAGGAAGAGTATCTACTAGAAAGCATGATAATTACCTTTTTGATCATGGTGCACATTATCTATCGACAAATCATTCTGTAAATCAATTAAATGAAGTAATAAGTAGATATAATTTGGGACAAGTAATAGAAATAGATTTTGCCACAGATTATTTAAAAAATAAAAAGACTAGAAAAAAAATTATTATTGGTCAAAATGGAATGAATTCTCTTCCAAATTCTATTTTTGATAATTTAAAATTAGAAAGTTATTTTAATTCAAAAATAATTAAAATTTCAAAAAATAGTAATGATCTTTTCTCGCTATTTTCTGAAAAGGAAGAATTTAAAGATTTTGATTATATTTTAATTTGTATACCTTATTTACAATCAAAAGAGCTTTCAAAAGAATTAATTGATTTTACACAGATTGTTAACGAGCCATCTTATGATCCCATACATACTGTAATGTTAAGCTATAAAGATAATAATAACATTAAAATTAAAGCTGGATTAAATCTTCATAAGGATATTAGTTTCTTTATGAATCAAAATATAAAATTTAATGAATTATCAAATGATTGTTGGGTATTAAATATGAGTTCTGAATATACGAAAAATAATATTGATATAGACAAGACTGAACTAGAAAAATACGCCCAATCAATATTTGAAGAAACATTTGATATAAAGAATGAAATAAGTTTTATTAAATCACACAGGTGGTTATATGCGCAAACAAAATTGAGTTATAATACTATCTCAAAAAAAAATTGGATTAATTCTAAGGATAATAAAATATTTTTAAGTGGAGACTGGGTTCTAGGAAAAAGTCTAAGCGATGCCTGGAATGCAGGTGAAAAATTATCACATTATATTAAGATTTTATCAGTTTAATATTAAGTATTAAAATATCTTTTAATATTTTTAGCTGCTTGTCTTATTCTTTGAGTATTTTCTACTAGACCAATACGAACAAAACCTTCCCCTCCTTTTCCAAAAGCCAAACCAGGAGCTACTGCAACATCGGCATTTATCATTAAATTTTTGGCAAACTTCATAGAACCCATTTTTTTATATTTTTTAGGTAAAGGAGCCCATACAAACATAGATGCCATAGGCTCTGGAATTTTATCCCAACCAGCTCTTTCAAAAGATTCTATTAAAACATCTCTTCTTTTTTTATAAGTCTCCCTTATTTCTTCTACACATTTTTGAGATCCATTTAACGCAGCAGTGGCTGCTACTTGAACAGGTGTAAATGCACCATAGTCTACATATGATTTAATTTTTGTTAATGCTTCAATTAAAGTTTTATTTCCAACCGCAAAACCTATTCTCCATCCAGCCATTGCATAAGTTTTGGATAAAGTCGTAAATTCAACTGCTATGCTCTTTGCACCATTAACTTCTAATATTGATGGAGGCGGAATATTACCAAAGTAAATTTCAGAATAAGCTAAATCGGATAGAATATAAACTTGATATTTTTTTGCTATTTTTACTAATTCTTTATAAAAATCTAAATCAACTATCTGAGCTGTTGGATTTGATGGAAAAGAAACAATAATAACTTTTATTGAAGAATATTTTTTTAAATTATTAACTATATTTAATAAAAATTTATTTTTGTCGAACTGTCCATTAAAAAATGTTTGCAAAGGTGTTAGTTTAGCTCCTGCAATCATAAAACCATATGGATGAACAGGATATGATGGATCAGGACATAAGATCCTATCTCCTCTTGAAGTTATAGCTTGTGCTAAATTTGCTAAACCTTCTTTTGAACCAATTGTTACTATAATTTCACTTGATGGATTTAAATCAACATTAAATCTTTTTTTATAATATTTCGCTTGAGCTTTTCTAAGTCCATTAATACCTTTAGAAACTGAATAACGCCCAACACCTGGCTTATCTATAACTTCTTTCAATTTCTGTCTTATGTGAAGAGGTGTTGGCATATCAGGGTTGCCCATTCCAAAATCAATAATATCCCTCCCCTCTGATCTTAGCTTCATTTTTAATGAATTTATCTGCCCAAATATATATGGGGGCAATCTATTAATTCTTTCAAATTTAGATTTCACTTTTTAAGCATTAATTAATTATTTTAATATTACCAGTTTAAATAAAATTGATTTTTAATAATATTATTCCTATTTTTACATTGTGATTAAAATATTTTACTATTTTTTACCATTTATTGTACTCTTTCTACCCAGTTTATGGGTAAATTATATTTTAAAAAAATATAATAAAATTTTACCTGATATGCCCTTCACTGGGAGAGAACTTGGAAAAAAAATACTTGAAGAAGAAGAAATTACTAATGTGTCAATTAATCCAATTCAGCAATTAGATCATTATAACCCTAAAGAAAAAAAAATACATATCGCTACAGATAAACTTGATAAAAAAAGTATAACAAGCATTGCAGTTGTTGCTCACGAGATTGGCCATGCAATTCAAGACAAAGAAAAATATAAGCCACTTATATTCAGACAATCATTAATTGAAAAAACAATGATCTTTCAGAGAATTGGGTCGTTTTTATTAATTATTGGACTACCATCAATATTTGCCATTACTAAAAGTCCATTTATCACTCTTATAGCTGCAATAATAATAATGGGATGCCTATCTACAAATGTGTTAATCCATTTAATTACTCTTCCTGTAGAATTTGATGCAAGTTTTAAGAGGGCTTTACCTATACTTAAACGATATGTTCCCAAAGAGAATATGTACCAGTGTAAATCTGTTTTAAGAGCTGCGGCACTGACATATTTAGCTCAATCCATTGTGAGTATATTTAGATTAAAAATAATACTGTTATCTTTTATTAATATTTTTAAATCAATTATAAGAAGATAATATTTTTCTCTTTTAATAAAAAAGGAAATTTATTAAGTTAGATAATTAATGAATTTAAGTGAAAAAATATCTTTAATACTAGTAGATAAAGGTTTTTCTTTATCTCCAAAAAAAAATACTGAAGATCTAATCAATTCTAGTGCAGAATTACATAAAAATAATGAAGATATAAAAATTGCTGAACAGCATGGTATTGCAGATCAAATTTTTATTCTTTTAAAAGGTGAGGCAGAATTCGTAAAATATCATAATAATGTTTTTTATAGTCTAGCAACACTAAAAAATTCTGGGTCACCTCTTGGCATTTCAGGCTTAAATGCACCAGGTAGATATATGTCAGATATATTTATTAAAGGTAATTCAGAGTATATCTCATTTAAAATAGAAAAATTAAAAGAATTAGAAGAGATAGATCCCGATTATGCAAGTTTTTTTTATTCTTATTTATTATTTGAATCTATTAATTTAATTTGGTCATCACGCAATTTAGAAAAACCCTTTGAACAAAAAAATATTAATTTAGCAGATGGTGTTACAACTGGTGGAGATATTGTAAATACAAAAAGAATTAAAAATTCTGCATTTTTAGCATTTCTTAATGATAACGATTTAGATGAATTAATAAACTATGCAAACGTTAGACTATTTTCTGCGGGTGAATATATAACGCTAGAAGGCACTAAATCAGATGGAATAAATATTTTGTTAAAAGGTAAAGTTGAGGCTTCTTTTACAAATTTAAAAGATGATCAAATAGAAAATAACTCAAGATCAATAGCTAGACCAGGAGTGGCATTATCCTTATCATCAGGTTTGCATGATATTGATTCACCCTATTCATTGAAATCAACAAGAGATACAACAATATTAAAATTTTCAAATGAGTTTATTGATAATTTAATTAAAACCAATCCAGAATTGGCAATCAAATTTTTTAAAAGACAATTATGGCAATTAGGTCGTTATATTCAAAGCTCAACAGGCTTAACAACGTATCCAGCTAAAAATGAAAAAGAATTTTTTCAATATTTATTAGATGATAATTCTGCAACAATACCTAGTAATTCAAAACTTTATACAATACCTCATTTATTAGAAAATCATTTAACTCATTCTTTAGCATTCGATACAATTTATGATTTAATAATTACAGGTAACGATGATGAAAAATCTATAGCTAGTTTAATGATTGATACATTGAGTGGTATAGAAAGAAAAAATAGATTTTTCAAACAACTAAATAAAATATACAACAGGGTAGCAACTTCGTATGATTCAATAAATAAACAAGCTTTACAAAAATTAACAAATTCAGATTTTATAAAAGCATTTGATCAAGTACCTTATGTTATTAAAGGTATGGAAAATTTACCTGATGAGCCTACAAACATATTTTTTTATAATCATCTAGCAAGTATTGAAGAAAATGCTTTAGCTAATGGACATCAATTTAGTATAGATAGTCATTTTATTAGTGCAAAAATTTTGTTTCCAAAATATGGTGATGGCGGTCAAAGAATAGCTCGATATTCTAGAAATACAGAATTTTGGAGATATAATTATTATGAGAATTTAGATTATATTTTCGTTCATACACCAGAGTCAGACTATTTAAATGAAACTCAAGAACAAAAAAAGAAAAGAAAAAGTAAATTATTTATCGAAACCCAAAATATTTTTGATCAAAACAGACCTTTAGTTATTGCGCCAGAGGGGACATCAGAAACTGAAGATAATTTAACTCCAAATTCTCCAGGTCCATTAAAACCAGGTGCATTTTTATTAGCAGATCAATTAAGACCAGAGCCTCTTCTTGTTCCAATTGCATTAGCTAATTTTGATTATTCAATATCTGATACTATTTATTCTGCAGTTATTAAAAAACCAATCAAAATAAAAGATTTTGTAAATGATATGAAAAATAAAAAAGAATTAGAAAGTTTTCTATCTAAATATAGAAAAACATTTAGATCCTATGTTGAAGAAGCAATTGAATTAGCAAAATCTGCATCAGTAAATAAAATTAATAATGAAGATGTAATAACTAATTTAAATTTAGTCAGCCCTATCGAAGAAGAATTTGAAGCAGACGTGAGAGAATTAGAAATTAAATTATATTCAGATCAATATAAAAATAACAAAATAGTCTTATACGGAAGTTCAACTTTTAAAGATTGGGAAAATGCAAAAACTGATTTGTCATTTGATAGTTTATTAAATTTAGGATTTGGAGGTTCCACATTAGTCTCATGCCGTACATATTTTAATAGAATAGTAGTACCAAATAACCCTGATAAGATGATTTTTTATGCCGGTGATAATGATATAGGAACTGGAATGAGTGCGGAAGATTTAGAAAATGAATTTTTATTATTTGCATCTGAGGTTAATGAAAAATTACCTCATACATTATGTTTTTTCGTATCTATTAAACCAAGTGTATTCAGAAATAGTTATTTAAATACAATTTTAGATGCAAATGAAAGGATTAAAAACAAAATTGAGAATTTTAGTCAATGGCGCTATATTGATCTTTGCTCCCCTATGCTTGATGCTGGCTTTGAAAAATTTTATTCAGAAGATCCATTACACATGAATGTACTTGGTTACAGTCTCTTAAGTAAGTTAATAAGGGATGAAATATCTAAATTTATTATTTAAACTTTAAATAAAAATTAATTTAATTAAATTTATCTTAATTTTTTAATGGGAAAAAATAGTCATTTTGAAAATATAACTCTTTCATTCAACAAATATTATTCAAAATAAGTTTTACATTCAATAAAAATTGACAATAAAAAAACCAATTAAACAAATAATAAATAAATCAAATATTAAAAAATATTCCATAAATATTATGGCACTAATTCTTTATGGATAGAATACATTTACTCACTAAATATATATTGGTAGATTAGTGCCACTTAATCTATGTAAATATTAATTTAGGCATAAATTAAGTTAAAAAGAGGCAAATTTATGAAAAAAATCAGTTGGGTAACACATAAAGATTATGACATTCCTTTACCTGAGAATCATAAATTTACAGCTAGTAAGTTTTCAGATTTATATAATGAACTAAAAATTTCAGACTTTTATCATCGTGCAAACATTCTAAGTCCTCAAAAAGCAAGTGTTGATGAGGTTTCTATATGCCATGATTTGGATTACATATTAAAAATTAAAAATGGTGGTTTATCCGATAAAGAAATAAGAAGATTGGGTTTTAAATGGTCACAAACACTTTCTAATCGTTCATTTTTAGCGGTTAATGGCACTCTATTAACATGCAAAGAAGCAATCAAGAATGGAATAGCAAATCATTTAGCTGGCGGAACACACCATAGTCATAGAGATTTTGGTTCAGGATATTGTGTTTTTAACGATATGGCATATGCTTCATTACATTTAATAAGAACACATAATGTAAAAAAAATATTAATTTTTGACACTGATGTTCATCAAGGAGATGGCACTGCGTCAATCCTTAAAGACAATAATGAAATTTTTACGTGTTCTATTCATTGTAAAAATAATTTTCCATTTAGAAAATCAATAAGTGACATGGATGTTGAATTAGATGATAATTTAGAAGATGATGAGTATTTGAAAATATTAAATCAAACTCTTAATAGTTGTATAAAAAATTTTAATCCTGATTTAGTAATTTTTGATACAGGAGTTGATATTCATAAAAATGACAAATTAGGAAATTTAAAAATAACAACTGAAGGATTATTAAAGAGAGATATTACAGTACTGGAATTTTTTAAGAATAAATCAATTCCCATTGCAACAGTAATAGGTGGTGGATATTCAAATGATAAATTAGAGTTAGCTAAAAGACACAGTTTAATTTTTAAAGCTACATCAATGGTTTTTAATTAATTACATTTAGAAACATCTACTTGTATAGAATTATCATTTTGGAAATATTCAAAACAGAAATTATTAAATGAATTAAAATGATCATTTAGAATTTTTAAATTTTCTTTTTTATAATCAAAAATGTATTCAAATTTAATTTTTTCAACAATATTATTAGAAAATATTGGCATTGTGATTATTTGACCATCATTAAATATTGATTTTAAATAAAATGTATCTGAGTTACTATCTACTATAGAAAATGAATTCTTTTTTATTAGAAAAAGAACATTTTCATTCCAATCATTTTTTTTAAAATCAAAAAGAATATTTAAATCATTAAAATTTATTAATTTATTTGAATCTATCGCATTAGTTTTTAGAGATATAAAAATTAAACATAAAAAAAGTATTTTTTTCATAAAAATAAGTGTGATTTAAAGTACAATACTGATAGATATATTAATTATCTAATTATTTTCAAATATTTATGAAAACAAGAAATAAAGGTCTTTTATTATCATTTATTGGGGTTTTAATAATTAGCCCTGATAGTTTACTAATTAGACTAGTAAATTTAGATGATTTTAGTTTAATATTTTATAGAAGTGCTTTACCAATTGTTACAATATTAATTTTTATTATTTATACTTATCGAAAATCGTTTCTTAAATCATTTTATCTAATTGGAATACCAGGAATAATATATGCGATTCTTTATGCTATAACTCATATTTGTTTTGTGTACTCAATTCAAAATACTGCTGTAGCAAATACATTAGTATTAATTGCATCCGCACCAATTTTTGCAGCTTTATTTTCAGTTTTTATACTTAAGGAAATACCTACTCTTTTTACTTGGATAGTAATTTTAATAGCAATGTTTGCGATGATAATAATTGGTTTAGGTAGTTTTACGACTACAGGGTTATATGGAGATTTGATGGCTCTAATAGTAGCTACAGGTATGGGTTTTAGTATGGTGCTTGTAAGATTATTTAAAAATAAAGATTTAGTGCCAGCCTGTTTATTGGGATGTTTAATTGCAGCAATTTATGCGCTACCATTTGGAATTAACTTTAATTTAAATAATGATCAAATAATATTTCTATTGATTATGTGTGTATTAATACTGCCTATTCCATTTATGATTTTAACAATTTCTCCTAAATTTGCTCCAGCACACGAAGTAGCTTTAATATTTTTATTAGAAAGTGTTTTAGGTACTGCTTGGGTTTGGTTTATAATAAATGAATCTCCACCCATAAACACAATTATAGGTGGGGTTCTACTACTTGCATCTGTTACAATATATATTTATCAAACAACTAGAAAAACTAATTAGTTTTTTTTACCTCTCTACTTTCTCTGATGAAAATATAAATCCCACTAAATACGATCAAAGATAATCCTAGATAAATCCAAATATCAGGTAGATCACCAAAGAAAGCATAACCAACAAGTATATTTGTAGAAATTTCAAAATAACCTAATGGAGCTAATTTTGAAGCTTCACCAAGTCTGAAAGAAAGAATTATTAAAAAGTGCCCTAGAGTTCCAATTGAAGCTAAGAGAATTAGTAAAATTAATTGTCTAAAATCTAAATTTATCCAGTAAAAAGGAACAATAAGAGAAATAAATATACAACCTACAATACCTGTAAAAAGCAATGTAACAATAGAACTATCAGTAAAAGATAATTTTCGAGTATAAATTATAAAAAAAGCATAAGAAATTCCTGCAGCAATAGCTGAGAAAGATGCAAAATTTATTTCAACAAAACCTGGTCGTATTATAATTATAACTCCAATAAATCCAATTAAGACTGCAGTCCATCGATGAATTCCAACTTTTTCTTTTAAATAGAAAATAGATAATATCGTCACTATAATTGGAGAGATAAAAGCAAGAGTTAAAGCTTCAGCTAATGATATAACTGAAATTGCATAAAAGAAAAAAACGGTAGATAAAAATAAAAAAAAACTTCTAAATAACTGTACTGAAATTGCTTTAGGAAAACTAATTTCTTTTCTAAAAAATATATATGCTAATGGAAAACTAACTAAAAGCATAAAAAAATATCTACCCCAAACAACTTGTATGAAATGTATTTCTGAAGATAGATACTTTGCAATACCGTCCATGAAAGGTAATAGCAACCAACCTGATATATTAAGAATATATGCTAACATTAATTTGATTTAAATGATGAGGGATCACAAATCTTACAAATTAAATCTCCAATTGATTTCTTAGGATTGTAAGTTTGATAGAAAATGTCTTTTTTAGAAATATTATTCTCAGATAAATATTTTTCTATTTCCCAATAAAACCTAAAACATTTTGAACATTGTGCAGCATTTTCTTTATGTGATGGTTTATATATTTCATTCCAAAGTTTGGACATCTCATTTTGCTTATCAGGGGAAATATTTTCTGAAATAATTGATGGAATATCCATAAAACACCTAGCGCATTGTATTTCGGATGTTACATTTTTATATGGCTCATCTTTATAGTTTTTTCCTATAGTGGTTTTCCCAATATATTTATCTGAACTACAATTTGGACAAAAAAAATTGATTTTATTGCTAAGCATTTTATTCTATGAATAAATTTTCATAACATTTATAAATAAAGAATAGAATTATTATTTATAATGAACCTATATCTTTCATATCTATTTATCTTTTTTTGGAGTAGTGCTTTTATAAGTGGTCAATTTATTGTGCAATCAGCAAGCCCTTTTGCTGCATTATGTTTTAGGTTTTGTATTGTAAGTGCATTTTTTTTAATTTTATCTATTATTTTTAGGGAAAGAATAAGAATAAATCGAAATTTAATCTTTCAAGCAATGATTACTGGAATTCTTTTTCATGGATTTTATTTAGGTGGAGTATTTTTTTCTTATTCTATGGGACTTACTGCAACATTATCTGCGTTAATTGTATGCCTCCAACCTATTTTAACCAATATTCTAAGTGGACCTATTTTAAAAGAAAAAGTTACTGTTACGCAATGGATAGGAATATTTTTTGGTTTTTTAGGTACTATATTAGTTATAGGTTATGATATTGGAACAGAAATCCCAACATTAGGTGTTATTGCTTCTATTGTTGCACTTTTAGGAGCAACTTCAGCTACTATTTGGCAAAAAAAATTTACTCATGAAATAAGTCTTTCAGTTAATAATTTTTATCAAGCATTAAGTGCTGGAATATTTTTATTTATAATTTCATTATTTTTTGAAATATCATTTATTAATTTTGATACACGTTTTATTTTATCAATATCGTGGCAAATAATTATGGTGTCTTTTGGAGCGTACGCAATACTTATGTATCTAATAAAAAATGGAACAGCTTCTAAAACTAGCAGTCTTTTTTTCCTTGTTCCACCAACTACTGCTGTAATGGCTTGGTTTGTTTTAGATGAAAAATTATTTATAATTGATATTATTGGACTATTAATTTGTACATTTGGTGTCTATATAGCTACAAGAACAAATGTGAGTAAATAATGTATTTTCTTCTTAAAACTATAATAAGTGCTATTATTATTGTTGTAGTATCTGAAATAGCAAAAAAATATACTTGGACTGCAGCAATTATTGTTTCTTTACCATTAACATCTTTATTAGCTTTTATATGGTTATATTGGGACACAAAGGATTATCAAAAAGTAATAGAGTTATCCTATAGTACAATTGTTATGAGTATACCTTCTTTTGTTTTTTTTATTGTTTTACCTATTCTTCTGAAATTTAAACAAAATTTTGTTTTTTCACTAATTGTTTCAATAATCAGTACTGCAATAGCTTATGCAATTTTCATGTTTATAATTAAAAAATTTAACTTTAATTTTTAATAACATTCTCTTTATTCATTAAAATTGGTCTTCCATCATGTGCAGTATTTAATGGGTAATAATCACCATTATATTTAACGCATAATGTTAAGCCGTTTCTTTTTTCTTTACCTAGATTTACCTCTAAATCGACTATAACTAATTCAGTTTTTTCTAAAACTTTAATAATTTTCATAACTATCCTTTCAAAATATGTAAATATATTTAGTAAGTACTATAAGATGTATCAAGTTTTATGATTAGAATTTTTCTAATATTTATTTTAATATTTTTGATTAAGAATGCATTTGCTAATAAATATATAACAATAGCTAGCACAACTTCTACTCACGATACGGGTTTATTAGAATATATTAACAAAAAATTTGAAAATAAATATCAGACAAAAGTTAGAGCATTATCTCTTGGAACAGGCCAGGCAATAAAAGTTGCAATGGATGGCAATGTTGAAATTTTATTAGTTCATCATAAAAAATCAGAACTAGAATTTATGAATAATGGGTATGGAATTCTTAGACATGATTTGATGTATAATGATTTTGTCTTGATAGGACCAAAAAAAGATAAAAAAACATGCTCTTCAATTGAAAATAAAATGATTGAAATTAAAAAATCAAAATTGTTGTTTGTATCTAGAGGTGATGAGAGTGGGACGCATAAAAAAGAAAAAGAACTTTGGGAATTATCAAATATAAGAGTACCATTTGAAGAAAATTGGTATCTCAGTGTTGGTCAGGGAATGGGATCAACATTATTAATAGCTAATCAAAAAAATGCTTACACTCTTAGTGATCGTAGCACTTGGATAGCTTTTAATAAAAAAGAAAATCTACAAATTGTCTGTGAAAATTTACCGCCATTATTTAATCAATATGGAATAATTTTAGTAAGCAATAAGATAAATAATAATTTAAATATTGAAGAGGCTAAAAAATATATTGATTGGATTACATCAGATGAAGCAAAGAAATTGATTAATAATTATCGAGTAAATGGAAAACAATTATTTTTCTTTAATCATAATTAGTTAATTCTACCAAAAAAGGTTAATCTTGCATTTTCAGAGAGCATTGTACCTTCCTCTTCATTATAATTTAGTGTTACTAATATTCTTGGTTTTTCTGACTCAACTGGTGTTACACGATGCAAATAATTTCTACCATAAAATAATATAAGAGTACCGGAATCAACATCTGCTTTTTGTGGTAAAATTTTTCTATCTAAAATATCTTTAATATATGATTTATCGATATAGTTTTCTGAAAAATTTCTACCTTTACTAACATATTCAAATTCACCACCTTTATCTGATGATTGTATCATTAAAGTGATAGCAAATGATGCATTATCAAAATGCCATCCTAGCTGTTGTGATTTTTGATAATAATTATAATTTATAGAAGATAAGGTATCACTGTATGGATAAATATCTTTTAAATTTAAGACACCTTTTAAAAAATTTTTAAAAATATTTGATTGGTATAAAATATTTAATTTTGATTGCTGTTTTAGCAAATCATGAGGAATACAACCTTTATCACTTACGACCTCTCTATTTAAAGGATCATTCAAGTCACTTAATTTATCTTGTTTATTAAGTAAGATGGTATGATTTTGAGAACAATAGAAAGCTTGATCTTGTAATCCATGTGCTTCAGTAATTAATTCACTTAAGCAGCCATTTGTTAAAAAATCATTTAATATTAGTATAGAAATAAGGGAGACTTATAAAAAAAGAAGAGATGTTTTAATAGAATCTTTTGAAAGAGCTGGTTGGGATAAAATTCCAGAGCCTATGGCATCTATGTTTGTATGGGCTCCTTTACCTAAAAAATATAAAAAAATGGGTTCTATGAAGTTTGCCAAAAATTTAATGATAAATGCCGATGTTGCAGTAGCTCCTGGTTTGGCTTTTGGAAAAGGAGGGGAAGGTTTTGTTCGTATTGGTCTAGTAGAAAATACTCAAAGAATAAGACAAGCAGCTAAAAATATTAAAAGATATTTTAATACTTAATATTAAACTGATAAAATCTTAATATAATGTGATAATTTTTCACCTGCATTCCAGGCATCGCTTAGACTTTTTCCTAGAACCCAGTCTCCACTTAAAAATATTTTATTATCCTTAGAATTAATCCAATTTTTTTTTGAGATAGTATTATAACTCAATTTTGTTTGCGCATATAACCACCTGTGTGATTTAATAAAACTTATTTCATTCTTTATATCAAATGTTTCTTCAAATATTGATTGGGCGTATTTTTCTAGTTCAGTCTTGTCTATATCAATATTATTTTTCGTATATTCAGAACTCATATTTAATACCCAACAATCATTTGATAATTCATTAAATTTTATATTTTGATTCATAAAGAAACTAATATCCTTATGAAGATTTAATCCAGCTTTAATTTTAATGTTATTATTATCTTTATAGCTTAACATTACAGTATGTATGGGATCATAAGATGGCTCGTTAACAATCTGTGTAAAATCAATTAATTCTTTTGAAAGCTCTTTTGATTGTAAATAAGGTATACAAATTAAAATATAATCAAAATCTTTAAATTCTTCCTTTTCAGAAAATAGCGAGAAAAGATCATTACTATTTTTTGAAATTTTAATTATTTTTGAATTAAAATAACTTTCTAATTTTAAATTATCAAAAATAGAATTTGGAAGAGAATTCATTCCATTTTGACCAATAATAATTTTTTTTCTAGTCTTTTTATTTTTTAAATAATCTGTGGCAAAATCTATTTCTATTACTTGTCCCAAATTATATCTACTTATTACTTCATTTAATTGATTTACAGAATGATTTGTCGATAGATAATGTGCACCATGATCAAAAAGGTAATTATCATGCTTTCTAGTAGATACTCTTCCTCCTGGTCTCCATGATTTATCAAAAATCGTAATATTATGTTCTTGAAGATTATAAGCAAGAGACAAACCAGTCATCCCAGCTCCAATTATTGCAATATTTTTCACATTAATTAATATTAATTATTTGAAAATTTTTTTTATCTGAAGATTTAATTTTTTTTAAACCAAATTTACTGCATAGATTTTTATATCTTTGTTTTGCAGGTAAATTGATTGTTTTAAAATGTATATTATCGTGACCATACATCATTTTCTGACCATTAATTTCATATAATTTTTTATAAATACTCGATTTTCTTCTGATAACCATAATTTAATAGAAAAAATATATAGTTAAATTTAAAGCAGCAAAGATAAATACTATAGCAATAGCTGCATATAAATTTCTTTTGTTCATATCTAGTTATAGTTAAAACTATTCTTCATAAGGCATAACTCTTATTACATCTCCGTAGATAATTACAACTCTTTGACCATTTGGAAGGGCATTATCATCTCCTTGTACAAAAGCTTTTTCTTGATCATTTTGGCAATTAGAAATGTCATTACCACATTCATCAATGTTCACTATATATTGAAAGCCATCATGATTACCAATTTTAGCTTGTATTACTGAGCCCATAGCAGCTCCTCCAATAGTTCCATATACTATCGCTATATCTTGACACTTTGTTCCTAATATTTCTTCTTCTCCACATATTTGAGATGCTAAAAGACCTCCTATCATTGCTCCAGCAGTTGCTCCAATCCAATCACTTTCACCTTCAATCTTTACTGGAAGAGAGGTTTTGATTGTTCCATATTCAATATTAGTTACTTTTTGTGCATCAGATTTTTTTACTTTGTTTGGAGATGTGGTATTACAAGAGATTAGTGCAAAACTAATTATAAGGGGAATTACCAATAATTTTACTAATTTGGTCATTAATTTATATCTCATTATAGTTAAAAATTGTCTAAAATAAGCAATTAATTTTAATAAATCATATAAATTTTCTAATAACTTACTATTTAAATATTGATGAAAAGTTTATTTTTAATTCTTGGAAATCAATTATTCCCACATAAACACCTCAGAAAATATAAAGACTCAACTATTTTTATGTGTGAAAGTTTTGATCTTTGTACCTTTCAAAAACATCATAAATTAAAACTCATTCTTTTTCTG
>CACOAX010000016.1 GCA_902625365.1 uncultured Alphaproteobacteria bacterium
CTTATCCATTCTTCGTTAGTTTCTTCATTTATTCTAGGAAGAGCTCTTAAAACTTTTTTTCCTCTTGTATCAATTCTTATACTTGAGCCTATACCATCAAATACATCAAATGTTTCTGTTTTAGTTAGTTCCCATGGTCTTGATTTAAATGCATATGGTTTACTTGTTAAAGCACCTACAGGACATAAATCAATTACGTTACCTGATAATTCTGATTCAATAGTTTTTTCTAAGTATGTCGTGATCTCAGCATTTTCACCTCTTCCTAGTAATCCTATATCATCAACACCAGCAACTTCTGTAGAGAACCTTACGCATCTTGTACAATGTATACATCTTGTCATAATTGTTTTTACAAGTGGTCCCATATTTTTATTCTGAACTGCTCTCTTATTTTCTTCATATCTAGTTTTATCAAAACCATAATACATTGCTTGATCCTGAAGATCGCATTCTCCTCCTTGATCACAAATAGGACAATCCAATGGGTGATTAATAAGAAGAAACTCCATCACACCTTTGCGAGCTTTTTTAACTGTTTCAGTATTAGTTTTTATAACCATTCCATCTGCAGCTGGCATGGCACATGATGCAATAGGTTTTGGAGCTTTTTCCATTTCTACTAAGCACATCCTACAGTTTCCTGCTATTGATAGTTTTTCATGATAACAAAATCTTGGAATTTCAGTGCCTGCTTGTTCACAGGCTTGCATTACGGTCATACCGTTTTCAAAATCATGTTCTTTATTATCAATTGTTATTTTTGGCACTAAGCTACTCTTCTATTTCTTTCTTCAATTCTTTTTTCAATTTCAGGTCTAAAATGTCTAAACAAACCTTGAATAGGCCAAGCAGCTGCATCACCTAATGCGCATATAGTGTGCCCTTCAATTTGTTTTGTTACATCGAGTAATTTGTCTATGTCTTGATTTAAAGCGTCCCCATGAATCATCTTTTCCATCATTCTGTACATCCATCCAGTTCCTTCTCTACAAGGTGTACATTGACCACAACTTTCATGTTTATAGAAATGAGATAACCTAGCTATTGCTTCAACAATATCTGTTGATTTATTCATGACAATTACTGCTGCAGTACCAAGACCACTTTTAACTTCTTTAAGGCTATCAAAATCCATTTTTACTGTGTCACAAATGGATTTAGGAAGAAGTGGCACACTTGCTCCGCCAGGAATAATCGCTAAAAGATTGTCCCATCCTCCTATAACTCCACCAGCATGCTTTTCTATAAGCTCTTTCAATGAAATGCCCATTTCTTCCTCAACATTACAAGGATTATTTACATGCCCAGAAATACTAAATATTTTTGTTCCAGTATTATTAGCACTACCTAGACCTGCAAACCAATCACCACCTCTCCTTAAAATTGTGGGTGATACAGCTATAGTTTCAACATTTGTTACTGTTGTAGGACAACCATATAAACCTGCTCCAGCAGGAAAAGGTGGTTTTAGTCGAGGTTGACCTTTCTTTCCCTCTAAACTTTCAAGTAGAGCTGTTTCTTCTCCACAAATATAAGCTCCAGCCCCCCTATGTAAAAAAATATCAAAATCCCATCCTGAGCCACAAGCATTTTTTCCAATTAATTTGTTTTCATAAGCCTCATCAATTGCTTTTTGTAAATTTGATGACTCTGAATAATATTCACCTCTAATATATATGTAGCAAGTATGTGCATGCATGGCAAATCCAGCAACTAAACAACCCTCCAATAATAAATGGGGATCATTTCTTAAAATTTCCCTATCTTTACATGTGCCAGGCTCAGATTCATCTGCATTAACAACTAAATAATGTTGTTTACCTGAATCCTTTGGCATAAATGACCATTTAAGACCTGCCGGAAACCCTGCGCCTCCACGTCCTCTGAGCTGACTTTTTTTTATTTCATCAACTATTTTATCACTTCCTAATTTTATCAAATCCTTAGTATTTGACCATATTCCTCTTTTTAAAGCTCCTTTAAGCTTCCAATCGTCAAATCCATATAGATTTTTAAATATTTTATCTTCTTGTTTCAGCATCAAAATTCTCTTTCTGGTTGAGATGATTTTCTTCCAATTTGAGAGCCAATTTTAATTGGTCTATTATTTTTTAAATCATTTAGAAGTTTTCTAAAGTTTTCTTCATCTAAATCTTCATAATATTCATCATTAATTTGTATCATAGGTGCATTGCAACAAGCTCCTAAACATTCTACTTCAACAACTGTAAATTTTTTATCATCACTAGTTTCTCCAATTTGAGTATTACAAACTTCTTGAGCAATCTTTGAAAGCTTGTCACTTCCTCTTAACCAGCATGGTGTAGTTCTACATATTTGAACAAAATTTTTTCCAATTGGCTCAAGATTAAACATAGAATAAAATGTAGCTACTTCCAAAACTCTTATATAAGACATACTTAAAGTCTCAGCTACTTTCTCCATTGAATTTTTACTTAACCAACCTTTGTTTTGTCTCTGAGCCAAATCCAAGAGTGGTATTACAGCGCTTTGAATTTTATTTGATGGATATTTTTTTAATATATTCGATATTTTTTCAAAATTATCTTTTGACCATTCAAAATTATCATTAATTTTCTTATAAACTTTGTTATTTGTTCCAGGATGATGCATTATCTATCAATCTCTCCAAAAACAATATCAAGACTACCTAATATAGCTGCAATATCAGCCATTAAATGACCTTTTGATAAATTATCTAAAATTTGAAGGTGAGCAAATCCAGGGGCTCTTATTTTACACCTATAAGGTTTACTTGATCCATCAGAAACAAGAAAAACACCAAACTCGCCTTTTGGTGCTTCGACAGCTGCATAGGTTTGTCCCTCTGGAACCCTGTACCCCTCAGTAAACAATTTAAAATGGTGAATTAATGCCTCCATCGATTTTTTCATTTGGTTTCTTTTAGGAGGTGTAATTTTATTATCTTCTACAGAAATTTCTCCAGGTTTAATTTTATTAAGGCATTGATTAATTATTGAAATGCTTTGTCTCATTTCTTCAATTCTAACTAAATATCTATCAAAGCAATCTCCTTTTTTGCCAACAGGGATATCAAATTCAACTTGATCATATGCATCGTAAGGTTGTGATCTTCTTAAGTCCCAAGCAACACCAGAACTTCTTAGAACAGGTCCTGAACATCCCCATTCAATAGCTTCTTTTTTTGAAATGATACCTATATCAACTGATCTTTGTCTTAAAATTCTATTATTCGTAAGTAATTCTTCTAAATCATCTATAAATTTTGGAAGTGTCTTAAAGTGATGAAATAATTTTTCTTCCATACCTTCTGGCATATCCTGATGAACTCCTCCTGGTCTAAAATAGGCTGCATGAAACCTAGCACCAGATACAGCTTCATGAAACTCTAGAAGTTTTTCTCTTTCTTCAAAGCACCATAGGAATGGAGTTACCGCACCAATATCAGCGGCATATGCAGGAATATTAAGAAGGTGATTTAAGATTCTTGTGACTTCTGCAAAAATTACTCTTATAAACTTTGCTCTCATTGGCACTTCAATATTCAAGAGATTCTCTGTTGCAAGTGCAAAAGCATGCTCTTGACACATAGGAGATACATAATCTAATCTATCAAAATAAGGTACGGCTTGTAGATATGTTTTATATTCAATTAATTTTTCAGTACCTCTATGAAGTAAACCAATGTGGGGCTCAGCTCTTTTAACAACTTCTCCTTCTAATTCTACAACTAACCTTAAAACACCGTGAGCAGCAGGATGTTGTGGTCCAAAGTTTATAGTCGTTGTATTTAATTCAACTTCTTTCATATTAATCTTTTTTAATTTCCGATTTCTCATCACCGATGAGGTTATTTTTCATACCTTCCCAAGGTGACTCACCATCAAAATCTCTAAATTCTTGAGAGAGTTTTACTGGTTCATAGATAACTTTTTTCTCAAGATCATCATATCTAACTTCTGTATGTCCAGTTAAAGGAAAATCTTTTCTTAAAGGATGGCCTTCAAAATTATAATCTGTCATAATTCTTCTTAAGTCTGGATGATTTTTAAACTCAATACCAAAGAGGTCATAGCACTCTCTTTCATACCAATCTGCAGCCTTGTGAACTGAAATTATAGTTTCAATTGTGTCATTTTCTTTAAGAGATGTTTTTATAATTAGTTTTTTATTTTTTTTAAGGCTTTGTAAAATGTATACTAAATCAAATCTACACTCTCTTGATGGGTTATCAACAGCAGTTATGTCCAATAATTGATCAAAAATAAAATCATCATTTTCTTTAAGTTTTTTTAAAACAGAAAGAATGTTATTTTTATCACATTCTAACTCAATAAGATTATCAACTTCTTTAATATTTATAATATCTTTATTTTTCTTAAGCTTTTCTAACATTTGAATTATCTTTTAAATTTATTTTCTCTTCTAATTTTTTTTTGTAATTGAAGAATTCCATAAACTAAAGCTTCCGCAGTTGGAGGGCATCCTGGAACGTATACATCAACCGGAACAATTCTATCGCACCCCCTTACTACAGAGTATGAGTAGTGATAATAACCTCCGCCATTAGCGCAAGAACCCATTGATATAACCCATCTAGGCTCAGGCATTTGATCATAAACCTTTCTCAAAGCGGGAGCCATTTTATTTGTTAATGTTCCAGCAACAATCATAACATCTGATTGTCTTGGGCTTCCTCTTGGTATCACTCCATACCTATCTAAATCATATCGTGCCATGTAAGAATGTATCATCTCAACACCGCAGCATGCTAAACCAAAGGTCATTGGCCACAATGATCCAGTTCTTGCCCAAGTTAAAATTTTATCATAACTTGCAACAAGGAAACCTTTTGAAGACAATTCTGAATTAAGAGTTTCATCAACCATTTTTTTTGCTTGATTTACTCCCATTCTAAAGCTCCTTTTTTCCATTCATAAATAAAACCTATAGTCAGTACAGAAAGAAATATCATCATTGACCAAAATCCAAATAAACCAATTTTTCCTAGTGTAATTGCCCAAGGAAATAAAAAAGCAACTTCGAGATCAAATATAATAAACAATATTGCAACAAGATAAAATCTAACATCAAACCTACCTCTTGCATCATCGAAAGCTTCAAAACCACACTCATATGCTGACAATTTTTCTGAGTCAGGATTTGAATCACCTACAACGAATGAAAGGACTGTCATCCCTATAGCTAAACCTAAAGCAATAAAGATAAAAATCAAAATGGGTAGGTACTCAAAAAGAAAATTAGCCACTATAATCTCACAATTAAATTAGTAATGTATTTAACGAAATATTCAATAATAACAACGTATGTAGTTGCGACTTTAATACACAAAAAGGTTATATAAAAGTGGCGCGAGAGACGGGATTCGAACCCGCGGCCTCTGCCGTGACAGGGCAGCGTTCTAACCAGCTGAACTACTCCCGCGCATGGTGGGTGTTGAGAGACTTGAACTCCCGACCCTCTCGGTGTAAACGAGATGCTCTACCAACTGAGCTAAACACCCAAATAAAAGCGGCTGTTAAATTTATTTAACAGCCGGTGCAAGAAAAAAAAATAATTAATTGTTTACTGAGTCTTTTAACGCTTTTCCTACAGTAAATTTTGGTCTTTTAGATGCTGGTATTTGAATTGACTCACCAGTTCTAGGGTTTCTACCAGTAGTTGCTTTTCTATGGCTAACACTAAAATTACCAAATCCTACTATGCTAACCTTTTCGTCTCTTTTTAGTGAGTTAGTAATTGCATCTAGAAAGCTTTCAATTGCTCTAGTTGCGTCAGATTTAGATAGTCCAGCTGAAGATGCTACAGATGCGATAAGATCATTTTTATTCACTTTTAATCTCCTTTAATAAATTTTATTGATAATTTATGGTTTTACAAACAAGTCAACAATATTATAGGAATTTTCCCAGAATCATGCCGATTTAATAAATAAATGGCTTATTTCCATATTTATTTGGAATAAAATATTAGTGAGTACTAGTGGTGTTTTGATTATTTTTAAGTTGTGATTCGGTCAAATTTAGAGGAATGATTGGTTTAATCAATGTATGTTCTAAAATGGAGAATGCCTCCGATACTGCAACAATTTTAATTCCTTTGATAACGTCTTTATCAAATTCTGAAATTTCTCTAATGTTATCTTGTGGTATTAATACTTTTTTAATACCTGCTCTGCTGGCTGCATATATTTTTTCTTTTAAACCACCAATAGGAAGTACTCGCCCCCTTAGAGTAATTTCTCCAGTCATAGCAACATCCCTTCTTATCTTGTTATTTGTCAATGAAGATACTAAAGAATTAAATATAGCTATACCTGCACTTGGTCCATCTTTTGGAGTTGCTCCTTCAGGTACATGAATATGAATATCGTAGCTTTCAAAATCTTTTGGATTAATACCCAAACTAATTGATTTTGACTTCACATATGAAGTAGCCGCTTGGATTGATTCCCTCATTACTTCACCAAGCTTGCCAGTAATGGTTAATTTACCTTTACCAATTGATAAAATTACCTCGACTGATAATATCTCACCACCGACTTCTGTCCAAGCAAGTCCATTTGTAACACCAACTAAGTTCTTTTTTTCAATTTCATTTGATCGGAATCTTGCGATACCTAATAAGTTTTGTAGCGTCTTATCATTTAGCTTAATTTTTTTTAATCTAGAAGTTTCTAATTTTTTAACAGTTTTTCTACATATTTTTGAAATTTCTTTTTCAAGATTTCTAACACCAGCTTCTTTTGTATAATTTCTAATGATTGAATTAATAACTTTAGAATTAAATGAAATTTCTGAATTTTTAATTTGATGATTTTTAATTTGTTTTGGAACTAAATATTTTTTTGCAATCTGATTTTTTTCTTTTTCAGTATAACCAGGTATTCTAATGACTTCCATTCTATCTAAAAGAGCAGGAGGTATGTTTAATGTATTTGCTGTGCAAACAAACATTACATTCGAAAGATCATAGTCAAGCTCCAAATAGTGATCATTGAATTTACTATTTTGTTCGGGGTCTAAAACCTCTAAAAGAGCTGATGATGGGTCTCCTCTCCAATCAGATCCAAGCTTATCAATTTCATCTAACAGAATTAATGGGTTAGATGATTTAGATTTCTTCATGGCCTGAATAAATCTTCCTGGCATAGAGCCAATGTAAGTCTTTCTATGACCTCTTATCTCAGCTTCATCTCTTACTCCACCAAGTGACATTCTGACAAAACTCCTTCCTGTAGAATTAGCAATTGATTTGCCAAGAGAAGTCTTACCAACACCGGGTGGCCCTACAAGACATAATATTGGCCCCTTGAGTTTATCAGTTCTTTTTTGAACAGCTAGATATTCAAGAATTCTCTCTTTAACTTTTTCTAAACCGTAGTGATCATTCTCTAATATTGTTGAGGCTTTATTAATGTTTTTAGAAATTTGATCTGGATTATTCCAAGGAATTGACATTACCCAGTCTAAATAATTTCTTATAACAGTTGCTTCTGCCGACATTGGACTCATATTTTTTAATTTTTTAATTTCTGAAGCACATTTATCTTTTGCCTCATTAGAAAGTTTATATTGACTCAATTTCTTTTCCAACTCTGATATTTCATCTAAATCCTCATTCTCACCAAGTTCTTTTTGGATAGCTTTCATTTGCTCATTTAAGTAATATTCTTTTTGTGTTTTCTCCATTTGTCTTTTTACGCGACCTTTGATTTTTTTCTCAACCTGAAAGGAATCAATTTCAGAGACTAAATAACTATAAATTTTGTTAAGTCTGTCCTCAGTATCTAATATTTCTAAAATTTCTTGTTTCTGAGATAAAGAAATAGAAATATTAGAGACAATTATATCAACGATTTTATCAGGATCATTTAATGATTTCACACTATTGATAACATCCATTGAAACTTTTTTATTTATTTTTTGAAATTCAACAAATTGTTCAATAATTAGTTTTTGTAGGGCTCTTACACTTGAATTTTTTTTTATTTTTTGATTTATTTCAATAAATGAAGCAGTAACAAAATCTTTGTTGAAATTTATTTTTGTTACTTTTGCTCTCTTAATACCTTCAACTAATACTTTAAGTGTGCCATCTGGTAACTTTAACATTTGAATTACTTTAGCAATTGTACCGACAGTATATAAATTTTCTTTGTTAGGGTTATCAATTTTAGAATTTTTTTGGGAAATTAAAAATATTTTTTTATCTCCAGTCATAACATTATTGAGTGCATTTACTGATTGTTCTCTTCCTACAAAAAGAGGGGCTACCATGTTAGGAAAAACAACTATGTCTCTTAAAGGTAGAACCGGGATAAAGCCTTTTACCATCTAATATAAATGTTCACTTATTTAATAAATTCAAGAGTTGTTTGACATTAATTTTTGATTATTTTCTTTGTTTGAATAAATCAATATTGGATCTGAGTTGCTTCCAATAACTTCTTTATTAATTACAACTTTATACAAATTTTTTTGATCAGGCACTTTATACATTATGTCCATTAATGCATCTTCAATAATAGATCTAAGACCCCTTGCTCCTGTATTTTGTGCAACTGCTTGTCTAGCAATTTCCTCTAATGCGTCCTCTTTTATTTCTAATTTTACTCCATCCATCTTCAAAAGAGATTCAAATTGTTTAACGATAGCATTTTTAGGTTGAGTCATTATTTTAATTAACATCTCCTGATCTAATTCATTTAAGGTTGTAATTACTGGAAGTCTTCCAATAAATTCAGGTATCATACCAAATTTCAGTAGATCTTGATTTTCTAATTTCTTAAGAGAATCCCCAATAGTTTTCTTAGTTTCTAAATCTAATTTAGAGTTAAAACCAATTGCTGTACCTTTAAGTCTATAATTAATTATCTCTTCTAAACCTGAGAATGCACCTCCGCATATAAAAAGAATGTTAGATGTATCAACTTGTAAAAATTCTTGTTGAGGATGTTTTCTTCCTCCTTGTGGTGGAACACTTGCTATAGTACCTTCCATAATTTTTAGTAATGCTTGTTGGACTCCTTCACCTGATACATCTCTTGTAATAGAGGGATTATCACTTTTTCTTCCAATTTTATCAATTTCATCAATATAAACTATTCCCTTTTGTGCTCTTTCAACATTATAATCAGATGCTTGTAATAGCTTAAGAATTATATTTTCTACATCTTCACCCACATAGCCAGCTTCTGTTAAACTAGTTGCATCTGCAACTGTAAAAGGAACATCTAAGATTTTTGCTAAAGTTTGTGCTAATAGTGTTTTACCCGTGCCTGTAGGACCTACTAGTAGTATATTTGACTTTGAAATTTCAACATTATTATTTTCATTATATGATGATAATCTTTTGTAATGATTATAAACTGCAACAGAAAGTATTTTTTTAGAGTCTTTTTGACCTATTACATAGTCGTTCAAAAATTTATTGATTTCAGATGGTTTTGGTATGTCTTTTTTAATCTTAAATTTATTATTTTTATTATCTTCCTTTATTATATCCATGCATAATTCAACACACTCATCACATACAAAAACAGTAGGGCCAGCAATTAATTTTTTTACTTCCTTTTGATTTTTACCACAAAATGAACAGAATAAAGAGTCTTGGTCATTTTTCTTTGTCATTATTTTCTTCCCTTAACTACTTTGTCAATAAGACCAAATTTAATTGCTTCATCAGCAGAAAAATATTTATCTCTTTCCATTATACTGGCAATCTCTGATATTTTTTTACCAGTATGTTTTGAATAAATTTCATTCAATTTAGATTTAGTTTTTTTTATCTCATTAGTTTGGATTTCAATATCAGTGACTTGTCCTTGGTATCCTCCACTTGGTTGATGGACCATAATTCTTGAATTAGGTAGTGAAAACCTCATGCCTTTTTCACCAGCAGTTAAAAGAAGAGATCCTGCTGATGCTGCTTGCCCGATACAAATGGTCATAATTTTAGAGGAGACATATTGCATGGTATCATATATTGCTAAACCAGACCAAACAATACCTCCCGGTGAGTTAATATAAAAAGAAATTTCTTTTTTTGGGTTTTCAGATTCTAGAAACAATATTTGAGCACATATAAGACTTGCGATATTATCATCAATAGGACCAGTTAGAAAAATTATTCTTTCTTTTAATAATCTTGAATAGATATCATAAGACCTTTCCCCTCTTGAAGATTGCTCAACAACCATTGGAATGAGGTTATTAGTAATATTATCAATTGGGTCTTTCATTTTTTTATATCTTTAATATTAAATGTTTTTACTTCAAGTTTTTTATATTCTTCTTCATTTAATTTTATAACATTTGTCTTCGATTTGGAAATAATTGAATCGATTACCTTTTGCTCGATAAGCGGTGCTCTAATTGTATCCAGAGATGATGGATTTTTTTCAAAATATTCAAGAATCTGCTTTTCTTGACCAGGATACTGCCTAGTGTATTCTAATATTGCTTTGTTAATTTCTTCTTCAGATACAACAACTTTTTCTTCTGAGGCGATATGTTGCATTAACAAACCAAGTTTAACCCTTCTTTCTGAAATTTTTTTGTATCTCTTTTTAAGATCTTCATCTTTTAAAAGCTTGTCATCCTCATCTAAAGTGCCCTCTTTTTTAGCTTGCTCTAAACGATTCCATATTTGATTATAATCATCTTCTAATACTCCTTCAGGTAATTCAAATTTATAACTTTTATCTAAAAGATCCATCAATTCTTTTTTTTCTATTTCTTTTATGCCTTGCTGATACTGAGTTTTGATATTACTAACTAAAAAATCTTTAAGATCTTTTTCTTTTTTGAAACCATTTTTATCCAAAAATTCTTTTGTAAGTTCAAATTTAATTTTTTCTTCTATGGATATTACTTCAAAATTAAAACTTGTTTTTTTGAATTTATCTTCTTTAAGAATTTTAGATAAATTTAATTCTAGATCAAATTTGTCACCGACTTTTACCTTTTTAGAAATCAATTCCTTGTTTAAGTTTGGAAGTATTCCTTCATCAACGTCCAAATCTATAGGAAAATTTTTTTGAGATTTTAAATATTCAGGTAGGTCTTCTTGTGAAGAATCAAAATTAATTATTACTTTATCAGTATTCTTAACTTGTCGAGAGCTTTCAATTTTTTTGAAGTTTTTTTGTGAAGCAATAAAATTCTTAAACTGATTTTCCTCTGCTTTTTTACTTAATTCAATTTCATATTTATTTATTTTCAGATCTTTAAAATCTTTGAGTTTAATATCAGGTTTTAAATCGAATTTTAAGTTTATCTTTATTGGTTTATTCTTTTCATAGTTACTAAGTTCAACCTTTGGAGCTCTAAATAGTGAAAATTTTTTTTCTTCAATTAATTTTTTTGTATTTATGTTTATCACTTTTTGAATTACTTCATTTAAGATATTGTCTTCATATTTTTTTTTGACAATATTTAAAGGTGCTTTACCCTTTCTAAAACCAGGGATATTTACCGTAGGTAGTATTTGATTTATTTTATTATTAACTTCAATATCAATTTCTTCATGCGGAATTTCCAACGAGTATTCTTTGTAAAGTTTTGTAGATTTTAATTCTTTTGTATTCATAACTTTTCAAACCAAATGGTAGGCCGGAAAGGACTTGAACCTTCACACCTCGCGGCACTAGAACCTAAATCTAGCGTGTCTACCAATTCCACCACCGGCCCTATTATTAATAGCCTTTTATGTACAATAAATTAAAAAACAATAGAGAAAGTTAACTAAATCGAAAATGGGGCGAACGATGGGATTCGAACCCACGGCATCAGGCACCACAAGCCTGCGCTCTAACCAACTGAGCTACGCTCGCCATATAACTTAATTAAAAGTTTAATTTTTATATTAAATCGCTATATCAAAAATATGGAAGTTTCAAAAAGAATATTTAATTTAGAAACAGAAACAGCATTCTCTATTCTTGCTAAAGCTAATAATCTTGCTTCCAAAGGTAAAGATATTATTAATTTAGGAATAGGACAGCCCGATTTTCCTACGCCAATAAATATTCAGGAAGCTGCGATAAAAGCAATTAAAGACGGTTATCATGGTTATACTCCCTCAAATGGAATACCTGAATTACGAGAAGCAATTTCAGAACTAGTATTCAATAAATATAAAGCGAATATTAAACCAGAAAATGTTTTAATAACTCCAGGAGGTAAACCAGTAATTTTTATTTCAGCATTATTATTAGGTAGTGAAGATAGAGAAATAATTTTTCCTGACCCTGGTTTTCCAATTTATAGATCCATGATTAAATATAGTGGTGCAAAAGCTGTTCCACTAAAGCTTTCAGAAAAAAATAACTTCGAAATTAATACTGAACAATTAAAAGAATTAATTTCTGATAAAACAAGTTTGATAATCATAAATAATCCAAATAATCCAACGGGATCATATATGAATAAGAAAAAAATTATTGATCTTGTTAATTTGTTAGAGCAGTATCCAAAAGTCTCCATTTTAAGTGATGAAATTTATAGTAATATTATTTTTAATAATGAACAAATGCCATCATTATTAGAATTCGAAAGTATAAGAGATAGATTGATAGTTCTTGAAGGATGGAGCAAAACATATTGCATGACTGGATGGAGATTAGGTTGGAGTATATGGCCAGATAATTTAATTGAACATGCTAATAAAATATGTGTCAATTACAATTCCTGCGCTACTTCAATTTCGCAATATGCTGGATTAGAAGCAATTAAAGGTTCACAGGAAGAAATTACAAAAATTGTTAGTGAATTTCAAAAAAGAAAAGAGTACGTTTATAATGAATTGAGTAAATTAGAAAAAATTTCTTGTTTTGAACCAGGTGGTGCTTTTTATGCATTTCCCAATATTTCAAAAACTGGATTGAGCGGAAATAAATTTTCAGAAATTGCACTTGAAGAGAAAGGTGTTGCATTAGTTCCAGGCTCTAGCTTTGGAGAAAATGCTGGAGAATTTGTTAGAATAAGTTTTGCTAATTCTCTAGAAAACATTAAAGAAGCAATAAAAAGGTTATCAACGATATGAAAAAAATAGAAGCAATCATTAAACCATTTAAACTTTCTCAAGTTAAAGAAGCTTTACATGAGCTTGGAATATCCGGGATGACATTAGTAGATGTAAAAGGTTTCGGTAGACAAAGAGGATCAACTGGTGGAATTGATCCTAATGATGGTTATGATGATGAATTTTTAGCTAAAATGAAACTTGAAGTAATCGTTGAAGATAATCAAGTAGATGATGTTATAGAGTCAATAAAAACCAGCGCTTATTCTGGAAAAATCGGTGATGGTAAGATTTTTGTATCGAATATTGAGCAAGTAATCAGAATAAGGACTGGTGAAAAAGACAGTGATGCTGTCTAATTTTTCTTTACTTTTAAATAAAACCTAGTAATTAACTAATAATCGTTCAACTCAATATGAGTCGGAAGTAGGCGTTGTGCTGAAGGAACGCATGCAAAAGTTATAAATCGTTCAATCTACTAGGTAGATCGGAAGTAAGCTTCTTGCTGAAGGAACGCGCAGACAAAGCAGATTTCATAACTAGAGCATGAATAATAAATAAATATTCTCATTATATGAGTTTATTTTTTTAATGTGTGAGGTAATTATGAAATTTGACTGTAAGACACCAAAAGAACTTTTAAAAAAAGTTAAAAATCAAAATATTAAAATGGTAGATCTAAGGTTTACTGATATGCCAGGATCTACTCACCATATATCAATACCTATTAAATATTTAACTGAAGATTTATTTTCAGATGGTGTTGGCTTTGATGGATCGTCAGTTAGAGGTTTTCAATCAATAGAGAATAGTGATATGGCAATGGTACCAGATGTATCAACTGGATATATAGATCCCTTTTATTCTGAAAAAACAATAGCTTTTTATTGTGATGTAGTAGATCCTGTAACATACAAAAGCTATGATAGAGATCCAAGATACGTTGCTAAAAAAGCAGAAAAATATTTAAAATCTTCAGGTCTTGGAGATACTGCTTACTTCGGACCAGAAGCAGAATTTTTTGTATTTAATGATGTTAAATATGACTCTGGTTCTAATTTTTCTTTTCATGAAGTTGATTCAACTGAAGGTGCTTGGAATACCGGCAGGGATGAAAATCCTAATTTAGGACATAAACCTCGACATAAAGGTGGATACTTTCCTCTACCTCCTTCAGATAGCTTACAAGACGTTAGAACTGAAATGGTACTCACAATGGAAGAGATCGGAATTGATGTTGAAGCATCCCATCACGAAGTTGCAACCGGTGGTCAATGCGAAATTGATTTGCAGTTTTCACCGTTACTTTCAATGGCAGATGATCTATTACGCTATAAATACGTAGTAAAAAATGTTGCTAGACAGCATGGATTAACAGCAACTTTTATGCCAAAGCCACTTTTTGAGGATAATGGATCTGGTATGCATGTACATTCTAGTGTTTGGAAAAAAAATAAAACTCTAATGTATAAAAAAGGTAATTATGCAGATCTTAGTGATTTTGCATTACATTACATCGGAGGAATTTTAAAGCATGCTCCTTCCTTATTGGCTTTTTGTGCGCCAACAACAAATTCATACAAAAGACTTGTTCCTGGTTTTGAAGCACCTGTAAACATTGCTTATTCACAGGCAAATAGAACAGCTTCTGTTAGAATTCCAAATAATTATACAGCAAGTCCAAAGGCAAAAAGAGTTGAATTTAGATGTCCAGACCCTTCTGCTAATCCTTATCTAGCATTTTCTGCTATATTAATGGCTGGCCTTGATGGTGTTAAAAATAAAATTAACCCAGGTAAACCGACCGATATTAATATTTATGAAGCACCTGCTAGTGTATTAGCTAAAATTCCTTCAACTCCAGGATCATTAGCTGAATCTCTTAATGCTCTTGAAAAAGATCATAAATATTTATTACAAGGTGATGTATTTACAAAAGATAATATTGAAACTTATATTTCATATAAAAGAGAAAATGAAGTGAGTCCAATGGACTTAAGACCTCACCCGCACGAGTTTAATCTTTACTACGACGTATAAAAATTAATAAGTTCTATCTAACTTAATATTAAAACCGCCTTAGGGCGGTTTTTTATTTTTTTATAACAACACTTTTGATAAAAATAATTGTGACAAAAAAATCTACTTATAATGCTAAAGATATTGAAGTTCTTGAGGGTCTTGAACCTGTTCGTAAAAGACCAGGGATGTATATTGGAAGCACAAACCAAGATGGGCTTCATCATTTAGTTAATGAAGTATTGGATAATAGTATAGATGAAGTTTTAGCAGGTCATGCTACTGATATAACTTTTCATTATAAAAAAGATGGTTCAATCAAAATAAAAGATAATGGAAGAGGTATTCCTGTAGATTTTCATCCAAAATATAAAAA
>CACOAX010000017.1 GCA_902625365.1 uncultured Alphaproteobacteria bacterium
TCAAACAAAGCTTCCAATTTGCACAATACACGATAATCCAAAATATCAATGGAGAGGAATGCATCTCGATTGTGCAAGACAATTCTATACTATTGATGAAATCAAACGTTTATTTGATTACATGGTATTATTTAAGCTTAATAGGTTTCACTGGCATTTAACAGATAATGAAGCTTGGAGAATTGAAATTAAAAAATATCCAGATCTAGCATTAAATGGAGGATACAGAGGATATAATTTTAAAATACCACCGTTGTATGGAAGTGGTTATGATGAATATGGTGGATACTACTCACAGGAAGACATCAAAGATTTAATTATATATGCAAAGAAATTAAATATCGAGATTATGCCTGAAATTGATTTACCAGCACATTCTTGGGCATTACTAGAAATCATGCCAGAGCTTAGAGAACAGACTTCAAATATAGTTAGTGAAGATGTTGGTTCGTATAAAAATAATACAATAAATCCCTCCTTAGAAAAAACTGTAACTTTTTTGAAAGATATGTTGAGTGAAGTAAGTGCTATTTTTTCATATAATGTAATTCATGTTGGTGTTGATGAAAGACCAAGTAATGCGTGGGAAGGTTCTTCAGCAATTATCGAGTTTATGAAAAAAAATAATATTAAATCACAAGAAGAATATCAAGATTACTTTATGAATTTTTTAATAGATTATCTAAAATCAAAAAATAAAAGAACAGCTGCATGGAATGAGGCGGCAGTGTCACCTCATATTGATCATGGTGTGGGTGGAAGTGCTGGAAAAATTGATAAATCATGTTTGATTTTTTCATGGGAGCATTCAGATGTTGCAAAAGAAACTACAAATAAGGGATTTGAAACAATACTTTGCCCTGGTCAAAAAACATATTTTGATATGGCTTATAATAATTCAACTGATGAAAGAGGTATTTGTTGGGCTGCAACTATTGAAGTAAAAGATATTTATGAATGGGACCCAATAAAAGATATAAATAAATCAGAATTGATAAAAGGGTTACAAGGTCAACTGTGGTCAGAGACAATTACAGATAAAAAATTTTTTGATCAAATGATCAATCCAAGATTAGCAACTTTATCAGAAGTTGCATGGAAAGGAAAAATTTCGAGAAAATGGATAGAATTTCGTTCAGCACTTCTGAATTCTATGAATTTTTTAAAAAAATTAGGCTGGCGATATCACAATTTTTAATGTTAAAGTAAAATAAATATGAAAATAGGTGCAGTAGGTTTTGGGAGTAGAACAGCGGGTGTTTATAATGAATTTTCAAAAGTTAATCCAAATTTTGAAATGGTTGCTTATGTAGATCCTCAGCCAATAGGTAAAGATTTTGCTGAGAAAAATAATTTTTTTCCAAATAAATCATATTTAAGTTTAAACGAAATGTTGGATCGAGAGAAACTAGATATGTTAATGATTGGGTCTCCTAATCATCTACATTTAGATCATATCAAGCTTGGATTAAAAGCTGGATTACAAATTTTTGCTGAAAAACCAATAGTAATAAATGAACAAGAAACTTTTGAGTTAGCAAAATTAATAAAAGAATATGGCAAAGAAAGAATTATAGTTGGTTTAGTTCTAAGATATTCGCAGCAAGCAAGATCTGTAAGAAAATTATTAGATCAAAATGCTATTGGAAATATAATATCGATTGAAGCTTCAGAACATATTGTACCCTCGCACGGTGCTTTTTTTATGAGAAATTGGAGAAGAAAACAAAAATATTCAGGAGGCTTTATGCTGGAAAAATGTTGCCATGATATTGACTTCTATTCAATGATCACGAAAAGTAGACCTATTAAAGTAGCTAGTTTTGGTTCAAGAAGATCTTTTATACCAGATAATCTTCCAGAGGGTTCTCATGAACAATATACAAAAGACAGACTGAAAGGTTGGGAATCAAAATCAAATGTTTTTGATAGTGATGCTGATATCGTTGATCATCAAGTTGCAATAATAGAATATGCAAATAAAGCAGTACTATCTTTTCACACTAATATGAAAGTTCCAGACGAATTTAGAAGATTTGCAGTCATTGGATCTGCGGGAATGATTGAGGGAGATTTTGTTAAAGGATTTATGAAAGCGCATGATGAAAATAATAATTTACTTATTGATGAAGATTATGGAGCAGCTTTTGGAAAAGAAATTAAAGGTCATTATGGCGCAGATAGCATGATGGCTCAAGACATTAACAATTATTTATTAAAAAATAATAAAGAATTACCAGTTGGTGTAATAGAGTGTATGGAGGCAGGAATTGTTGCTATGAAAATTGACGAAGCTAGAAATACTGGTAAAGTAATTGACTTAACAAGTACTTGGGATAAATTTGACTCTCTATTAAATTAATAATCATGAATCAAAAATTAAAATCATATACCGCTCAAACATATATAGCATATGCACTAATTGCTCCTGCTGCAATTTATATAATTCTTATTGTTGCTTGGCCGCTATTAGAAACAATTAGATTATCTTTTACAAATTCTAGCTTAGCAGGAGAAGATTATGTTGGTTTAGAAAATTATCAAAAAATGTTTTCTAGTAAAAAATTTAATGGAATAGTGACCAGAACATTTGTTTGGATGTTTTTTTCAGTCTCTTTAAAACTTATTATTGGTTTAATTGGTGCTGTTTTACTTAATGCTAATTTAAAAGGAAGATCAATTTTCAGAGTACTTGTAATGCCTCCATGGGTAGTTCCAATTGCAATTGGTATGCTTGGCTGGTTATGGTTATATAACGGGTATTTTGGAATAATCGCAGGTGTAGGTATGCGAACTGGTATTTTGGACGGTCCTTTTGGATTTCTTGCTTACAAACAAAGTGCCTTTATTTCTACAATTATTGCCGATGTTTGGGTTGGAACACCAATGGTAACCGTTTTCTTTCTAGCTGCAATGCAGGGTGTGCCAAGAGATTTATATGAAGCTGCTTATTGTGATGGTGCTTCAAGATGGGATAGATTTTTTAAAATTACATTACCTCAAATTACCCCTGTCATTATTACAATGTCATTACTATCTGCTATTTGGACATTCAACTCATTTGAAATAATTTGGATATTGACGGAAGGCGGGCCAAGAGGTTCCACAACTACATTAATTATTGATACTTATAAACAAGCATTAGGAAATTATAAATTTGGAAGAGGGGCAGCTAGAGCTGTAGTTGTAATGATTTTACTAATGTTATTTGCAGGCTTTTATCTAGCTTTACTTGCTAGAATTAATAAGAAAATTTCTCATGAATAAATATAATCCTTTTGAAAAAATATTGATCTATTTTGGCATATTTGTCTTCATGACTTTTATTCTTTTGCCTTTTGTCGAAATGTTTTATGCATCGCTTCGACCTTTAGATCATTTATTTAGATCTCCTTATCAATTTTATTCAGATGATTTATCTTTTTGGGCTTATCAAGAAATGTGGAATACTGTTCCAATGCTTGGAAGATATATCTTTAATAGTTTTTTTCTAGCCTCTTGTGTTGCAATACTAACTCTTATCTTTGTTATTCCTGCAGCTTACGCATACGCACGTTTTAAATTTCCAGCTAAGAATACGAGCTTATACTTACTTCTGGCAATTAATATGTTTTCTGGTGCAGTAATTTTAATACCGCTATACAAACTCTTAAGGACTTTAGGATTATTAAATAGTTATCAATCTATGATTATTCCAGGAGTGGCTTTTCTAATTCCAACATCAATATGGTTGCTTAAGTCTTACTTTGAAAAAATACCAATAGATCTAGAGGAGGCAGCTTTTGTAGATGGTGCATCAAGAGTACAAATACTCAGACACATAATAGCACCTCTTAGTACACCTGGATTAGTTGTAGTTGGTATTTATGCATTCATAGGTGCATATGCCCAACAATTTTTATTCGCGATTACATTTAACCAGAAAAAAGAATACATGCCAATTCCAACAGGGTTATATGAATTTATAGGATATCAAAGTGTAAAATGGAATGAAATGATGGCAGCTGCCTTAGTAGGAATGTTACCTGTTTTATTATTATTTATATTTTTACAAAAGTATATTGTAGAGGGGCTTACTGCGGGTGCAGTAAAAAACTAAATTGGATAAATATAATATATACGAAAAGATATTATTATATTCAGGAATACTAGTCTTTATGATTTTTATTCTTTTGCCTTTTGTCGAAATGTTTTATGCATCGCTTCGACCTTTAGATCATTTATTTAGATCTCCTTATCAATTTTATTCAGATGATTTATCTTTTTGGGCTTATCAAGAAATGTGGAATACCGTACCAATGCTTCCACGATATATTTTTAATAGCTTTTTTCTTGCTTCAGTTACTTCTATTATTACTTTACTTTTTGTAATTCCAGCAGCTTACTCTTACGCACGTTTTAAATTTCCTTTTAAAAATTCTTCACTCTATATTTTATTAGCAATTAATATGTTTTCAGGTGCAGTCTTATTAATTCCTCTTTATAAAGTATTAAGAACATTTGGTTTGCTAAATACATATCAAGCTATGATAGTTCCCGGTGTGGCTTTTTTAATACCAACTGCAATTTGGCTGTTAAAGTCTTACTTTGAAAAAATACCAATAGATTTGGAGGAAGCAGCTTTTGTTGATGGGGCATCAAGAGTACAAATACTCAGACACATAATCGCACCACTTAGTACACCTGGTCTGGTAGTTGTTGGGATATATGCTTTTATAGGATCTTATGCTCAACAATTTTTATTTGCGATAACCTTTAATCAGAAAAAAGAATATATGCCTATTCCCTCGGGACTCTATGAATTTATTGGTTATACAACAGTCAAATGGAATGAAATGATGGCAGCTTCTCTTGTAGGAATAGCACCTGTTTTAATTATTTTTCTTTTTCTGCAGAAATATATTGTTGCTGGACTCACTTCTGGGGCAGTAAAAAACTAGAGAAATACTTAAAATCTAACTTGCTTCATAGAGCCAGTTAATGTTATCCCTTTTCTATAATTTAAATGGAGGAAATATGAATTTCAAAAAACTATCTTCATTTCTTACAATTGCTATACTTTCACTAGTTGGTTTTAAAGCTTATGCTGCTGACGTTCACGGTGTATTCTGTGGTGGTGAACTTCGACCTAATTATGTTGAAATAGCTGATAAGTACATGGAAGACAATCCTGGAGTAAACGTAACTCTAGAGGCTGTTCCTTGGGGAACATGTCAGGACAAAGTAATTAATCTTGCTATAGCAGGTGATCCTGTTGCATTTTCATATGTTGGATCAAGAACTTTAAAAGGTCTTGCAGAAAACGGACATATTTTAGAAACAAATATTCCTGCTTCACAAAAAGCAATGTACCAACCAGGTATCTTAAATACAGTTACGCACATGGGCAAAACTTGGGGTTTCCCTCATGCATTTTCAACAAAAGCACTCTTTATGAATTGTGGTCTTTTAGAAAAAGCAGGTGTTGCATGTGAAGGCCCTCAAACTTGGGATGAATTATATTCAATGGCTGAAGCTGTTACAAAAAATGTTGACGGTGCATCAGGAATTGGACTAGCAGGTAAAGATTTTGATAATACTATGCATCAATTCTTAAATTACCTATACAGTAACGGAGGTCAAGTTATTGATCCAATGTCAAACGAAATAACTTTGAATTCATCTAATACTGTTGAAACATTAGAATTTTATGGAAAATTAGCAAATGTTTCTCAGGAAGGTCCTTTAGCTTGGGAGAGATCTCAGTTAACAGAACTATTTAATGATGAAAAAATTGCAATGTATATTAATGGACCTTGGGGTAGAGGTCAGCATAAGGAAGGTCTAGATGTTAAAACAGTTAGAATTCCTGCTGGACCGCAAGGTAGCCAAGGTACTCTTTTGATCACTGATAGTATTGCTGTTTTCAATAATACAGGTGTTGAAGAGCATGCAATGGCATTGGCTAGTATTATTTCATCTGGTGACTCTCAATACAGTCTTGATACTGATTGGGGTCTAACACCAATTATGCAATATCCTCAAATTGGAAATGAAGCTCCATATAATGAAGATTATTGGATGATGTTTATTGATGCGATTGGCGATGGTGGACCAGAGCCACTATTTGTAGACTATAAAGCTTTTCAAACTGTTATGAACTCTATGATCCAAGGTGCAATTCTTGGCGAGGGAGATGCTGCAGATTTAGTAGCTGAAGCAGCTGAAGAGTTAGAAGAATACAAATAATCACATTATTTTGCTAGGGCAATATTTGCCCTAGCATCAAATATAAAATTCAAATGAGTAAATTAACAAGATCTTATTCTTCAAAAATTAATTCAATTTTAAAGAAAATAATAAAGGAAGAAGAAAAAAAATTCTTGGAGTGCGCTAAGTTAATTAGCAAATCATATAAAAAAGGTGGGCAGTTATATATTTTTGGAACTGGACATTCTAGATTGCTTGGTGAAGAATCATTTCACAGAGCAGGAGGTTTTGCTGCTGCTTGTCCAATAAGAGATGATGATCTCAGTTTTAAAAAAGGAGCAAGAAAAGCCACTGCTCTAGAAAGAACACCAAATATTGCAAAAAAAGCTCTCGCTAAATATAAAATTACCAGCAAAGATGTATTAATGATTGTATCTAATTCAGGTGTTAATCATGCACCAGTTGAAGCAGCTTTAATCGCAAAGAAAAAAAAAATAAAAACTATTTCACTAACATCTGTTAAATTTTCTAAACAAGCTCCTCTATCTAAATTGAATAAAAGATTATTTGAAATAACGAATATATTCATTGATAATAAGATTCCACCTGGAGATGCGATTATAAATGTTAAAGATAATATGGTTGGGCCAGCTTCAACAATTACCGGATCTTTTATTTTAAATTCAATTTTAATCGAAGTTGCAAATATCTTAAAAAATGAAAAATTATTCCCATTCTACATCAGTGTAAATATGCCAAATGCTAAAAAAAATAATGATATATTAGAGAAAAAATTTAGTAAGATTAATCCTCATTTATAAGTCTTTTAAATTTTTTTAAAAATCTCGAAATTGCTATATAAGATATTGAAGTTAGATGATTGATAAAAATAAAGTTAGTGGGAAAATTATAAATCATAACTCTTCTTATATTGGAGATGTATATTTCAACGAAAAAATTATTGACTTGAAAATACAAGACTCTGAAGATTATGATAATATTATAATTCCTGGTTTTGTTGATCTCCATTGTCATGGTGGTAATGGTTTTGATGTAATGGAGGGCACACATTCAATTATTGAAATGTCAAAATATCATTTACGGCATGGTACAACTTCTATAATGCCAACTACTTGGACTAATACCTTAGAAAATACTATTGCAGCGTTAGAAGGATTTAAGGAAATAAAGAGAGATAATGGTAATAATATCCTCGGAGTTCATTTAGAGGGACCCTTTATTAATCCTAATAAACTTGGTGCTCAACCAAATTTAACTGAGAAACCATCTTTAGATTTTATTAAAAAAATTCTTGAAATTTCTGATGTAAAAATAATTACTTTAGCTCCAGAAATTGATGGAATGCAAGAATTTATAAATGATTTAGTGGAACTAAATATTAAGATTCAATTTGGTCACACTTTGGCAGACTTTGATTGCTGTGAAAAAATTATGAAAGATCATGAAATTGGTTTTACACATTTGTATAATGCTATGTCTGGTAATGATCATAGATCCCCAGGAGTTTTATCAGCTGCTCTTTCAAAAGGAAAATATGCTGAAATAATTTGTGATAATATTCATGTTAATAAAGAAGCAATAAAAATTGCGAAAAAATGTATTACTGGGCTGTATGCAATAACAGATTCTATTAATGCTAGCGGGCTTAATGATGGAGAATATATTTTTGCAAAAAATCATATAAAAAAAGAAAATCATACAGTAAAAATTAAGTCTGATGGTACTTTAGCAGGAAGTATTGTTACTATGGATCAAACTTTTAAAAATTTAGTATCAATGGATTTTTCATTAGAAGAAGCAGTTGCTTTAACTAGTTATAATGCTTCTAAATATTTGAATCTAGATAATGTCGGTATAATTCAAAAAAATTTGTTAAGTAATTTTCTTATTTTAGATAAAGAACTTAATTTAAAAGAAGTTTATTTAAGAGGAAAAAAAATTAATGTCTAGTTCTTTAGTTTTATCTGAAGCACTCTCAATTCCAAATAAAATTAATCATTTTAGCTTGAATGATAAAAATAATTATCAGGAAATATCAAATTTAATATCAGAAAAGAAAATTGATTATGTTGTTACTGTGGCAAGAGGTACTTCAGATTGTGCAGCTCTTTATTTGTCTTATATGTTTGCAAAATATCTTGGTTTACCAACATATAGCATGCCCCCATCTATAATAACTTTAGAAGAATCAAAATTTGATTTTTCTAGAGCATTAGTTTTCATTATTTCTCAATCTGGAAAAAGTGAAGATTTAGTTGAATGCCATAAAATGGTACAAAAAATGGGAGCAAAGACAATACTAATAAGTAATAATTTAAATAGTCCCATTATAAAGACATCCAATTATTTTTTTGATATAAATGCTGGAGAAGAAAAAAGTGTTGCAGCAACAAAAACGTTTGTTTTATCTCTATTGATAATTTTAAAGCTTGTTTTTAATACTCTTAATAAAAAAGATATTAATAAGCAAATTGAAAAGCTAAGTGACCATTTAATTTTAGATAATCAAAATCAATGGAATCCAAATATATTAGATAAAACCATAAGTAATGGGTATATAATTAGCAGGGGTGTTGGATATGCAATTTCTAATGAAATATCTTTAAAGTTTAAAGAGTTATGTCAAGAAATGATAGAACCTTTTAGTAGCGCTGAAGTAATGCATGGACCAAAAAGCTTAATTGAAAATTCATTCAAGTTATTTACTATATCTCTTAGAGATAAAAGTGGGATGATTGTAGCAAAAGATTCTAGTCAAATTATTTCACTAACTAATCTTCACTATGATATTACTTATGATGAAAAATCGAATACAGAATTGAGATATAATACTAGTGAAATGATAGAGTTAGATCCAATTATAGTACTATCAAAATTTTATCCATGGATAGTTAATTATTCTTTTCAAAAGGGATTAGACCCAGACAATCCTAGATATTTAACTAAAGTAACACAAACATTCTAATTTGAATAATATTGATATAGCAATTATTGGTGCAGGTTCTGCAGGAAGTATAATAGCAAATAAACTTCTGACTAAAACTAATTATAATATAGCACTTATTGAGGCTGGGCCTAAAGATAACAATCCTATTATTGACGTTCCTCTTGGTTATGGAATGACATTTTATAATAAAAAAATTAATTGGAACTTCTACTCAGAAAAACAAGATAATTTATTTAATAGGCAAATATATTATCCGAGAGGTAAAGTTTTAGGTGGCTCTGGCTCAATAAATGCCATGGTCTATGCAAGAGGATTAGAAACAGATTATGAAAATTGGGGTAGCAACAAGGAATGGAGTTTTGAAAATATAAAAAAAGTATACAGTTCTATGGAGCAACAAATAAATCATGATAAAGAATTTCTTACAAAAGAAAAGATTCCAGTAAATAATGTAAGTAAGCATCATCATCCAATTTTAGAATATTTTTTTAATGCTAGTAATGAAATTGGTATTAAAAAAAATATTAATTTAACTACATCAATTGAAAATCAAGTAGGTCATTATAATATTAATACTTACAACGGTACTAGACATTCATCATCAAAAGTTTTTTTAAGGCCTGTTTTAAAAAACCCTAGACTAACTACACTAGATAATACTCAAGTTAAAAATTTAATAATTAAAGATAAAAAAATTACTGGTATTAAAATTAAAAATAAATCAACAGAAAAAATAATACAACTATCTCATGGAGCAATTTTATGTTCTGGCTCTATAATGACGCCTTATTTGTTAATGCATTCTGGTATTGGTGACAAAGATCATTTAAAAAAATTTGATAAAGAAATAATAATTGATAATTCTAATGTTGGAAGAAATCTTCAGGATCATCTTGGATTAGATTATTTATTTAAAACTCATCATCATTCACTAAATAAATCGTTAGGAACCTGGCCAGGCAGAATTACTTCTGTATTAAAATATATTTATAGTAGGAAAGGACCATTATCACTAAGTATTAATCAGTCAGGGGGATATGTAAATTGGAATTCAAAACATCATTATCCCAACTTACAGATATATTTTAATCCGTTGACTTATTCAATCACTCATAAAAATAAAAGACCTCTTCTAAAAACTGACAAATTTAATGGTTTTATTATTGGTTATAATTCTTGTCGACCAAAAAGTTTGGGTAGAGTTGCATTGAACTCTCCTAATTTTGATGATGCACCAGTGATTGATCCAAATTTTCTATCGCATGAAGAAGATATATATGATGTAAAATGTGCAATTAATTTTTCTAAAGTTTTGGCAAATACTAATAGTATAAAAAAAATAAGAAATGAAAGTGTAACGCATGATCTTTTAAATGCTACCGAAGAAGAAATGATTGATCACTTTAAATCTAATGCAGTTTCTATCTATCATCCGTGTGGTACTTGTAAAATGGATGAAGACCCTAAAAAAGGAGTTGTTTCTGAAAGATTAAAAGTTCATGGAATGGCGAATCTTTGGATTGCTGATGCATCTGTTTTTCCAAATATTACTTCTGGCAATATAAATGCCCCTGTAATGATGCTTGCTAATCTTGGAAGTAAATTTATTATTGAGGATTTAAATAAGATTTAATTTATGAAAATAGTTAAACTTGAAACGTTCACAAAACCATATGTAAGTTTTGTAAAAATAACTGTTGAGGATGGTTCAATTGGTTATGGTCAAATGTCCACTTATCATGCAGATATTACAGCTCAAATTTTTCATAAACAAGTAGCACCCTGGGTTTTAGGAAAAGAGTATTTTGATTTTGATGATTTAGAAGATTTTATCTTTGAAAGAGAGCATAAATTTCCAGGATCATATCTTTTACGTGCAATTGCTGGTTTAGATACTGCGTTGTGGGATTTGAAAGGTAAAATTGAAAGTAAGCCCGTAGTTTCATTGATAGGAGGGTTTCCAGGTAATTTAAGAATTTATGGTTCATCAATGAAAAGAGATATTACACCAGATGATGAAGCAAATAGATTTAAAAAACTCTTTGATGAAAAAGGCGTTAATGCATTTAAATTTAGAGTTGGCTCTGAATGTGGAAGAGGGATTGATGAATGGGAAGGAAGAACAGCTAGTATAGTAAAAACAATAAATTCATCTTTAGATAAAAGTGTAATTAAAATGGTAGACGCTAATAGTTGCTATAACTCTAATCAAGCAATAGAAATTGGTAAACTTTTAGAAGACAATAATGTTACTCATTTTGAAGAACCTTGTCCTTACTGGAAGCCAGAAGAAACCAAAAAGGTTACTGATAGTTTGAAGATAGATGTAACTGGGGGAGAACAAGATTGTGATCTGCGAATTTGGAGAGATATGGTTAACAGAAAAATTGTAAATATTTTTCAGCCAGATGTTATGTATACGGGAGGATTAACAAAAGCTTTAAAGGTTGCTAAAATTATTGAAAAAGGTGGTTTTATATGCACTCCACATACTGCTAATTTATCTTTAGTAACAATCTGCACAATGCATTTTTTAAAAGCAATAAATAATTCAGGACCCTATCTTGAATTTTCAATTGAGGGTAAGGATTATTATCCGTGGCAACAGAATTTATTTTTAGGCGATCCTTTTAAAATATCTAACGGAATGGTTAAAATCGAAGATACTCCTGGTTGGGGTATCGAGATTAATCCTGACTGGTTAGATAAATCAGAATATAAAAAGACAGAAATATAAAAAAATGATTAAAAATATAATTTTTGATTTTGATGGTGTAATAGTTGATAGTGAAGTTTTGGTCTCTAAAGCATTTTCAAAATATTTTAAAAAATTTGATCATTCTCTTAAAGAGGAACAATTTTATAAATACGCTGGAAATAAGACCGTTGAAGTAATAAATTTATTATCTGCTAAATATAATATTGAAAATAAAAAAAAATTTACAAATGAAATATTTGAGATTGTTTCAGAGGTCTATTCGAAGGATTTAAAATTAGTTGAAGGAGTAAAAGATTATATAAGTAAATCAGATAGAAATCACTACATTGGATCTAATAGTAATAAAGACAGAATTCTGGATGGTTTGAAAATTGTTGGTTTAGATAAAATATTTCTAAGTGATCAGATTTACTCATTTGATATGGTCAAAAGACCAAAACCAGATCCAGATATATACTTAAAGGTTTTAAAAGATAATTCACTTAATAGAGAAGAAACAGTCATTATTGAAGATAGCGGATTAGGTGTCAAAGCAGCTACTGCAGCGAAAGTAAGAGTATTTGGTCTTACTGCAGGAAAACATTGGCATACTAATAGAGAGAAAAATGAATTATTTGACAATGGTGCTTTGAATGTATTTAGTGATTTTGAAAGTCTAGGTAAGGCAATAGAGGAACTTTAAATGGGACCAGATGTAAAAGGCAATCCACTGTATATTTCAGTTTATCTTTTGATAGCTTCCTACATTTTAGGTGAATTTTTTTTCCCTAAATACCCACTGTTGTATGTCCTTAATCTTCTAGGAATATTAATTATTATATTAATGCCAATTGTATTTTTTTCTTCACGAAATGCATTTAATGCTCATGAAGAGAAATTACTTCCACAAACTGAAACAAATAAAATTATAAAAACGGGAATTTTT
>CACOAX010000018.1 GCA_902625365.1 uncultured Alphaproteobacteria bacterium
ACCTAACTACTTTGAACTCTACAAAAAAAAAATTTTGATTCTTGGCTTTGGTCGAATAGGAAAAGCTTTAGCAAAAAGATGTAGTGGGTTTGAAATGCAAGTTTATGTACATGATCCATTTCTTTCGGATGAAGAAATAAAAAATCAAAACTGTATTCCAATAAATAAAAAAGAAGGCTTTAAAATTGCAGATTATATAAGCATCCATTTACCTTTAAATGCAGAAACTAAAAATTTAATTTCTTTTAATCAATTTGAAACCTTTAAACCTAATTTGATTTTAATTAATACAGCAAGAGGCGGTATAGTTAACGAAAATGCCTTATATGAAGCTTTAAAAAATAAAAAAATTTTTGGAGCTGGTATTGATGTATTTGAAAAAGAACCACCAATAGAAAATCATAAACTATTTTCATTAAGTAATACTTTGTTAACACCACATAATGCTGCTTTAACTCTAGAATGCAGAAAAAGAATGTCTTTAGAGTCGTGTGAAAATGTTTTCGATTTTTTGACTAAAAATAAAAATTTAAACAAAAATAATATTATAAATCTTAATATTGTAAGTTAGATGTTTAAGTAAATATTTCCATCTTCTTCGGAGATATCAAAGATCTTAAGACCATCCAATTCAGGATCACTAATACAATCACCTGAAACAATACTATAAGTATTACCACAACCAACGCACTCTAACTCTTCTCCTTCAATTTCAGATTCACTCAAAGGTGCTTTCTCTTCACAATTACAGTTTCCCTGTGTGCAAAAAAATCCTGGCTCTAAATGATAAACTGCGTAATTAACATCGTCATGTTCAAAACTCTCCACAGTCCCAACTTCAATATCGTCTGTTTCACCAACTAGTATTGGATCAATTTCATCATTCATACAAAATTTTTAAAATAAAATTGAGTTAGAATAAATATTTTTTTTTAGAAAATTGTTGATTTATCTGAATTTTAAATTTTTTCTTGTTAACTCTTTCACGTTAGAAACTCCCATTAATTTCATATCTCTTTCAATTTCATTACGTAAATTAGATAAGCTTTTTTCAACCCCTTTTTGGCCTCCAGCAGCTAAAGCATACAAATACATTCGTCCTCCAGAACATGCTTTTGCCCCAAGCGATAATGCTTTTAAAACATGGGTGCCTCTTCTAATACCTCCCTCGCATATTACATCTATTTTATCTCCAACAGCATCAACAATTTCAGCTAATTGATCAAATGGTGATCTTGATCCATCTAACTGTCGTCCACCATGATTTGAAACCATTATAGCTGAAGCTCCAACATCAACTGCTTTTTTTGCATCATCTACTGACATAACTCCTTTAATTGCAAATTGGCGGCCCCATTCTTTATTAATATTTTCAACATCATTCCAGCTCATAGAATTATCAAGCATCTTTGTGAAGTAATCACCAATTGTAGTCATTACGGTTGTACCTTCACTAATGTGGTCTTTCAAATTACTTAATTCCCATTTAGGTTTTGTAAAATAATCTATTGCCCATTTTGGATGCAGCATAAAACTCAAAACACTATTAAGTTTTAGTTTCATTGGAATAGTAAAACCAGTATACAAATCTCTTTCACGATTTCCACCAACAGCTGTATCAACTGTAACTGCCATTGCTTCAAAATTAGATTCTTTGCACCTTTCTATAAGAGCTTTATTTAATCCTTTATCTTTATGAACATAAAGCTGAAACAGTTTAGGCGTTTCAACTAAATTAGATATCTCTTCTATACTTGCAGTACCTAGTGAAGAAATTCCAAACATGGTTCCAAATTTTTCAGCAGCTTTTGCTACTCCAATCTCACCTTCATGATGGAATAATCTCTGAAGAGCAGTTGGGGCACAATATAATGGCATGTCTAATTTTTGTCCCATCACAGTAGTTGACATATCTACTTTATCAACCCCGCTTAAAACATTTGGAATTAAATCACATTCTTCGTAGGCATTAGTATTTCTTTTATAAGTTATTTCGTCATCAGCAGCGCCATCAATATAATGAAAGATTGGACTTGGAAGTCTTTTTTTAGCTAAATTTCTAAAGTCTTTTACATTATGACAGTTATTGATGTTTCCAAACATTACGCCTGAATAGTTTTTTGCGTTTGTTCTCCTAAACCTTCAATGCCTAATTTCATCACATCACCTGCTTTTAAAAATACTTGAGGTTTCATTCCCATTCCTACTCCTGGAGGTGTTCCAGTAGAAATAATATCACCTGGCTGTAATGACATAAACTGACTTAAATAACTTATAAGAAAATTTACACCGTAGACCATTGTGCTTGTTGAACCATTTTGCATCATTTTGCCATTTACTTCTAACCACATTTTAAGATTTTGTGGATCTGGCACTTCATCTGTTGTTACCAAATATGGACCAATTGGACCAAAAGTATCGCATGACTTACCCTTTACCCACTGACCTGAATGCTCTATTTGAAATTCTCTTTCACTAAGATCATTGATAACGCAGTATCCAGCTATATGTGATTGTGCTTCACTCTCTGAAATATATTTTGCTTCCTTTCCAATAATTACTCCTAATTCCACTTCCCAATCAGACTTTACTGATTTTTTTGGAATTTCTACATCATCATTGGGACCAATTACAGCACTTGTTGCTTTAGCAAAAATAATTGGTTCAGGGGGAACTTTTTGTCCTGTTTCTTCAGCATGATCAGAATAATTTAATCCTATACAAATTATCTTACCTATACTTTCTTTACAAACGCAAGGTGCAATACCATCATGATTATCTACTAATGGGAGAGATCCCAAATCAACTTTTTTAACCTCATTAAGTTTATCGATTGTTACATTTTTATTATCCCAATCTTTTACCAAAGAGGAAGCATCACGAATTTTTCCATCTTGATCTAAAATTCCAGGTTTAACTTCTTTTCCAATTCTATATCTTAAAGTTTTCATTATAAAGTCCATCCTCCATCAATTAAATTTAATGTTCCAGTTACAAAATCTGACTCATCACTAGCTAAATACGTTGCAAGTGAAGCAATTTCTTCTGCTTGTGCCAACCTACCCATTGGTTGTCTGGCAATAAAATCTTCTCGAGCTTTTTTTGGATTATCAGCCATATTTACTCTACCTTCCCAGGATGGTGTTTCCACAGTTCCTGGAAGTATAGCATTACAACGAATTCCTTTTTTTACATAATCAGCTGCAAGAGCTTTAACAAAACCATTTAGTGCTGCTTTTGTAGTTCCATAAATAAATCTATTAGGAACACCTTTAACACTTGAGGCTGCAGAAGAAACAACAATAATATTACCCTTTCCTTTGTCTAACATTACAGGAAGTAGATTATAGCTCATAAGATATGCCGAATATATATTTACATTAATAGATCGATGAAATTCTTTGTCATCACAATCCAATAATGTCCCATTATGAACAAAACCTACAGCATGAAAAAGAATATCGATAGCATTAATTGTAGAACAAAATTCTTCAACTGAATTTTTATTTGTAGCATCTAACTTGTGAGTTCGTATTGAATCATTTTCTTTACTTAATTCGTTTAGTTTTTCTTCATTAATATCAGTTGCAATTACAGAAGCACCCTCTTTTGCAAACATTAGTGCTGTTGCTCTTCCAATACCTTGTGCGGCAGCAGTTACAATTATTTTTTTATTTTTTAGTCTCATTTTATATTTTTCCAATACTCCCCGTTTGGAAAAGAAAACTCATTAACAGACTTTTCTTTCATTTCAATAGAATATCCGTAATCAAGTGGTGGCATATAATTACCATTTTGTACTTTACATGGATATATAAAATGCTCATGTAAGCTATCCTGATATTCTACTACTTTCTCATTTTTTGAACCATTAATTAAAACATAATCAATCATACAAAGATGTTGAACATATTCACATAGACCAACTCCACCTGCATGAGGAAAAACTGGTACATTAAATTTATGTGCCATTAATAATACTGTTATTATTTCATTGATACTTCCCAATCTGCAACTATCGATTTGACAAATGTTCATTGCACCAGATTCAAGAAACTGTTTAAACATGATACGACCACCACAAGCTTCACCAGTTGCAAGCCTAACATCTCCTACTTCTTTTTTTATTTTAACAAAGCCCATAACATCATCTGGGCTTGTAGGTTCTTCTACAAAAAAAAGATTAAATTTTTTATATGCATTAATATGTTTTATCGATTGCTTTACACTCCATTGTTGATTTGCATCAACCATAATAAAACAGTCGTCACCAATTGTTTTTCTAATAAGCTCAAGTCTTTTAACATCAGCATCAAGATCTAAACCAACTTTTATTTTAAAATGTTTCCAGCCTTTTGCCATATATTCTTTACATAATTGAATTGTTTTTTCATCTGAATAACCAAGCCAACCCGCTGCAGTTGTATAAGAAGGGTAACCTTCATTTAGAATAGTATCAATACGTTCTTGTTTACTGTTTTGCATTTTTTGAAGAAGTTTTAATGCTTCATCTGGTGTTAAGACATCTTCAATATATTTAAATGTTAACCAACTAAGAATGGTTTCAGGTTCACTTTCAACAACAAATTTCCAAAGTGGTTTTTTATTTTTTTTTGCAATTAAATCCCAGAGACAATTAAAAATAGCTGCAACAGCCATGTGGACTACTCCTTTTTCAGGTCCTAACCAACGAAGTTGACTGTGATCTACACACTTAAACCAAAGTTTTCCTATATTATTCTCTAATTCATCTAATTGCATATTTTCAAAAATAGGAAAAAAATGTTTTATACACTCAGCTACAATGTCGTTACCTTTTCCAATAGTAAATGCAATACCAAACCCTTTTAAATTTTCATTATCGGTGTACGCAGTTACATAAGTTGCTGAATAATCTGGATCAGTATGTATAGCGTCGGAGCCAGTTAAATCTTTCGATGTTGGAAACCTTATATCCTCAACTGAGAACTTTAAAATTTTACTCACTTTAACATTTTTTAAATGTTGAATTATCAATTAAGTCCCAATCTAGTTCTAATCCAAGACCAGGATTTGTTGGAAGGTGTGCAAATCCATTTTCAACGGTAATTGACTCTTTTAAACCAAAATTAAAATACTCGTATGGAACTAGCACTTCAAAAAATTCAGAATTTTTAATTGCTGCACAACAGTGTAAATTCACTAACTCCAAAGGATGATAAATTGCTGTATGAATTTCACATTGAACACCAAAACTTTCAGCTAGATGGGCTGTCTTCATAGTCGCAGTTATACCACCGCTCCATGAAACATCGGCTCTAACCATATCAACTACTCTAGTTGATATGCACTCTGCAACGCTGTATGGATGCTTTGCTATTACCTCAGTTCCAATAATAGGAATATCCAATATTCTAGTAAGTTCTCTGAGATTATGAAAATTTTCATCGTGCAAAGGTTCTTCATACCAATGATAATTTAATTTTTCTAACTCTCTTCCAAGTCTTAGGGCTTGTTCAAAAGTATAGGGCGCAACTGGATCACTCATTAGCTTGAAGTCATTACCAACAGCTTGTCTAACTGCTTTATGAACTTCTAAATCAATATCAAAATTTCCTGGTGGGTGTATTTTATACGCTTGAAATCCTCTTTTTTTGTATTCCTGAGCTTCATTTACATATTCATCAGGATTTTTTAAAAAAAGAGAACTTCCATAAATAGGAACTTTATCACGGTATGCTCCTAAATACTTATATAAGGGTTGATTTGCTTGTAAAGCTGACAATAGCCAGCAGTTTATATCAAAAGGTCCATAGCTGTATATTGGTGCATGATACCACTGACGGTCCGCCATACGATATTCATGCCAGTGTTTTTCTCTATACAGAGGATCTTTCCCTAAAAAAAAAGGTTTAAAAATAGAGTTTGCTATTTCACCAGCCATTTCGGCACCACGGCCAGCAAAACCAAAAGTTGAAGCACTTAAGCCTTCATCAGTATGAAATGTTATAACCAAAAATTCTAATTCTGATTTTTTTCCATCTCGCATCTCAGAATCCTTCATAGCTGGACTATTATGACGACACATACGAATTTCTATATCTTTTATTTTCACAGTTGATATTCCTTGATTATTTCTTCATTATGTTGTCCAACCAAAGGTGCAGCAATTTCAGATTTAAAAATTTCATTATTTATTCTAATAGGGCATCTTAAAGTCTCTATATCTAAACCATCAGATCTTTTAATTCTTTGAAACATATCTAAAACTTTAAATCCTTCATTTTCTATCATCTTATCCCATTCTAATACTTCTGCACACCATATATCTGCTGGCTGAAGAATTCCTAACCAATGGTCTGTTGTTTCATTAATTAACCACTCACCGATTAATCTCTTAATATCATCTCTTTTTGTAAACCATTCTTTTTGATCAGTGAATTTAATAATAGTTTTTAATCCTAAAAGTTCACCTAATGCTGGTACTGGTGTCATGGCAATAGCAATGAAGCTATCTTTTGTTTTGTAGATTCCATAAGGTGCAGATAAATAAGCATGAGCATTATTATAAGAACTTCTTACAGGTTTTCTATTTCCATCATTTAAGTATGTCGTTAAAACTTCAAATTGAAAGTCTAAAAGTGCTTCCATTAAACTTGTTTCAACTAAACTACCTTCACCTGTCTTGAGAGATTTAATCAGGGCAGATAAAATTCCTTCAACCATATAATGTCCAGCTAACATGTCAGCAGCAGCTAGTCCCATAGGTGTAGGCGCTTCTCCACCATTACCATTTAACCAAACTAGTCCTGATCTTGATTGAGCTAATAAATCCTGTCCGGGTAAATCTTTCCAAGGTCCCTTATTTCCATAACCACTAATACTGCCGTATACAATTTTTGGATTAATTTTTTTAACACTGTCGTAATCAAGTCCTATTCTTTCAATAACGCCCGGTCTAAAATTTTGTGTAATTACATCTGATTTTTCTATTAGCTTTTTAATTTTTTCTAAATCATTTGGATCTTTTAAATTTGCTGAAAAACTTTTTTTATTTCTATTAATTGCATGAAATAGTGTACTATCTCCACCCAGGTCTGTATCACTCAAATAGAGGGTTCTGCATAAATCTCCACTTCCCGGTCTCTCTATTTTTATTACTTTTGCACCAAGATCAGATAATCTAAGTCCAGCAGCAGGTCCTGATAAAAACTGACTGAATTCTAAAACAGTAATACCTTGAAGTGGTTTATTTGTTGACACTAAAACTCCTTTCAAATTCCGTTAAAAGACCATCAAGTGTTAGCTCTAAAGCTATTTCTTCTTTTAAAAAATTATTAATTAATGTACCAGCTTTATCTTGAAAATACATATATCCATCATAACGAGGGCGAAGCCAGCTTTTTTGTAACGTATCAAGTGTATTAATAAAAAAATTTTTGCAATCATTATTTACAACTTCATTCTGCCAAGCTTTTAAATGACCTGGCTGTCCTCCAGATTTATAAAACGTATCAATTTGACAAGTTTCTGAAGCTACCCAAAATGAATACTCAAGTGCGATATCTAAATTTTTGGTAGATTTAGAAATCGCAAGTCCTGTACCTCCTAATTGAGAGCCCTTAGAATTGTTCTTATCATCATTAAATGAAATCATATTTCCAAAATTAATAATTGATTTCCTAAAACCTACTCTAGAATAATTTGAATAGCCATAAAGTTGCGGGCAAAAATAAAAATCATCGGTATCTGACATTATGTCTAAGACATTTATTGGGTTCATAGATAAACAATCTTTTGGGACTAATTTTGATAATTTTTTCATCATTTTTAAAATTTCAATTGCTAAACTATGATCAATAAATTTTTCAGGGACAACATTGATTGGGTTACCAAAATTTGCAGCTATTGAATTAAAGCATGAAATTGAGTCAACAGGTTTAATTGGCCAAATAACTTTAGACTTTTCAGCAAGCTTTATAGTTTCGTCAAATGTTATGGGAGGATTGTCAATTAAATCATCTCTAAATGCACTCACTGGTGCTGCAGCATCAATAGCTAAAGCATATTGATTACCATTAAAATTATAACTTTGATGAGATAATCCCACACTATTTTTTTCTAATAATAAAAGTTCATTTTCATATTTTTTATTAAGATTTAATTCATAAATAAGATTTTTTCTTGACGCCTCTCCAACATGAGGGTGATCAATAACCATTAAATCATAGTCAAAAGCCATTTCTTCTATTGGTCTATCAGCAAAAGCTTGCAATGGTCTTTTATCCCATTTTATTTCAATTTCTGGGTTTGTTTTTTGAAACAACTTTGCAGTCTCCACCATTGGGTCAAAACCCCTAGGGTGATCCCAGGCAATACCCTTGAGTTCAATCATCTTATTTTTTTACCTCAGCCTTATCCTCAAATTTTTCTGGCTCTTTATATTTAACAGAATGTAAATGTTCACAGTATAAAACGAGTTCTCCCTCACCTTTAAAAACTTCATAACTTGTTCTTACAAGACCCATCTTGAGATATTTTGGTCTTTTCTCCATATTTGTTCTTATTGAATAGATAGTATCTCCTATAAATACTGGTTTAATAAATCTTAACTTATCATATCCATAACTAAATGAGTTTACACAATTTGTGGCTACTAAACCTAGCCCATAAGAAAAAACCATTGCTCCAGCAACTAATCTTTTGTTGAACATGCCTTCTGAAGTAGCAAAATGTTCATCGGCAACATATGGATGCATATCTAGAACCATCATATTAAATTGCATGGCTTCACCTTCAGAAATTGTTCTTCTTAATGATCTAATTTTATGATTAATTATAACATCTTCATAAAACCAGTTTTCAGCATTCCAAACTGGGATTTCCGCATGATCTTCTGGCATGTCCTTAGGATTGGTAGTCTCAATACCAACAGTTGGTTCATATTTAAATTCTTTCTTCATATATAAAATTATGATAGTCTAATACTACCTATCCCGTTAATCAATGTAAATTTGATTAGGAGTGATTAAAAAGGAGGAAAAATGAAATTATTTATTAAGATGTTTGTTTCTATAATAATTTCTTTAACTGCAACAAAATCTATTCTTGCTGCTGATTATAATTTTAAGTTTGGTACTGTTAGTGCAGATACTGAACCACTTCTTGATGCCATGAGATATATGGCAAAAAATATAGAAGAAAGATCAGAGGGTAGAATTGAAATTGATGTATATGGAGGAGCAGTTTTAGGAACAAATAAAGAGGTCTACGAACAAGTAAAAAACGGAGCAATGGTAATGACTATTGCTGATGCTGGTTATCTTTCAGATTATTATCCTGATATTGGAGTTCTTAATGGTCCATATTTATTAGCAGACGTAAATGATTTTGATAAAATCTTAAAATCAGATTGGTACGCTGAAACTATTGATCAATTAACTGCATCAAGTGACCTTAAGGTTACAGCTTTTAATTGGTTATTTGGAGCAAGACATATTATTACCAATAAAGAAGTAAGACATCCCGATGATATGAAAGATGTTGCTATAAGAGTGCCACCAAATGTTATGTGGGTAGAAACTTTTAAATCTATGGGTGCTAAAGGTACGCAAGTAGCTTGGGCAGAGGTTTATGGAGCTTTATCTACTGGACTTGTTGATGCGGCAGAGGCGCCTATTGCTTCTATTATTGGTGCAAAGCTTTATGAACAAAGAAAGGTTATTTCAATGACCGGTCATTTCAAAGCTTTTGTTGCTCCAGTAATTAATGCTAAAATATTTGATAGCATGCCAAATGATCTTCAAAATATTATTTTAGAAGAGTCAATAAATGCTGGTAAATATTTAACAAAATTAACTCTTGAGGGAGAGGAAGGTTTAATTAAACAACTTCAATCTGAAGGTGTCTCTTTTGTTAGAGCAAGTGAAATAGATATGGCTGCGTTTCAAGATGCAACGGCTCCAACATATGATGCTTTTCCTGAATGGTCAGATGGATTATTCGAAAGGGTATCTGAGATACTTAAGTAATTGATACATTTATAAAGTTGCTGAATAAATTTCAGCAACTTTTCTAAATTATGAAATTTATAATTAAATATTTTGAGGAATTACTTGCTTCAGCAGCGATCATAATAGTTGTTTTATCTGCTTTTTATGGAGTGATAAGCCGGTATATACTGAATAATCCCGTAGCATGGTCAAATGAAATAGCAACGATTGCTTTTACTTGGACTGTATTTCTAGGTGCTGCAGCCGCTTGGAAATATGATAAGCATATTCATTTAGATTTAGTTTATGACTTTTTCCCAAAAAGAATAAAAATTGTTTCAGATTGGTTAAAAAATTTAATACTAGCAGTTTTTTTTGTTTTTGTTTTATATTTATCAATTCAGTTTACAATTACTGCATACAATAAACCTACAGCGATATTAAGAATACCTTTTAGTTATGTGGACGTTCCTGTTGTTATATTTTTCATAAGTATAATAATTAGATCCATACAAAAGTTTTTAAAATGATATTCTTACCAATAATTATTTTTTTTATATTGTTGTGTATTAGAGTTCCTGTTGCATTTTCAATTGCAATTGGAGCTTTGAGTTTTTTTATAATAGACGGTGGAATCCCAACATATATATTTGTTCAAAGATTGATATCACCTACACTATCTTTCCCATTACTAGCAGTACCATTTTTTATTATGACAGGGGTTATTATGAATCACTCAGGTATTACTAGACGAATAATGAATTTAGCGGATGTGTTAGTCGGTCATTTAGTTGGAGGTTTTGCACAAATAAATATTTTAATGAGTACTTTAATGGGTGGAATGTCTGCTTCGGCAAATGCAGATGCAGCAATGCAGAGTAAGATTGTAGTTCCTGAGATGACAAAAAGAAATTATGGAGCAGGATTTTCTGCATCAATTACTGCTTGTTCAGCAATAATTGCTGCTATCATCCCACCTGGCATAGCGCTAGTATTGTATGGCTTTATAAGTGGCACTTCAATTGGAAAATTATTTTTAGCGGGAATTTTACCAGGTATTCTTTTAAGTGTCTTATTAATGATGACAGTTAGATTTATGTCGTTCAAATATAATTATGCACCTAGCAGAATAAAGAGAGCTACTTCAAAAGAAATAATTAAAGCATCTTATGAAGCCTTTTTTGGTTTACTAATTCCTATTATAATAGTTGGAGGTATACGATTTGGTGTATTTACTCCTACTGAGGCTGGTGCAATAGCAGTTGCATATTCTTTATTTATAGGTTTTTTTGTTCATAAAGAGTTAAAAATAAAATCATTACCAATAGTTATAAACGAGAGTGTTATAGCCACTAGCGTAATTTTACTGATAATTTGTGCTGCTTCTTCCTTTGGTTATTATCTTACTTGGGAAAGGATACCTGTAATACTTGCTGAGTTTATGACTGAAATATCAAACAATCCAATCGTACTTTTGCTAATTATAAATATTTTTCTCCTGATTCTTGGGATGTTTGTTGAAGGTACTGCAGCGTTAATTTTATTAACTCCAATTCTTGTGCCTATCGCAAAATCTTTTGGAATTGATCCAGTACATTTTGGAATAATTTTAATTTTAAATTTATCCATAGCAGGAGCTACTCCTCCTGTTGGTACATTGATGTTCACAACCTGTTCGATTAGTAATGTAAAAATTGAAGATTATATAAAAGAGGGGTACCCATTTATTATTGCTACAATATTGGCATTATTACTAATAACATACTTTCCATTAATAAGCATGTTACTGCCAAACCTATTGATGTAAATTATTAAGCTGTCTTATTTGATTTAAATAACTTTTCATGAGTTTTTTTTGTACCATCATGAAAAGAACCAAACCATTTATCAAGCGGACTTGTTAATTCACCGTAATTACATTCAAAATATTTATGATGCAAATAGTGAAAATATCCTGCTGAAGGAATAGATTTTCCAGTTTTAGGATCAACAACTAATCTCTCATAGCCAGTATGCCCTTTTTGAGCTCCTAAGCATGTGTGAAGTCCTTGATAAACAAAATGAAGAGGTGTTGATGGTATAAAAAAGTGAACAAGAATTGTGCTTAAATATAATAAATGTTCAACTGGATGCATTGAAAGTCCAGACCAAGGACCAACATTTACATTTTTGTGATGAAAAGAATGAATATGGTCGTAGAGAGGTTTCCAGTGTATTAACCTATGAATACAGTAGAAGTGAACATGCTGTATAATAGGTATAAAGATAAATAAAAGAATGCAGTAGATTGCAACATAAGGACTTGAAAGCCAATCTTTAATTGGAAAAAGCATATAATCGTTGGCAAAGGCCCACAACATGATTGACTCGTATGCGGTCCAGATAGGGACTGCACTAAATAAACTGAAGAACATATTTTCTCTTGTTTGAGTACCAAATAACCATTGTTTGCCTTTTCCAAGAGGTCTCAAATTATATCTAAACTTATCACCTTGAAAATTTTTGATATGCAAATGCCAATGCCATAAACCTGTATAAATAAAAAGTACTACAAAATTTTTAATAAAAATTATTGAAAGCCAACTGAGACTAAAGGTAGATAAAATATCAAATGAAGGAATTAAGAAGTAATAACAAAGGAAAGCAATTGAAAAGTGTATTGCTGCCCAAGGGAAAATAAATCCATCAGGATAATTAAACAACCATTTTAGAAGAGCAATAGGTTTAGGAGGAAAATCAAATAATGGTTTATATTCTAATTTTCCAGGAGTCCATCCACCCCTCGCATTAACTAAT
>CACOAX010000019.1 GCA_902625365.1 uncultured Alphaproteobacteria bacterium
CTATTTTTGATTCAAAGGTAAATTCTAAAAACTTTTTAAAATGAATGTCATCTTCAGAGTTGTCTCCAAATAATATTGCATAATTAATATTTTTACTAAATTTACTTGATAGGTCTTTAAATCTATATTTATTAATAAATTTACGATAATGCATCCATCTCTTTTCGTTAGGAACAATTTCTGGGCAAACACTAAATTGAGGATTAAACGCAATTACATTTTTAGCATTTAGAAATTTAGAAAACAAAATTGCTAAAAAACCACCCATTGAATTACCAATAATATAAATATTCTTATTTTTAGATAGTTTTATCAATTCTTCAGATATTTTCTTCACATTTAGACTGTTGCCCCAACTTCTATTTTTATCTGTAATCCAAATAATCATTCCAAATTTATGCTGGGAATAAAATTCTTCTTTTTGAACGTCTATACCACCTAACTTATGGCCAACTCCTGTAAATACAATCAAACATCTGTTTGTAATAAAATCATCAACATATGAAATCTTTAATAAGTCATCTTCATAAAAAATTTTCATAAATTAATTTATAAATTTAAATAAAAAGAAATTAAATATTTATATTTTTTTTCAATTATTCCCACTCAATAGTTCCAGGAGGTTTAGATGTAAAATCATATAAGACTCTATTAATACCTTTAACTTTGTTAATTATACGAGAAGATATTTCTTTTAACTGATTATTTGTAAACATATAAAAATCAGCTGTCATTCCATCAAGTGAAGTAATTGCTCTAATTGAAACAGTATAATTATATGTTCTTTCATCGCCCATAACACCAACAGATTTTACTGGCAATAGAACAACAAAGGCTTGCCAAATTTTATTGTAAAGTTTTTTCTCTTTTAAATACTGAATTAAAATATGATCAGCTTCTTGTAGAATTAAAATCTTTTTTTTATCAATTACTCCTGGTATTCGAATTGCTAATCCTGGCCCTGGAAAAGGATGTCTTAAAAGTAAATGTTTATCTATTTTTAATTGCTTTCCAACATTTCTTACCTCATCTTTAAATAATTCTCTTAAAGGCTCTACAATTTTAAGTTTCATTTTTTTTGGTAGGCCCCCAACATTATGGTGGCTTTTAATTTTAGCCGTTGGACCTCCAAAAAATGGAATGCTTTCTATAATATCAGGATAAAGAGTCCCCTGTCCTAAATAATCTACATTTGATATTTTTTTTGCAGCTTTTTCAAAAACTTCTATAAATGTTTTGCCAATAATTTTTCTTTTTTTCTCAGGGTCAGATACATTTTTTAAATTTTTTAAAAAAATATTCGAAGCATTTATTTTAATGAAGTTATTTCCAAATTTTTTGGAAAATATTTTTGATACTTCATTAGCTTCATTTTTCTTAAAAGGCCGTGATCAACAAAAATACAATAAAGATTTTTGTTAATGGCTTTGCTTAATAAATATGCAGTAACTGTTGAATCTACACCTCCGGATAAACCACAAATTAATTTTTTATCATTAATTTTATTTTTTAATTCTGATACTTTATTTTCAATAAATTTTTGAATTTTAAATTTATTTTTTATATTTACTACATTGAAAACAAAATTATTAATTATTTTTGAACCAAAATCTGTATGATAAACCTCAGGATGAAATTGTAGGCAATAAATTTTATTTTTAAAATTTTCAATAGATGAAATAATTTTATTATTTGATAAAGATGTTATTGAAAAAAGTTTTGGTATTTTATTGATATTATCTCCATGAGACATCCATACTTTGATTTTTTGTTTGTTAATTCCTTTAAATAAAAGTGATTTTTTTTTAATATTTATTATAGTGTGACCGTATTCTCTATGGGTGGAACGTTTTACTACACCTTTCATATTTTTTGTTACTAATTGCATGCCATAGCAAATTGCTAAAACTGGTTTTTTCATTTTTAAGATTTCTTGATTTAATTTAGGAGCATTTTTGTCTAGTACTGATCTTGGTCCTCCAGATAATATAAATGCCGATGGTTTGATTTCATTTAAAATTTTTTTTGTAATTTTATTAAAGGGGTAGACAAGACAGAAGACTTCTAATTCTCTTATCCTTCTAGCTATTAATTGTGTGTATTGAGACCCATAATCTACAATTAAAATAGTTTCTAATTTACTCTTCATTCAACCTAAATCCTCTTGATATTATAAATATTTCACTTGATTCTTGTCTTGATGATTTTGGCTTAAAATACTCAACTTTATCAAAAATTTTTTTAAGTATCTTTATAATCTCCTTTTCTTCAGCCCCCTTCCAAATTTTGAATATAAATGATCCTTGATTATTTAATATTATCTCTAATCTGTTTATAACTTCATATATTAATTGGCTTATTCTCAGATGATCTGTTGATTGATGACCAGTTGTATTAGGGGCTATATCTGATAAAACCAAATCAAATTTATTTTTTAAATTAATTAAATTATATTTTAAAAAATCTTCTCTATAAAAAACTATACGATGATTATTCATTTTCATATCTAATAAATCAAAACAGGTTACATTAGTTTTTGGGTTGTAATTTAAGATGACTTGAGTCCAACCTCCTGGAGAAGATCCAAGTTCTAGTATTTCTTTGGAATTTTCAATTATTTTATATTTTTGCTCAATCTCTTCTAGTTTAAAAGCAGCTCGATTGATATAACCTAACTGTTTAGCTTTCTTTACAAACTGATCATTTTTTTGTCTATTAACCCAGTTTTTTGATTTCATAAAAGATAATAAATTTAACAATAAATTGTTTTTTAATAACTTTAATATATATGACATGTACGATATTTAATGAAAAGATCAATATTTATAGCTTTCATAATACTTGCCGCTGTTGTTGGATGGATTGGCTCCGGTCAATTTTCAAACAATGTTGTTGCACAAGATGATAATACAGAAATTAGTTCTGAAACAAAAACTTCATATTCTCAAGATACAGAAAATGATGACAATGAAGAATTAACATTCTCTGTTGAAACCAAAGTATTCACTTCTAATTTAATTGATCAATCTATTGAATTACAGGGTCAAACCATTCATAATAAAAAAATTGATGTTAAAGCTGAAACATCAGGAAACATAAGTAATATTGAATTTGCAAGAGGAGATAAAGTATCACAAAATACTGAATTGATTACAATTTCTCTAGAAGATAGAAATGAAAAACTTTCTAGTGCAAAAAAAGATTTAGAAAGACTCAATAAAGAAATAGTTTTAAATGAAAAAAACAGAGATAATCTTCTTAGACAAAATGTTGAGAGAATTGAATTATATGAAATTGAATACGCATCTGCAAAGCAACTTATTGATAAAGGTTTAAGCTCAAAATCAAAACTAAGTTTAGCATCCTTTAACCTAGCTAATGCTCAAGCTGATAGAGAAGATATTAAAATAAAATTTGAATCTACCTTGGCAAACCTTGAGGCACAAATTTCGAATGTAAAATCAATTTTAAAGAACATTAAGCTTGATATTGAAAAAACAATAATCAATGCACCATTTGATGGTATTATTTCTGAAAAAATGGTCGAAGAAACTGAATTTATTTCAATAGGTAGTCCTTTATTTACCATAATTGATTTAGACCCCATCAAAATTGAAGGTTATTTATCTGAATTTGATGTAAATAAAGTTAGTGTTGGCACCAAAGCTTTAATTGAAGATAGTAATGGTATTAAAAAAAATGGAATAATATCTTTTATTTCACCATCAGCTGAAACAAGCACAAGAACATTCGAAATTACAATAGAAGCAGACAACAAAGATCTTTCTTATAAAAGTGGTATAACAACTAAAATTTTAATTAAAGGATCAGAGCTAAAGGCGCACAAAATACCACCTTCAATATTAACTTTATTAGATGATGGCACCGTAGGTGTTAAAGCTGTAGATAATGATAATAAAGTTACTTTTTATCCAACTAAAACAATCAAGGATACAATAGATGGTATGTGGGTTTCTGGATTACCTGACAAAGTAAATTTAATTGTAAGTGGTCAGGAATATATAAGTATTGGTGAAACAATAAACTAACCTAAATGAAAATTAATATTATAGATTACGCAATTAGTCATTCCCGAGTATTTATGGGAATTCTTTTGTTTATAATTTTTTCTGGGGCATCTACCTATATAACAATGCCTAAAGAATCATCTCCTGATGTAAGTATTCCAATAGTTTATATTTCTCTTCATCAAAATGGTATTTCTGCACAAGATTCTGAAAGACTTTTAGTTAAGCCAATAGAAGATGAGGTAAAGACTGTTGAAGGAGTCAAAGAAGTAAGGTCAACAGCTTATTCAGGCGGAGGTAATGTTTTATTAGAGTTTGATGCTGGATTTGATTCTGATCAAGCGATGGTAGATATAAGAGACAAAGTTGATAGAGCTAAAGGTGATCTTCCTAGTGAAGCAGATGAGCCCACAGTAAATGAAGTTAACATTAGTACATTTCCAATTCTTTCCATTTCATTAAGTGGAGATGTGCCTAATAGAACTCTTCAAGACTTAGCTGATATTTTACAAGATGACATAGAAACAATTCCAAGTGTTTTAGAAGCTAAAATTGGTGGTAAAAGAAATGAGCAGGTTGATATTTTAATAAATCCAACCGCTGTGGAAAGTTACGGTATAAATTTAGAAAGTCTTATTAATATTGTAAGGGAAAATAATATGATGGTGTCTGCTGGTGGTCAGGATACTGGTGATGGAAGTTTTGATATTAAAGTTCCAGGTTTATATGAGACTATTGAAGATGTTTTAAATACACCTGTAAAAACTAGTGGAGAATCAGTTATAACTTTTCGAGATATTGCTGAAGTAAAAAGAACATTCGAGGACAGACAATCTTATGCAAACGTAAATGGATCAAATTCAATCACTATTGATGTTTCAAAAAGAATTGGTGAAAATATTATTAATACTATTGAAGAAGTTAAAAGGGTAACAGCAGTTACCTCTAAAAGTTTTCCAGAAAATGTTGAAATTTCTTTTGGCAATGATCAATCAAAAGGTATTAAAACTATGTTAAACAGTCTGCAAAATAATGTAATAGCAGCAATAATACTTGTTTTAATTATTATATTAGGTGCTTTAGGAGTAAGATCAGGTTTATTAGTTGGTGTATCTATTCCAGGATCTTTTTTATCAGGTTTATTAGCTCTTTCTGTAATGGGTTTTACTATCAATATAGTAGTTTTATTTGCTCTAATTTTATCTGTTGGACTTTTGGTCGATGGGGCAATTGTTGTTGTGGAATATGCTGATAGAAAAATGAAAGAGGGACTAAGTGTAAAAGATGCTTTCGCAAATGCATCAAAAAAGATGTCATTGCCAATTATATCTTCAACTGCAACTACGCTAGCAGCCTTTCTACCTTTAATATTCTGGCCCGGTATCGCTGGTGAGTTTATGAAATATTTACCAATAACACTTATATGTGTTCTTATTTCTTCATTGTTTATGGCGCTACTTTTTGTTCCAGTGTTAGGATCTATTTTAAATACTGTATCAAGAATACTGCTTCAATTTATTGTACCACTTCTGATATCAATAATATTTTACAATCTAATATCTTATGCATTTGGGTTATTAGAACTACAGAGATTTAGTCTATTCATATTAATTGGAAAATATTTAATAAGCTTTGTGGTATTTATATTCATATTTATAAGAATAATACCAAGGGTTTACAAAATTTCAGAAAGTGTAAATTCTACAGATAAATTAGTTTCTAAAAATGCAAAAATTCTATCTTCAGACTCAAATGAATCAGTCTTAAGTGTAACAGGTTTTGTAGGATTTTATGCAAAAATATTAAATTTCTTATTATTTCACCCTTTAAAGGTAATGATTAGTGCTTTGTTAATATTAGTTGCCGTAAATTATACCTATACTCAAGTTGGTGAAGGGGTTGAGTTTTTTCCAGATGTTGAACCAGATCTTGCAAAAATTGTTGTATTTGCAAGAGGTAATCTTTCTGTTGAAGAAAAAAAAGATTATGTATCAAGAGTTGAAAATATTATATTAAAACTTCAATCAGAAAGACAGGAGTTTAAAAATATTTATTCTTTAAGTGGGAATGTCAGTGAACAATCAGAGGCTTCCGAAGACTTTATTGGATCAATAAGTTTAGAATATACAGATTGGGATAAAAGAAGAAAATCCAAGGTAATATTAGCAGAGATTTTAGAAGAAACAAAAAGTATAAATGGCATCAAAGTAGAATCAAGAGAACAACAAGGTGGGCCTGGTGAAGGTAAGCCAATTAATATTAAATTAACCAGCGATAATAAAAAACTATTAATTGCTGAAGGAATTAAACTTAAGAAGTTTATGGATAACTATCCAAAATTGATGAATGTTGAAGATAATTTACCAGCTCCAGGAATAGAATGGGAAATTAATGTTGATAGAAAACAAGCATCTAAATTTGGAGCTAATATTTCATCTATAGGAAATGTTATAAAACTTGCAACAAATGGTCTTAAGCTGGGTGAATATAGGCCAGATGATAGTAATGAAAGCATACCTCTTTATCTTCGCTATCCAAATGAGGGAAGAACACTGGATAGAATTGATAAATTAAGAGTGACCACCTCAAACGGTTTAGTTCCAATATCCAACTTTGTAGAAATTGTACCGAATAATAGAACTGGAAATATTATTAGAGTAGACTCAAAAAATGCAATCAACATACAAGCAGATGTAGAACCAGGAACATATCCAGATGGAAAAATAAGAGAACTTGAGTATGTACTAGGTATTTCAGATACTGCTCCATCGTGGAGAGGAAGAACACTGGAATTATCTCGTTATAAATTAGATAGCAATATAAGAGCAGAACTTATTGGAGAAAATGAAGACCAAAAAGAAGCTCAAGAATTTTTAACTGGAGCTTTTGGAGTTGCTTTATTTTTAATGTTAATGATACTTCTATTACAGTTTAATAGCTTTTACAGCGCCTTTTTAATTCTTTTTGCAGTTATTATGTCAACCGCTGGTGTATTTATAGGCTTAATGGTAACAGCACAGCCATTTGGTATTGTTATGTCAGGAGTCGGGGTAATCGCTCTTGCTGGAATAGTTGTAAATAATAATATTATATTGATTGATACATTTGATTTTTTAAAAACTAAAACATCTAGTATAAGAGAAGCTATTATCAAAACAGGAGCACAGAGACTTAGACCTGTTTTACTTACAACAACTACGACTGTACTAGGATTATTACCAATGGTTACAATGACAAATGTTGACTTCATATCTAGAGAAATAACCAGAGGTTCGCCAGATACCCAGTGGTGGGTTCAATTATCAACAGCTATAGTATTTGGACTACTTTTTGCAACATTTCTTACATTAGTTGTAACACCATCAGCATTAATGTTTAGAGAAAACATTAAGAATTGGTATAAGAATAAAATTTCTAGTTAATTTTTTCTTATAAACATTTAAATATATGGCTATTAAATCTATTACTGTCTATTGCTCATCTTCAGATAAATTAAGTAATAAATATTATCAAGATGCAGAAGAAATTAGCAAATTAATATCATCATTTAAAATAAATATTGTCTATGGTGGGGCAAAAGTTGGTATTATGGGTATAGTTGCTAAAACTGCAATAGAGTCTAAAAATAAAGTAACTGGCGTAATACCAAATTTTTTATCTGAGAGAGAAATAATTTTTGAAAATATAGATGAATTAAAAATAGTTGATAATATGTCTGAAAGAAAAAAATTACTCTTTGAGCTAGGTGATGCCTATTTAGCATTACCAGGAGGAACAGGAACTTTAGAAGAAATAGTAGAAGTTGTATCTTGGAAAATAATGGGGATTCATAATAAGCCAATAATCTTTTTTAATAAAAATAATTTCTGGGATAATCTATTTAAACAATTTAAATTTTTTGAAGATGAAAAATTTTCAAATAAAAATTTACAAAACAGTTTTCACATTATAGATACGGTTGATCAATTAAAAAATATATTAATTAAATGGCAAAAATAAAAGTTAAAAACCCTGTAGTTGAAATGGATGGAGATGAAATGACCAGAATAATCTGGGAGTACATCAAAGAACAATTAATTTTGCCCTATCTTGATATAGATATCAAATATTTTGATCTTGGAGTGATTAAAAGAGATGAGACAAATGATCAAATCACAATAGACGCTGCTGAAGCAGTGAAAAAATATAGTGTAGGAATAAAATGTGCAACAATTACTCCTGATGAAAATCGAGTAGAGGAATTCAAATTAAAACAAATGTGGCGTTCTCCCAATGGAACAATAAGAAATATACTGGGAGGAACAATATTTAGACAGCCAATTATATGCAAAAATGTTCCAAGAATAATTACAAACTGGAATCATCCAATTGTAGTTGCTAGACATGCCTTTGGTGATCAATATAGAGCGACTGACACATTAATTAATAAACCAGGAACTCTTAAAATGGTTTTTGAACCTAAAGATGGATCTGAAGGATTTACAAAAGATGTATATGAATTTGAAAAACCTGGTGTAGCCCTATCAATGTATAATTTAGATAATTCAATTAAAGACTTTGCTAGAGCTTGTTTTAATTATGGACTTAACCTTGGTTGGCCAGTTTACCTTTCTACTAAAAATACTATTTTAAAAGTATACGATGGAAGATTTAAAGATTTATTTCAGGATGTATTTGATACTGAATTTAAAAATAAGTTTAAAGAAAAAAACATAGTTTATGAGCATAGATTAATTGATGATATGGTGGCCTCAGCTTTAAAATGGGAAGGTAATTTTATTTGGGCTTGTAAAAATTATGATGGAGATGTTCAATCAGATTCTGTTGCTCAAGGATTTGGATCACTAGGTTTAATGACAAGTGTGTTAATGACACCAGATGGTAAAACAGTAGAAGCTGAAGCTGCTCATGGCACTGTTACTAGACATTATAGAAATCATCAGAAAGGTATAGAAACTTCAACTAATCCTATTGCATCAATCTTTGCTTGGACAAGAGGTTTAAGTTTTAGAGGAGAATTCGATGGTAATAATGAATTAATAAATTTTGCTAAAAAATTAGAAGAAACATGTATCAAAACTGTAGAAAATGGTGAAATGACAAAAGATTTAGCAATATTAATTAACAAAGATCAGAAATGGTTAAACACTCAAGATTTTTTAAGCGCAATAAAAAATAATTTTCAAATTAACTAATTGAATTTAATTTTTCTTCTACGTATTTTATACTTTTATTGATTTGACTAACATCTGATCCCCCTCCTTGAGCAAGATCTTTTCTACCACCCCCACCATTTCCACCTAGAATTATCGAAATTTCTCTTATTTCTTTTGAAGCATCAAAAAGATCTGTAATATCTTCTGTAACTCCTAGAACTATAGATAGTTTGTTTTCATTATTTGAAATTATTAACGAAACACTATTTTTATTATATTGTTTTTTTTGCTCATCAATAAATGTTTTCAAAGATTTATTAGGATAATCTTCAGCAATCAAGTATATAAAATTTAATTCTTTAATTTTTTTTACAACAATATTATCAATATTTTTTGATATAGACATATTTTGTTTTAATTTTTCGTGTATCAGAATTAATTCTTTAATTAATAAACCTTTGTCTTCAGATTGATTCTTAAAATTATAATCAGCATTAATCTTTTTGATTTTATTCTTTAAATCTTCGATTTGATTATCTTGGTTTTTATTTTTTTCTAGTAAATTTCTTTCTATTTCTTTAATATATTTATCTACTGCAACATTAGATACAGCCTCTATTCTTCTTATTCCAGACGCAACACTTGATTGATTAGTTATTTTAAATTTACTTATTTCCCCTAATTTAACAACATGAATTCCTCCACATAATTCTTTTGAAAAAAATGATTCATTTTCTTGACCCATTGTTACCACTCTTACTTCATCACTATATTTCTCTCCAAATAATGCCATCGCACCTTCTTCAATAGCTTTTTTTTGATCAACAATTTTAATTTCAACAACTCCATTTTTTTGAATTTGATCATTTACAATTTCTTCAACCTTTGTGAGTTGATTTTTTTCGATTGGATTATTGTGACTGAAGTCAAATCTGAGTTTTTCTGAATTTACAAGTGAACCCTTCTGCGTGACATGCTTGCCTAGTATTTTTCTAAGAGCAGCATGTAATAAATGAGTTGATGAATGATTATATTTAATAAAATCTCTATTCACTACATTAATGCTTGCTTTAATAGTATCTTCAACTTTGCATCCACCACTAATTACTTTTCCTTTGTGAAGAAAATAGTTTCCAAATATTTTTGTTGTATTGATAACTTCAAATTTAAAGTTATCATTTTCCAAAATACCCTGATCACCTACCTGGCCACCACTTTCTCCATAAAAAGGTGTTTGATTTAATATTATAATTGCTTCTTGATCTTTTTTAATTTTATCTACTGACTTATTTTCTGATATGATTGAAATTATTTTACAATCAGCTTCCATATCAGAATATCCTAAAAATTCTGTTGTCTCTATTTTAGAAGTTATTTCAAACCAAATGCCTTCATTCTCGATGTCGCCTGTCCCTTTCCAGCTTTGTCTCGCTCTTTCCTTTTGATCTAACATTTTTTGTTCAAATGTTTTTATATCGACCTCAATATTTTTACTTTTCAAATAATCTTGCGTTAAATCTAAAGGAAATCCATAGGTATCGTATAATTTAAATGCTACTTCTCCATTAAATATATTTGTTGAGTTAGAAATTTCCTCATCTAAAATTTTTATTCCTTTTTCAACAGTTTCCTTGAATTTAGTTTCCTCATTCATTAATGTATTAGTAATGAGATCTTTTGCTCTATCTAATTCAGGATATGAATTTTTAATTCCATCTAAAAAAATAGGGAATAACTTATGAAATACAGGATCTTTATTACCTAAAGAATGAGCGTGTCGCATTCCTCTTCTCATTATTCTTCGTAAGACGTATCCTCTACCTTCATTTGAAGGCATTACTCCATCAGCAATTAAAAAAGATGCAGATTTTAAGTGATCTGCAATTACTCTGTGACTAGGATTTGTCTTTGTACTTTCATCGCCACATAGTTTTGTTGATTCATTTATAATCGGTTGAAATAAATCTGTTGAATAATTGTCGTTAGATCCATCTAGAAGAGCTGTAATTCTCTCTAATCCCATTCCAGTATCAATGGAGGGTTTTGGTAGATTTATTCTCTCAGATTTAGATATTTGCTCAAATTGCATAAATACTAAATTCCATATTTCTATAAATCTATCACCATCTTCGTTTGGAGAACCTGGGGGGCCTCCTTCGTATTTATCACCGTGATCATAAAATATTTCAGAACATGGACCGCAAGGACCAGTTTCACCCATTGACCAAAAATTATCAGATGTACTAATTTTAATAATTTTATTTTCAGACAAACCAGCTATTTTTTTCCATAAATCAAAAGCTTCCTGATCATCAGAATAAACTGTTACTAATAGTCTTTCTTTATTTATTGAATATTCTTTAGTAATTAGTTTCCAAGCTAGTTCTATGGCTAACTCTTTAAAATAATCACCAAAAGAGAAG
>CACOAX010000020.1 GCA_902625365.1 uncultured Alphaproteobacteria bacterium
TTAAATCTTCATGATTTAAACTTAGAGCTAGATCATAAGATTTTTTAAAATTTGATTTATGAAACTCTTCTAAAATCTTATCATGAATATGAGCCATTATTATAATTTAAATTCTTTTTTAAAATCATTTATACTTATAACGTCTTTAATTAATTTATCCCATCGAATACGGTGTATCCTTGGAAATCTCATAGCTACACCTGATTTATGTCTGTTACTTGGGAAGACATCGTCGAACGCTACTTCTAAAACAATTTCTTTTTTTATTTCTCTTACGGGACCAAATTTATTGGTAGTATTATTTCTAATAAATTTATCTAAAACTAATAGTTCTTTGTCTGTGTAACCGGAATAGGCTTTTCCTATGGGAACTAATTCATTTTCTTTCCAAATACCAAATGTATAATCTGAATAATATGATGATCTTTTACCATGACCTCTTTGAGCATACATTAAAATAGCATCAACAAGTTTTGGGTTTTTTTTCCATTTGTACCAATATCCTCTTTTTCTTCCAGGTAGATATTCACTATTTTTCAGTTTAATCATTACACCTTCATTTAAATCATCATGTAAATTATTCTTATATTTAGTTAATTCTTTCCAAGTTTTGAATTTTATAATTGATGATAAATCAATTTGATTAGTTTGATTTTCTTTTTGAAATTTTTCTAAATATTTTCTTCTTTTGTAAAGAAATAATTTTCTAAGATCTTTTCCTTTATAAAAAAGGATATCATAAGCTCGTATGAAAACAGGAAACTTTTTTTGAAGATCTTTTGATGCTTTTTTTCTATTTAACCTTTGTTGTAAATCATTAAAACTAGAGGGCTTAAAATTTCTACCCACAAGCAATTCTCCGTCAATAACCGCATCACCTTTAGTAGTTTCAATTATTTCTGGGAATGCAGATGATATATTATCACCTGTTCTTGAATATAGTGAAACACTTTTTGATGAAACCATAAGCTGAACTCTAATTCCATCCCATTTATATTCTGCTTGAAATTCATTTGCGTCTAATCTTTTAAAATCTTTTTCATCATCAATAGGGTTCGCAAGCATCATAGGATGAAATAATTTTTTAAAATCTATTTTTGGTTTTGATGTTTCATTTTTTAACCATTGAAATAAATTTTCATATGGAAATTCTAAACCATGCCAAATCTCTTCAATCTCATTTATAGATTTGTTATACAGATCAGCTAAGGCTGTTTTTACTAATCTTTCCGAGACTCCAATTCGTAACCCACCCGTGCAAATTTTAATTAAAGTCCACCTTTCGTTATTATTTAGTTCGCTCAAAATTTTACTAAACTTTGCATTAATTTCAGACTTTCTAATAATTTTTATATTTTCTATTAAGGTAGATAAATTTTGTGATTTACTCTCTTTTTTTGTTGGCCAAATTAATGATATTGTTTCTGCTAAATCCCCAACATAGTCATATGAGTAATCAAATAAATGTTGATCCACTTTTTCATAGACAAGCTCTCTGAGTTTAGACGCTTTAATAAATTGAAATGAAAGTTGATCAGATAAAATTGCAAGCGCATATGAACGGTTTATATCAAGTATTTTAAAATAATCTTGAAGTAATTTAATTTTTGTATTTCGACTTGGTGTTAAAATCAAATTGTGAAGTAAGGAAGAAAATTTTTTCATTCTATTTCCTCATCACTTCTTCCTTGGATGGAAAGAGGCTTTGAAACAAGATTTTGTTTCTTACAATAATAAACCAATGCATCTTCCTGACCGTGCGTAATAAGAATATTTTTCGCTTTTGATTTTTTAATTGTATCTATTAATTCATTCCAATCGCTATGATCACTAATGACTAATGGAAGTTCAATACCTTGTTGTTTTGCTCTTTGCTTAACTGTCATCCATCCACTCGCCATGCAAATAATAGGATTAGGAAATCGTCTTGACCAACGATCCTTTAATGCTGAAGGAGGGGCAATAATTATTTTACCCTCATAAAAGTTTTTATCCTTTGAAGAAACTTTTTCAAACTTTCCAATATTAATTTTTTCTTTTGAATAATATTGGCATAACTTTTCTAGAGAGCCATGAATATAAATTGTCTCATTATATTTCTGCTGACGTAAAAGATTCATTACTCTTTGCGCTTTGCCAAGTGCATATGCACCAACAATATGACAATTATTTTTATTTATCTTTACAGATCTTATCAGTTTTTGAATTTCATCTTTGGGATCTGGATGTTGAAATATAGGTAATCCAAATGTTGCTTCAGTAATTAAAGTATCACATTTAACCAGTTTGAAATTTTTACATGTTTCATCTTTTCCTACTTTATAATCACCTGTGATGACTAAGCGATGATTATTTTTTTCAATTAAAACTTGAGCACTACCTAAAATATGTCCTGCAGGGTAAAGAGTAAAATCATAGTTTTTAATAGAGTATTTTTGCCCATATCTAAGAGGAGTAAATTTCTTTGCACATTTATCTCCGTAGCGAATTTTCATTATGTCTATTGTCTGCCTAGTAGCAATAACATGATCATGTCCAAATCGAGCATGATCTGCGTGACCATGTGTAATAATTGCTGTTTTTTTTGGCAATATTGGATCTATATGTACATTTATATCTTTGATAAATAGTTGATGGTTAATGAAATCCATATGAATATAAATAAATCGAATCCTTTATTATTACACCCCCTAAACAAGTGGATGAAGAAAAAAAAATGGTTCTGGTTTCCACATCAAATTGAAACATTTCAGCATGTTCGAAGCGGATCTGATGTTGTTGTATTTGCTCCAACCGGTGCTGGCAAAACTTTGACAGGATTTATCAATCCAATAGATGATTTAATAAAATTAAAAAAAATTAAAGGTCTACATACCCTCTATATTTCTCCATTAAAATCTCTTGCAAACGATATTGTGAGAAATTTACAGAAACCTATTAAAGACCTTAATTTAAATATTTCATTTCAAGTAAGAACGGGCGATACAACGCCATATAAAAAACAAAAACAAAAACAAAAACCTCCTAATATCCTTATTACAACCCCAGAGTCACTTGCATTATTAAATTCGTACGAGAATGCGAAAGAATTTTTTCATAATCTAAAATATATAATTATCGATGAGATACACACTTTCTTGGATAATAAGAGAGCTGATCTTCTAAGTTTAAATATTGAAAGACTACAAACTTTCTCTCCAAATTTACAACGAATAGGTTTATCAGCAACTCTCAAGAATAAACAAGACGCCAAAAAATGGCTTTGCCGGAAAAAACCAAAAATAGTTTCTTATGAAAATTCGGTTTTACCTAAAATTAAAATTCTAGAATCAAAAGAACGTATTCCTTGGTCTGGTCATATGGCTACGTATTCTATTAATGAAATCTATAAAGAAATAATGAAATCAAAATTAACTATTATTTTTGTAAATACAAGGGCGCAAGCCGAATATATGTTTAAAAACTTATGGCTAATTAATAAGAAAAAATTAAAAATTGCTGTTCACCATGGTTCATTAGAAAAAAACTTACGTTTAAAAGTAGAAAATAATCTTAGCAAAGGATTAGTTGACTGTGTTGTTGCAACCTCTTCTTTAGAACTCGGATTAGATTATGGAGATGTAGAAAAAATTATTCAAGTTGGAGCACCTAAAGGCATTAATAGATTATTACAGCGTGTAGGAAGATCAAATCATAATTTAAATACACCTTCAAAAGCAATTTTAGTACCAACTAATCGTTTTGAGTTTATTGAAGCAAAGGCTGCTATTGAAGAAATTAAAAAAAATAACCTAGATAAAATTGATTTGAAGGAGGGAAGTTTTGATGTTGTGGCTCAACATATTTTTGCAACGGCTTGTGCTGGACAATTTAATATTAATGATCTCTACGAAGAAATTATAAAAGCATATCCATATAGAAATTTAAATTTTAATGATTTCAAAGCATTAATTAATCTCATACAAGATGGTGGATATGTTTTAAAAAATTATGATCAATTTAAGAGAATCTTCCAATTAAGAGAAAATAAAAATATTTATAAGCTCGTAAATAAAAGAGAAACACGAAAATACCGCATGAATGTTGGAACAATAATTGAAAATCCGATGTTAAAAATAAAACTTGGAACAAAAACGCTAGGAAATATAGAAGAGGTTTTTATTCAAAATCTTTCTCAAGGTGATTCATTTATATTTGCTGGTCAGGTGCTAGAGTTTCAATCAATGAAAAATAATTTAGTACAAGTTAAAAGAAGTAAGTCATTAATTTCTAAAATTCCATCTTATTCCGGTGGCAGAATGCCATTATCAACAAATTTAGCAAATTCAGTTAGGGCTTTGTTGGCAAAAAGTAATATGTGGGATTTATATCCAGAGCAAATTACTGAGTGGTTAAAAAGACAAAAAAATATATCTAAAATTCCAAAAAAAGATGAATATCTAGTGGAGCAGTTCCCCCGAAAAAAAAATTTTTATACTGTTATCTATACTTTTGCGGGATGGCATGCAAATCAAACATTAGGGTTTTTGTTGTTGAGAGGCTTTAAGGAATTTAATTATAAACCTTTAGGTTTTGTTGCGAATGATTATGCTATTGTTTTATGGTCTTTAAAAGAAGTTAAAGAAATTAAAACAATTCTAAATTTAGGATTATTAGATAAACATTTAGATAATTATCTTGAAGAAACTTCAATAGTCAAAAGATTGTTTAGAGATAATGCAATTATATCTTGTATAATAGAAAGAAGGTTGCCAGGGATGGAAAAAACTGGAAAGCAAGTTTTATTTAGTTCAGATCTAATTTATACAGTTCTTAAAAAAAATGAACCAGATCACATTCTTCTAAAATCATCATATGAAGATGCAAAAAAAAATATGATAGATTATGATAGACTAAGAGAAATCTTAAAAAAAATTGATAAAAAAATTATATTAAAGAAACTAACAAGTATATCACCCTTGGCTGTTCCGATTATTCTTGAAATAAATAGGGAAAATTTATCAAAAAAGGAAACTGATGAATATATTTTAGAGGATCTAGAAAATGAAATATTAAAAGAGGCTAATGTACTATCAATTAATTAATTTTGGTGATGAAGAATTTTATGCTTACCCAAATAAATCTCTTTATTGGAAAAGATTAAATACCCTGATTGTATCAGATTTACATATTGGTAAATCTATGAGTTATGCAAAGAATAAACAATTCTTACCTCCGTATGATACCAAAGAAATATTAAACAAAATTTTTGTTAGTTTAGATAAGATTAAACCAAGTAATTTAATTATAGTTGGAGATTTATTACACGATGTTTTTTCAACTTTGAGTTTAAAAGATCAAGATCATAAAAATCTTAGTAAATATATGAAAAATACTGATTTCATATGGATCAAGGGTAATCATGATAAAAATATACAAATGGAAGGTTTTAAAAATTTTACAGATTATAGAATTGATAAATTTTTGTTCACTCATATACCTATCGAAACATCTTCTTTTCAAATTTGTGGCCACTATCATCCAAAGGTAAAAATATCACACAGAGGGAAAACTATTTTTAAAACATGCTTTGTACATAATGAAAAAATATTCATTTTACCAAGTTTTGGAATTTTAACAGGTGGATTGGATATAAATTCGAAACAAATAAGTGATATATTAGGTCAGAAAAATTTGAGTATTTATCCTTTGGGACAGGATAAAGTTTATAAATTGTAGTTAAAGTAGTTATTAATTATGATCCCAATTAAAATAATAAAATTCAATACAAATAATAAAACCGAAACTAAATGCATATATTTAAAACTTGAAGATGCTTTTTTATCGCCTTCTAATTCTTTATCTCTAAAATCATTAATCTTAGGTGTTAAGTAATTTCTATTAACAATAAAACTAATAGCTACTACTATTAACAAAATAGAATTTAAAATATTACCTGAAATATAACTAAGGATTAAAGATAAAACAGCTATCATAAATCCAAATAAAAACATTCTAGGAAAAATTGTTCTTAAAAATTTACTACTGGCATTACTGCTTAAAGTCGCAAAAACTGAGGGTGATACAACGGCCATAAAAAAAATCATAGCACCAAGTAAAATTGTTACTAATAAATTTATAAAAAAAATTATCAATTTCTTTTATTATATCTGTCTAAACTAAATTTTCTTGGACCATTTATAAGTAGAATAAAAAATCCACCAGCTAAAGCAATATTTTTTAAAAAATTTGTAAGAGTCATTGGATCTGAAAAATCTCTTAGAAAAATTACCGCTGTTGCAATACAAAAACTGGCAAAAATAAATGAGGTTATTCTTACTTGATATCCTATAATTAGAAAAATGGGACCAACTAACTCTAAAATAATTGCTGGATAAATAAATATTCCAGGTAAACCATACATTTCCATCCAACCCATTGTTCCATCAATATTATTAAATTTTGAATAACCATTTACAAAAAAAACTAGGGAAAGAAAAATTCTAGAAATAAGATCAAGTATATTAGCCATATGTTATTATAGACTTATTTTTTTCAAATACTCCAAAAAAAATAAGCCCATAAAAATGGGCATATTCTGACTGCATTTGGAGTAATTCTAATTATGAATTATCAATTGCCTTCTTTAGTTTTGTATATTCCATCGTTTTAGTTCCAGCAATATTTTCTAATTTTAAAAGCATCTCATTTGCTTTAGCCATATTACCAAGGGTAATATATAATTCACCTAAGTATTCATGTGCACCTAAATGTTCAGGATTAGCTTCTAATGCAGTTTGATACGCATCGAATGCTTTATCTAAATCTGGCTCACTATGTTTTCTGTAACTAAATCCAAGCAAATTATAAACATCAGCTTTTTTATCACCAAGATCTTTACGATTAGCTATTTTTTCAAGCAATTTGATCGATTTATCAAATTTCTTATTATAGACTAAATCGTAAGCCTTATCATAAAGCTTAATAACTTGATCGCCTGCTGACATACTTGAGCTGCTGTCGTCTGAGCTTGCAGCAGCGAATACACCAGAACTAATAAATAATAATGTAAGTAATATTCTAATCATAAAGATCAGATATGTAGGTTTAAAATATTTTCAATATTGATTTGTGAATTAATTTAATTAATGGCAGGCGATATTATATTTTTTTAATCTGTAATAATTATAGGGCCATGGTGTCAAAAATCCTGCTACAAGCATTATGGGTACTATCCACCATACTAGTTTTGCTTCTCCTAAAATTAACCAATCTACAGAGTTCATTGCAATTTCCATGGCAAGCATAGAAATAAAACTCATTGTTAAGGCTGTTTGAAAAGCAACTTTAATTGTCATTTGTCTTGATAAAATTATTGTTTCTAAAATAATGCTAGTTATTAAACCATTAATAATAGCTAGTATCATTATTGAGAGAGTGGTCCAGTTTATAGCGTTTATTTGAAAATATAGTATCGTACCAAAGTCTCCAATAGAACACCCCAGAAGACACCATAGCGTGTTTTTAGCACTTCGTCTCCAGGTGTGCTTGCATTTCCAATGAAAGGGTTTTTTTAATACACTTGTTTGAACCACAATTTCTATATAGTGTATAAATTTAAGAACTCTATTAATAAATATACAGTAATGAAAAAAACAAAATATAAAAAAGTATTTTCTATGGGATTACATTCTGGTGTTAGAAACTACACTGTTAAAGACCTTATTAGCATTAAAGGAAAAAAAAAATTAACACAAATAAATGTCACTAATCCAGAAGAAGCAGCAGCATGTGAAGAAGCAGGAATTGATCTTATTATTGCTGGACCACCTTCACCTCTGAAAGAAATAAGAGAAGCGGCGTCAAAAACTTTTTTTACGGTAGGAATTAATTGGTTAGAACATTCAAATAAGGAAAGCGCTATAAAGCAGGCATTACGATATATGGAATTAGGTATTGATTCTATCCATTGTGGATGTTGGAATATAAATTTCATAAAATATTTGAATGAATTTAGTATTCCTTTTCAAGGACACGTGGGCTTTGTGCCCATGCGATCTACTTGGACAGGTGGAATGAAACCTTATGGAAAAACTTCTGATGAAGCAAAAAAAATATTTAATGACATTAAAGAATTAGAAAATCTTGGAGCTTGGGGTGTGGAAGTTGAGTGCATACCTGAAAAAATAATGAAAGAAATTGATAATAATACAAATTTAATTACAATTTCTATTGGTTCTGGGAAAGATGCCGATGTTCAATTTTTGTTTGCAGAAGATATACTAGGAAACAGCAACTGGAGAATTCCAAGACATGCAAAAGTATATAGAAATTTCAACAAAGTTTTTTCAAATATACAAAAAGAAAGAATTAAAGCTTTTAAAGAATATAAAGTTGATGTTGCTAATAAAAATTTTCCTACTAAAAAATTTACTATTGATGTTGAGAAAGAAGAATTATTAAAATTTAAAAAATATATTAAGGATACTAAATAGGTTGCCTAAATTCATAAACTTGATTTAGATGTTTAATTTCATATTTATTTTCATTACCGTTTGTCCATTTAATAGTAATACTTTCAATAATTTCGTTTTTTCTGATACCATAGTGTGCAACTGGCTCCATCTGGCATAAGTATCCTGACCCAGCATCGATTGTTTTTGAATGGTTTCTCATATTTGTATTTAAAGTTACTGTTGCACCTCTTGCTGGGGCACCAAAGAAATTTAGGGGTTTAATTCGTAAATAGGAATTATTTTCTAAAATATTAGCTTTATATAAGCTAAGAGGTTCTGCTCCGGATTCACCATGTGATACAAGTAATTCAAGTACTCCATCTTTATCAATATCTGCTACTGCTGCACCAGTACCTAGTCCATATGGTTCAAGAGCGTTGTTTAGTGAAATTTCTTCTAGTTTGCCACCATCTAAAATTTTAAATAACTTATTTGGTTGCCCTATATTATTTAAAAAAATTTCATCGTAACCATCATTATCAAAATCAGCAGATATTACTGTTCGTATTCTACTTGGTGATCTAAATTTAAGTGAAGACATATCAAGAAAAGATTCTTTTTGTTTTACAAAAATACGATGATAACCTTCCCAATTACTAGTGATAATATCAAGCTCTCCTCTATATAAAAAATCAGTTAAAGTAGTTCCTCGACCATTTTGAAAAGTATCTTGGACATTTTTTTCAATTGCTATGTCATTAAAACTACCTTTAGTATTTTCATATAAAAAATTCGGGCCTCTCTCATTGGCCGCAAATATATCCATATTATTTGAAATTATATGACCTGAGATTACAGCTCTTCCTCCAGTGATTTGATCAATACCTAACATTGGGGCCAAGTCTTTAATTTCATTTCCTTCTGTTTCATAAAATCTTGTAGGACCACCATAATTAGCAACATATATGCCGTATTTTCCTGATCCATTTCTGTCCACACAAGCAACTGATCTACCTGCAGTCATATTTAAATTTTCTAAATTTTTTTCTAACTCAAAATGATCGAAAATATCGTTATCGTTGTCAAGTAATCTATCAGAGTATTTTTTTACTCCACTGTATGTATCAGTATTCAAAAAATAAATTTCTTCAAAACCATCCTGATCTATATCACAAGCCGATACACCAATAGTTTTTCTATCTTCATCAATGAATAAAGGATCTTGTATAGTATTAATTAGTTTTCCATTTATATAACTTAGAGCTAAATTAGAATAACCAAAACCAGCAACAATAAATTCATAACTTCCATCTTTGTCAAAGTCAGTTACTGAAACTCCATAACTTAATCTATCATTATTATTTACAATTATATCTGAAATATTAGAGAAAAAATTTGCTTTAGCCATACTTGATATTAATATTATAAAAATAAAAATTAATTTATTCATATCAAATATTTTCAATTTGCTAATCTGATAAAAATGTCACCCATACCAAAATTTAAATCTTCGAGAGGCATGCTATTTCGGGCTTCACACATAGGTCCAGTTATTTGATCATTTTTTATATAATCTATATCATAAGCATCACATTTTTTTGCATTATGTAACAGACCAATTACAAGTTTATTGTCTATTGAGTACGTATATTCTTTATTTAATTCATTACCTTCACAAAAATAATTTCTGTTAACAAGTTCTGGAAAATCATTTTTATTACAGGGATTATCAATAACGATAGCATAAATATCTTTTGACTGATCTTTAAAATCTATATTTATTTTTTTTGTTTCTGAGTATTTCATTACATCGCATAAACAAGGCCAGCAACATTTATAATATTGACCGCAGATTTTTTCGTCGTTTTCCAAATTAGTAAGATAAATTTCATCTGGTTGAACATCCGGAGCGATTAGAGAACCAGAAACAGCGCAATATAACTTGTTAAATTGTATAAACTCTTCGTATTCTAGGTTTTGGTCTAAAATATATTTAAAAAATCTTGGGCCAGCAGCATTTCTATTTCCATCTGGAAAAATGGTTGACCAATCATTAACAAGCTTCTCGTACATTTTCTCTGTATTCGCATTTGCCTGAGTCATGGATAAAAAGATTAACAAACTTGAAATTATACTAAGTAATGTTCGCATAAAAATTAAATAGGTTTAGCTTTAAAAATGTAAATCCCTTATTTTGAATCAATCTTAAATTAATAAGGATCACTTTTTATGTTTTTTAATGTTATTTATGGTAATATCTAACTTGAAGAATTTGACTTATTTTGTGCTAAATACTAGAGAGTAGTCAGAATTTGGGGCGTCGCCAAGCGGTAAGGCACCGGTTTTTGGAGTCGGCATTCGTAGGTTCGAATCCTACCGCCCCAGCCAAATTTTCAGATAATATCTTTATAATTACACAATTGGCACACTCTTGCATCGCTAAGAGGTTGAGGGTCCAAATACTTCCACACTGAAAATATTAGGTGATTAACAATCCTATGTCCTAATTATGTTTATTTATGATCATTATATATTTAATTTTAATACAGT
>CACOAX010000021.1 GCA_902625365.1 uncultured Alphaproteobacteria bacterium
ATTGATATTAATTTTTCGTAAAAAAATTTTAAAAAAATGATTTTTTACTGGAATTAAAGAATATTTTGATGTTAACTATTTATTAAATATCATTTTAATTTTTTAATTATGTATAGAGTATCTGCAGATATAGGAGGAACATTTACTGACATAGTAGTCGATGATACTGAAAACAATAGTATTAAAACAATCAAAGTGCTCTCAACACCAGAAAACCCAGCGAATGCAGTTTTCAATGGTTTAAATTCTAATCTAGAAATTGAAAATATAGATTTTATTGTCCATGGAACAACTGTAGGTTTGAACGCTTTTTTAGAGAGAAAAGGTTCAAGAGTTTTATTAATTATGACAAAAGGAGTTAGTGATACATATACTATTGCTAGAGGAGATAGAAAAGAATTATACAATGTCAGATATACAAAACCAGGAACACTTGTTCCAAGAAAAGATGTCTATGAAGTAGAAGAAAGGACTATGTGGGATGGATCTATTAAAACAAAACTAAACGAAGATGATCTTTCTAATATTGCTGAAATAATAAATAAAGAAGATATTAAAGCAGTATCAATTTGTTTCTTGCATTCATATGTAAATCCTCAGCACGAAATTCAAAGTAGAAATTACCTATCAAAACTTATCAAGGAAGATGTAGTGATTTCACTGTCCCATGAAATTGCAAGAGAGTGGAGAGAGTATGAAAGAGCCTCTACTGCCGTAATGAATAGTTACATTGGTCCAGTTACAAATAATTATTTAAAATCACTCCAAAAACAACTTGAAGGAAGTAATTATAAAAAACCTCTTTATATAATGCAGTCTAATGGTGGTGTTATAAGAGCTGAGTCAGCGCTTGAACAACCCGTTAAAACTCTTTTATCTGGTCCTGTCGGAGGAACAATCGGAGGACAAGCCCTATCAAAATTAATTAAAAGGCCAAACTTAATTTGTGTTGATATGGGCGGAACATCTTTTGATATGAGTTTAATCATAAATGGAAAACCTTCAGTAACTAATGAAACTGAACAAGAATTCATTCCTTTATTAATTCCACTTGTAGATATTCATACAATAGGAGCTGGTGGAGGATCAGTTGCTTGGTTAGAGAATGAAGCACTTAGAGTAGGCCCAAGAAGTGCAGGGGCTAATCCTGGACCAGCATGTTATGGTAAAGGTGGACAAGAACCAACTGTTACAGATGCAAACTTGTATCTAGGAAGACTTGGTAAAGAATCAAAACTTGGTGGTTGGATGGACTTAGATTTGAATGCCTCTGAGAGTGTTTTAAAAAGTTTATCTGAAAAATTAAATATATCTTCAACTGAATTAGCTGAGGGAATTTTGTCAATCATTAATGCCAAAATGGCTGATGCCATAAGAACTATTACTGTTAAAGAGGGAATAGATCCAAGAGAATTTAGTTTAGTAGCCTTTGGAGGCGCAGGTTCTATGCATGCTGTTTGGTTAGCTGAAGAACTTGAGATAAATGAAATAATAGTTCCAAATGATCCTGGAACTTTCAGTGCCTGGGGTATGTTACAAACAGATATTAGAAGAGATTTGACTGTTAATTTTTATCAAAATTTTCAATCATTAGAAAAAGAAAAACTTCTAGAAAATTTTAATAAGTTAAAAGATGAAGCAATAGCCTTATTAAAAAGTGAAAATGTTAATGTAGATGATATGAGTTTCAGCTTAACAGCAGATATGAGATATATTGGTCAGGAATACTACGTTAATGTTGATATTAGTGAACCTTTTGACTTAAATGAAATTAATAATAATTTTCACAAAACATATGAAAAGCAATACGGTCACTCAACCCCAGAAGGTCCAAGTGAATTTATAAATTTAAGATTAATTGCAACAGGAAAGATTAAAAAAACAGACTCTGTTAAGAATATAGAAAATGATAAAACAATTAAAGATTCAAAAAGAAAAATTATTTTTAACCAAAAAGAATATGAAACAAAAATTTATGCAAGACATAATATAAGAGTCAATGAAAGTTTTGAAGGACCAGCAGTAATTGAAGAATCAACTGCAACAACTGTTATTCCACCAAACTATTCAATTATAAAAGATGAATTCGGTAATATTATCATAACTAAGGATAAATCATGAAAAAAGCAGATCCAATTAGCACTGAAATAATTAGAAATGCATTTATTTCTATTGCACAAGATATGAATGCGGTTTTAATCAGAAGTGCTTACACTCCTGTTATTTATGAAGGTAAAGATTGTGTTGTAGCTCTTTTAGATGAAAAAGGTGAAGTGTTGGGTCAATCTTCCGGCCTACCTTTATTTTTAGGTAATCTTCAAGTTTGTGTTCAAGAAACTGCTAAAATTTATGGATGGGACTATTTTAAAGAAGGTGATATTTTTTTTGTAAATGATTCTTTTTTTACTGGAACACATCTTAATGATATCACAATTTTTGCTCCAATTTTTTGGAATGGGCAGCTAGCAGGCTTCTCTGCTAGTAGAGCACATTGGTTGGATGTAGGTGCAAAGGATCCAGGTGGCTCAATGGATTCTTCTAATATTTACCAAGAAGGTTTTAGATGGCCTGTTACAAGATTATATGAAAATAATGAACCAAAGAAAGAAATAATTGAATTTTTAAGAATCAATGGAAGATTTGGTTACTCATTAATTGGCGATATGAATGCTCAAATTGCAGCAGGTAAAACTGGTGAAAAAAGATTTCAGGGAATACTTGATAGATTTGGTATCGATTTAGTTAAATCAGCAAGAGATGAAATTTTTAGACAATCTGAAGAATTAGAAAGAGAAGCAGTAAAAGCTATAAAGAATGGTACTTATTACGCTGATGGTTTTTTGGATGACGATGGTCTTGGCAGTGATCCGGTTAAGATCAACATGAAAGTAATCGTTGAAGATGAAAAAATAACAATTGACTTGGATGGTTCAGCAGATCAAACTCAAGGACCTGTTAACTGTGGATTTGCTCAAACAATTTCCGCATGCAGAGTAGCTTTTAAACTTCTAATTAACCCTAAGAGACCAGTTGATGGTGGTACATTTAAAACACTAGATGTAACTGCACCAAAGGGATCAATTTTCAAAGCTGAAGAACCTGCAGCTTGCCAGTGGTATTTTTCAAGTCTTGGATTGCTTATTGATGCCTTTGTAAAAGCACTTTCAGGATCAGCCAAGGAACTTTCAGCAGCAGCACATTATGGTGACTCGATGGTTATATTTATTGGAGGTGTCGATCCAAGAAATAATTTTCCTTTTTTATCTGTTGAACCAACTTGCGGAGGTTGGGGAGGTTTTCAAGGATCAGATGGAGCTGATGCTCTAATTAATAACGTCAATGGTGGTTTTAAGGATTTACCAATAGAGGTTTTTGAAAATAAGTATCCTGTTTCAATTTTTAATTATGGTTTTAGAGAAAATTCCGGTGGGCTTGGTAAATTCAGAGGAGGATCGGGGCTATATAGGGAATACACAATAAATACTGATGGATTTGTTTCACTGTGGTTCGAAAGATCTGTTACTCCTGCTTGGGGTTTATTTGGTGGGAAAGATGGAATGCCACCAAATGTAAATATTAAAATACCCGATTCACCAGAAAAAAATATTTTAAAAGCAAACGGATTACAAATCAAAAATGGAACAGTTTTAACAACATATACTGGAGGAGGAGGAGGTTTCGAAGAGCCTCTCGAAAGACAACCTGAAGATGTTTTAAAAGATGTACAAAATAGGTATGTTTCAATAGAGAAGGCAAAAGAGGATTATAAAGTTGTTATTACTAAAAACCTTGAAATTGATCATAAAGCAACAGAAGATTTAAGAAAAAAATAACTTTGTGATTAATTTAAATCAAAAACTTATTAAAGATATAAAAAAAGAAAATGAAAAAACTTTTTATAAAAAAATTGATAAAATTGTTCATTCTTTAATAGGGCATAAACTAATCACATTCACAGTTATTGATGAAAAATTAAAATTTTGCGAAAGAGTATATTCAAATAATAATAAAATATATCCAATACTTGGTCAAAAAAAAATGCCAAAAAATATCTGGTCAACTAAAGTTCTTAAAAATAAACAACATTTTATTTGCAAATCAAAACAAGAGATTAAAAAAATATTTTTTGATTATGAGATAATTTTTTCGTTAGGATGTGGTTCAATAATCAATTTATTAATTCTTTTTCAAGGAAGGCCAATAGGAACTGTAAACATCCTAAATAAAGAAAACCACTATTCAGATAAAGATTTAAAAAAAATTGATTTTCTTACTGTTTTTTTAATTCCTTTTTTTATTAAACATCAACTAAAAATGGAGAAAAAAATATAATGATAGAAAAATTACAAAGATTGCTTAATGATCAAAAAAATGAATTAGATGCATTTGCTTTAGTCCCTGGTCCAAATTTTAGACACATAACTGGCGGTCAATTTTTTTTAATGGAACGCCCCTTTGTGCTAATAATTTCAAAGTCTCATAAGCCAGTTGCTATAGTTCCTGTTTTGGAGGTTTCTAACTTTATTAATTTAAATTTTGATGCTGAAATTATTGAATGGCAAGATAACGATGGATTTCAAAGTGCTTTTAATAAAGCTTTTGAATTATTAGGTAATAATTTTACTTTAGGAATTGAAGGTCAATTAATGAGGGCATTCGAGATGCAGGCAATTATGCAAGCTTCAGAAGGAATTAAAATAAAAAATGCTCATAAAATAATTAGTAAAATACGATTACATAAAAAAAAATATGAAGTTGAAAATATACGTAAAGCTGTAGATATAGCTGAACAAACTCTTAGTGATACTATTAATTTTGTTAAAGAAGGAAGAACTGAAATTGAAATTAAAAAATATCTTATGCAAAAATTATTAGAATTTGGTGCAAATGATATTGCATTCGAGCCACTTGTTTTAGCTGGTTCAAATTCTGCATTATGTCACGGTCACTCTAGAGATGATTATCAAATAAAAAAAGGTGATTGTATTTTATTTGATTTTGGCGCTAATGTTAATGGTTATAACTCTGATATTACTAGAACTTTCTTCTTAGGTTCAGTCAATGAAGAAAATAGAAACATGTACGATGTTGTCTATAAAGCAAACTCAGTTGGAAGGAAAGTTTCAAAACCTGGGATTTCTATGCATGACTTAGATGATAACGTTATGAAAATTCTAGAAGCGTCAAATTTTAAACAATATATAGTTCATAAAACTGGCCATGGATTAGGAATGGATGTACATGAAGATCCATATGTAATGAGAAAAAATCATGAATTATTAGAAGAGGGGATGGTAATTACAATAGAACCAGGTTTGTATAAAGAAAATCATTTAGGAATAAGAATTGAAGATGATGTTCTTATAACTAATAACTCTTGTGAATCATTGACAACTTTTAGTAGAGAACTAGAAATAATTTAGTTAATTATTTTCATGAAAATAAATAATATAAAAGTTTATCAGATTGATATTCCTCTGATAGAAAAAGCATATAAGTGGGCTAATGAAAATATAGTTAATAATTTTGATTGTACAATCGTAGTTATTGAAACAGATAATAATATTCAAGGAGTAGGGGAGGTTTGTAACTTAGGATCATCTTACTTACCAGCATATTCAAAAGGTGTTAGATCAGGAATTTTAGAAATTGGAAAAAATTTAATAGGAAAAGATCCTACAAATATAAATACAATCAATATAGAGATGGACAAAAGTTTATATGGTCATCCATATGTAAAATCACCAATTGATATGGCCTGTTGGGATATAATAGGAAAATATTATAAAGCTCCTATTTGGCAACTCTTTGGAGGTAAGTATGGAGAAACCATTAGTCTATACAGAGCTATATCTCAAGAAGATCCTGAGCAGATGAAAGAAATTGTAAAACAATACAAAAGTGAGGGATATCAAAAATTTCAATTAAAAGTAGGTGGCTATTATCAGGAAGATATTGAAAGAATTAAACAAGTTGATTCTATACTTAATGATAGCAATATCTTAGTTGCTGACGCAAATACAGGGTGGAAAACTCATGAGGCACTTAAGGTAATAGATAAAACATGTCATTTAAATATCTATTATGAACAACCTTGCGAAACTTATAATGAATGTCTATTGATAAGAGAGAAAAATAATCGGCCTTTTATTCTAGATGAAAGTATTTTTTCATTAAATAGTTTTTTAACTGCTTATAAAGATAAAGCAATGGATATCATTAATCTTAAAATTAGTAAATTAGGCGGTCTGACTAAAAGTAAACAAATTAGAGATTTATGTGTTGAGCTTAATATTCCTATGACCATCGAAGACTCTTGGGGCGGTGATATAGCAACAGCGGCCATATCACATTTAGCACATAGCACTCCTATAGATTACCGCTTTTCTTCAACAGATTTTAATAGTTATAATGCTATTAGTTATTCTGAAGGATCACCGCAAAGAATAAATGGACAATTTAAGGCTTCAGACAGTTATGGTCTTGGAGTAGTATTAGATTTTACGAAATTAGGTAAACCAAAGTTTATAATTAGTTAATTATTCTTTTTCAGGTAACATAAACAGTGAGGCATTACCTCCAGAAGTTGTCATATCGTGAGAATAAGTTTTTTCATTAAGTAAATTAATCAAATAATTAGGTCCACCTGCTTTTGGACCTGTTCCAGACAGACCTCTGCCACCAAAGGGTTGTACACCTACTACAGCCCCTGTGATATTTCTGTTAATATAAATATTTCCTATATTTGCATTTTTAAAAACATAGTTGATAGTATTATCTATTCTACTGTGCAATCCTAATGTTAAACCATAATTCATCTTATTTATGGACTCGATTAATTTTTCAAGTTCATTAGATTTATATTTATAGACATGTAAAACGGGACCAAAAACTTCGTTTTTAATATCACCTAGTTTATCTAATTCGATTATTTTAGGACCTACATAGAAGCCATTTAAGTCATTATTTATTGGTAGGTCAAATAATATTTTATTTTTAAATTTTGTTAAATGGTTATTAATTTTTTCTTTCGCATTTTCATCAATGAGTGGGCCTAAATCAGTATCTAGTTTATCAGGTAATCCAACTTTGATTTTTTTAGTTGCACCAATTAACATTTGTATTGTTTTCTCATATACTTCGTTTTGTATGGCTAATATTCTTAAAGCCGAACAGCGCTGTCCAGCAGAGTTAAAAGCTGACTCAATTACATCATCTACTACTTGCTCTGTAAGTGCTGATGAGTCAACAATCATAAAATTTTGACCACCAGTTTCTGCCGTCAATGACACCAATTCTTCTCTTTTATTTAAATAATGTTGAATACTTTTTGCTGTTTCAGATGAGCCTGTAAACAGTACACCTTTTATACAATCATTTTGTAATATTTTTTCACCTATTTTAGAACCCTCTCCTAATATTAATTGTAATGCGTTTACTGGTAAACCAGCATCAAATAAAAGTTTAATAATTTTATATGAAATAATTGATGTTTGTTCAGCTGGTTTGGCTATTACAGTATTTCCACATAACAAAGCTGCAACAATCTGACCAACAAAAATTGCAATTGGAAAATTCCATGGACTTATACAGAAAATAACTCCCTTAGACTCATAAATTAATTTATTTTTTTCACCAGTGGGACCATCAAATATGATTTCTTTATTTAATATTTTTTTAGCCTCACTTGAATAGTAATAACAAAAATCGATTGCCTCTCTTAAATCATTATATGAATCATTTATTGTTTTACCTGCTTCATTTACACAAACTTTCAACAGATCTTCTTTATTTTTTTCTAATAACAAAGCAAAATTTTTAATTATTTTTATCTTTTCGTCAATTCCAACACTACTCCATTTTTTTCGATATTCTTTGGATACTTTTAATGCATCATTAATTGTGTTTTCATCTGCGTAACTTATATTACCAACTATTTTTGTATTAGATGAAGGAGAAAAAATTTTAACATTATTTGAACTAATTTTTTCTTTATTTAATATTAATGAATGAGCATTATGATTTTCATTGCTTAAACTAAAAAAATTTTCTAATTTTGCAATTGTTTTCTCACTAAATAAATTTGTACCTAATGAGTTTTCTCTATTTGGTAAAAACATTTTATTAGGTAACGGAATATATGGATTATCATATTCTTTATAAGATTTTACAATTTCTATAGGGTCTGAAATTAACTCATCAATTTCTATTTTCAGGTCATTTAATTTATTTACAAAAGAAGTGTTTGCACCATTTTCTAGCAATCTTCGCATCAGATAAGGAAGGAGATCTTCATAATTGCCCACCGGTGCGTAAATTCTACATTTAGAATAATTATTATTTAAATTTTTATTAAAATAATCATTTAGAATATCAGCCATTCCATGAATTCTTTGAAATTCAAAATTTGAATTTTTTCCTACTTCTTCAATAAACGCTATTGAATGTGCATTATGAGTTGCAAAAGCGGGAAATATATTTTTTTGATACTTCAACATTTTAATCGCACATGCCATCCAAGACAAATCAGTTATAGCTTTTCTTGTAAAAACTGGATATTTTTCAAGCCCCAATTCTTGTGCAGCTTTAATTTCACTATCCCAATAGGCTCCTTTTACTAAACGAATTGGTATGACTTTATCATTTTTTATTGCTATATTGTTAATCCAATCAATAGTATAGAAAGCTCTTTTCTGATAAGCCTGTAAAGCTAAACCTAGACCATTCCAATTGCTAAGCTCCTTTGTTTCAATTAATTTCTTAAATATTTTTAAAGATAATATAAATCTTTTGTCCTCCTCAGCATCTATACACAATTGAATATTTTTCTTTTTTGCAAGAAGTCCTAACTCAATCAATTTTGGAATTAATTCAGTTTCTAAATCTTTATATTTATGTCTTTCATATCTTGAGTTTAGTGCAGAAAGTTTTATTGATACTCCGTTAGAATATCTCACATCTTCATTATTAGATAAAATATCACCAGTGAACTCGATACTTTTTTTATACTCTTGAAAATATTTTTCAGCATCTTCTTGTGTTCTCGCACCTTCTCCCAACATATCAAAGGAAAAAATATTATTTTTATATTTTTCTGATTTTGTAAATTTAACTGCTTCTTCCATTTTAGATTTGAACACAAACTGTTTTGCTAAAACCATAACAGCTTTTCTAATTATACTTCTAAAAACAGGCTCTGAACTTTTCTTTAAAAGGCTTTTGTAATTTTCTTCTATTGAGCTTTCATCAAATTTATTTCTTTTTAATATATTCCCAGTTATTAAAAATGCCCATGATGAAGCATTTACAAATATACCTTTATCAAAACCAGTATGTTTTTTCCAATCTGTCGATGTAAACTTATCTTCGAGAAGTCTATCAATAGTTTTTTGATCTGGTATTCTAAGTAAAGCTTCTGCTAAACATAAGAGAACAGTACCCTCTTCAGTATTAAGTTTGTATTCTTGTAGAAGATTTTCAATAGGACTCTTAATTAAACTAATAGATTTTCTAGACTCTCTTACAATTTCTAGAGCTCTATTATTTATCTGATCTTTTTTACTTAAGTATTCTGGTAACAAGTAATCCATCATTCTTTTGACTATGACAGATTCTTCAAGACACGTTATATTATCAATTTCTATCAATTCATTATTAATTATTTGATCCATGTGTTTTAAATACTTTATTTAATGAAACTAAGAATATAATATTATCATAAAATTTTATTAAAAATAAAAAAAATTTTAAGTTTATGCTCAGTAAAGAAAATTTATTAGAAATTGTAAATATTTCTGTAGATGCAGGTGAAGTAATATTAAATTATTATAATGAAAATGTTGATGTCATTTATAAAGATGATGAATCGCCTTTAACAAAAGCAGATCTAGCTTCACACAAAATAATTACTGACTCGATTAAAAAAATTACACCAGATATTCCAATACTAAGTGAAGAAGAATTTATTGATTGGAAAATAAGAAAAAAATGGAAAAAATATTGGTTAATCGATCCTCTTGATGGGACTAAAGAATTTATTAAAAAAAATGATGAATTTACAGTTAATATAGCACTAATTGAAAACAATAGACCTATATTAGGTGTGATTTACACACCAGCCTTAAATGAATTATTTTATTCAATTAAGAACTTTGGATCATATAAAATATTAACTAAAAAAAAATTAAATACACTTAAAGAAGCAAAAAGAATTTCAATTAATAAGAAAAAATCAAATAAAATTAAGATTGTTGGAAGTAGATCTCATTCAAATCCTATACTTGATAAATGGGTTAATAAGAACTTTAATGAATTTGACATTTTACAAAAAGGAAGCTCTTTAAAGTTTTGTTTAATTGCCGAAGGATCTGCTGATATTTATCCCAGATTTGGTCCAACTTCTGAATGGGATATAGCAGCGGGACATATAATACTTGAAGAAGCTGGTGGAAAACTTAAAAGCATCGATAATAAGGAAATTTTATATAATGAAAAAGAAAATATTCTTAACCCTGAATTTTTTGCTTACAGCAATATTGACTTTGTAATTTAAAATGACTTTTAATCATTTAAAAAAACTTGAATCTGAGAGCATTTATATAATTAGAGAAGTAGCGGCTGAATTTACAAATCCGGTCATGCTTTATTCAATTGGAAAAGACTCTTCAGTTATGTTGCATTTAGCAATTAAAGCTTTTGCTCCAAATAAAATTCCTTTTAAACTTTTACATGTAGATACGACTTGGAAATTTAAAGAAATGATAAAATTTAGAGATCAAACTATTAAAGAGAACAACTTAGATTTAATAGTACATATAAATCAGGAAGGAGTGAATAATAAAGTTGGACCAATAA
>CACOAX010000022.1 GCA_902625365.1 uncultured Alphaproteobacteria bacterium
ACCAACATTAAAAATTTCAAAATATATATTATTAGAGTCTTCTGACAGTATTTTTAAAATTACTCTTGCAAAGTCTTTTACATGACAATAAGGTCGCCAAGTATCTGGATCATATACTTCAAGAGTTTTTTTAAAATATATTTCTTTAACAAATTCATTTACAGTAAGATCATACCTCATTCTATCTGAAAGACCGAAAGCTGTTGAAAATCTTAATATAGTAATGTTTGAATTAGTATCATTCCTTTTAGATAATAAATATTCTTCTATTTTAACTTTTGCAATTGAGTAATTTGAGAGTGGATTAAGTTTATGATTCTCTTTTGCTTTAATTTCATCATTAATAAGTCCATAATTAGAACAAGTAGAAACAAATATGAGATTTTTTATTTGTGCCTCAAGACAAAAATTAATTATTTTTTTAATTCCCTGATTATTTATTTCTTCTGAAATTACAGGATATTTTTTTGTTATAGGATCGCCTACCAAACCGGCTAGAATAACAACTTGATCATCTTTTTTAAAAAGATTTTTGTAATTACTTTCATTTCTAATATCCCCCTTAATAAATTTAAAATTTTTTTTTATGCTGCTAACATCTTGATTATAAATTAAATTATCAAAACTAATGACATTTCTTTCTTTAGATATCATGTATTTAGAAATAACTTTACCAATATAACCTTCTCCTCCAACTAAAATTATTCTACTCATTTAAAAAAATTGAGCTCATTGACTTGTTATTTATTTCTTGAAAAGACTTGTGTCTTTAGCTCGCTCAAATATAATCTTTGGAGATTTTTATCTTTTTTTGATGATTTACCAATGTAGCGAATAGTAAGTCCAGTTCTTGGGTTTTTACTTATATTTTTTTGACTTCCATGAACTATTAGAGAATGATGAATAATACAGTCACCTGGTTTTAAATCTGGAGTATATTTTTTAAATAATTTCATACCTTCATAATATTTTACAGTTTGTGAACTGCCAGGGGCATATGAAGGTTTGTGTTGAAGTAAGCCCAGTTTATGGGTTTTTTTAAAATAGAAAATCCCGCCATTTCTTTTACTAGAGTTATCTAAAGAAATCCAAAAAGTAAGACCATTCGCATTATCTATTGCCCAGTAAAAATTATCTTGATGAATTGGTGATGGCATTCCAGTTTTTGCAGGTTTAGCAAATAATTCTGCGCCAAAATTTTTTGGAGGTTCAGAAAGTAATTTTTTAGATATTTTTTGCAAGTTATCATCGTTTTGAATTTTATTAATAAGTTTCCAGTTAGAAGTTTTGTGTATAGAATTTATTTTATTATCTTTTGTGTAATTGATATCTCTATTTTTTAAATTTTTAGCGTCATTTGAGATAAAGTTCTTTAGATCATTTTTAATAAAGTTTACATCATCTTTTGATAAAAAACTTTTAATGACGACAAACCCATCATTATCATACTTTTTTTTTAAAGACTTTAAATCAATGTTTTTTTTAAAATTCATAGATATTAAATTTATTTAATTTTTTCATTAAAAATATCAATAGTTTTTTTATACTCATTCCATTGACCTACATCTAACCAGTTCTGATAACTAATTGGAAAAACTCCTATTTTAATTTTTTTATCTTTAAGAATTTTAATTAAATTATTTATATCAAACTTAGTATTTTTTGGTATAAATTTAATTATTTCTTTATCGATAACATACATTCCAGTATTAATTAATACTTTATAGTTTGGTTTTTCTTCAATATTCAGAAGATTGCCATCTGAGTCAATTTTGCAATTACCATAGGGAACCTGAAAACTCTTAGAACAAGCTACGATTGTAATCTTATTTTTATTAAATAAATGAGAGTTTAAAATTTCTTCATAATTATAATCAATTAAAACATCACAATTTGTTAAAAAGAATGATTTTGGTATTTTCTTTTCAAGTAATGATAAAGAACCAATTGTTCCTAAAGGTTTTTTTTCTTCAACAAATTCAATCTCAATATTTTTTTTCATCTCCTCAAAATAAGCTCTCATAATTTTGCTTTTATAATTTAAAGAGATAATAAATTTATTTACTCCATTATTATTAAAATTTTCGATTATGTGATCTATTACTGGAACGTTATTAATAGGAATTAAAGGTTTTGGTAAAATATCTGTAAAAGGTTTTAATCTTTTTCCAAATCCTCCAGCCATAATTACTACTGGTAATTTTATTTTAAGTTTTTTTGCTGTATTTTTATCATTAAAGATATCATCTATTTTTATAATATCTATTACTTGTTTTTTATCATTTAATACTGGCAAAAGATCTAAATAATCTTTTAAAAAAATATCTTTTATTAGTTTTTTATTTTTTTTGTCAAAATATACATACTTAGGATTTTTATTATAAATATTTGATATTTTTGTAGTAATTTTTTTTCCATCAATTATTGATCTTCTAAGATCTCCATCACTTATGGTTCCCTTTAATTTATGATTATTATCAATAACAATCAAACATTTTGAACCAGATTTATCAATTGCTTTCATGGACTCATAAATAGTATTATTGGAATTTATAAAAAATTTTTCTAATTTCATAATTTATCAATGTTTATATCATAGAATGATTTTATTTTAATTTTATTATTTGTTATCAAATTTTCAATTTTATTAAAAATAAGTTCTGAGGATATTTTTTTTCCATAGGGGTTTTTAAAAAGATTGCTGTTATGTTTACAAATACTTTTTTTAAAACTTATTTTTAAGCATTGTAATATTTCCTGGTAACTGTTACCACACGAAATTACGCTTTTTGCCTTTACTCTTCCTTCCTGCCTCTCACCAATATTTACAGAAATTTTATTAAAATAAGGTGCCTCAATTATACCACTTGAAGAATTACCTATCACCAAGTTACAATATTTAATTGAAGAATAATAATTAATTTGTCCCATTGATTCAAAATAAAATGCGTTAACTACTTTTCTTGTAAAATTAATGATTTTTTTATAAATTATTTTCGAATTCGAATCAGAATTTGGCATTGTAAATAGAAAAGTTGTATCTTTGAATACTCTTAATGAATTTAAAAGATTGTTTATGGTCCTTAAATCTGAATTTTTACTATTCGTAATAGAGTGAAAAGTAATAACAAAAATATATTTATTAAACTTACACTTAAGATTTTTAGATAATTGTTCTTTTGAAAACAATCTTGTTTTTTTTATTGCCTCATATGATAAAGCGCCAACATTAAAAACAGTTTTAGGATTTTCTCCTAATTGAATAACTCTATTTTTATATTCTTTAGTAGCAACAAAATGGAAAGTAGACATTTTAGTAATACAATGTCTTAGAGTATCATCAATTGAACCAATAGTTTTTTCGCCACCGTGGATGTGAGCTATTGGATATAGTTGCATAAATGCTGCAAAAGCAGCAGCAAAAACTTCATATCTATCACCTACTAATATTACAATATCCGGTTTTATTTTACTAAAGATATTAGCAAATTTTACTATTGCTTCAGCAGAAGCATTTATAATATCTTTTTTTTCATTAAATTTTTTTAATTTATATTTTATTTTATAATTAACTAAAATTTTATCAGAAATAATTTCATCGATAGTATTACCGTAATCTTTAGAAAGATGTTCCCCTCCAACTATAAGTTGAAAATTAAATTTTTTGTTACTATTAAATTTATATATTATTTCTTTCAGAATTCCATATTCCGACCTACTACAAGTAACTGCTGTTACTTTTATTTTTTTCATTTTTTTAATATATATATTCTAATCATCAACTCCATCTTTATTAACTGTATGTCTAAGAAGCCAATTATCATTCATTTTTGTCCATAAATGAGGGGATCTAAAATCATCACATCTTTTATGAAAATAATCTTCATCTATATCTAAATAATCTAAAACCTCACTTAGATATCTTATGGGCAATTCACCATCGAATTTTTTTACTAAGGCACATGCCTCATCCCTAGTAATGTGATTATTTCGAATTTCTTGAGCAGCATCATCTGTTGCTCTGCCAATACCAAACTTTATAAATCTCGTGTAGTGATGCAAGTCATCTATTTTATCGTCTATACTGTTGTATTTACTATATGTTCCTTCAGTTCTAAAGGGCCTTGCTTTGAAATTTGTTTTTTCTACTGCAAAATAATAAGACTCCTGAGGAACCCATTTAATGTAATAGCCTAAATAATGAACTTGGAGATTATGGTTAGTCTCCTCTTCAATTAAAGGTAAAAAAATTCTCAAATCACTTAATTTAAGTTTATAATTAATTTCCAATTCTTCAAGAGTTTTGCCAGCTAAAGTTATATTTTTTAAATTTGATACACTATAAAATGATTTATTTCTTAAAGCTGTATAATTATCTGCCACTGGATTTCCATACTCTGCTTCATTTTCTCCAAAAAAAACTAAATTTAAGTTAAAATTTCTAGCAATTTTTGGAGCTAGATTTTTTTGCCCTAAAATAAATGTTTGAAATGGATGTAGAAGTGTTTCAATAGCTATTTTAGTCAATTTACGCATTGCTTCACCTGATGGAGTATATGTAATATTATCAAAACCTCCCAAACTTAACCAATTTTTAAAATTTTGAAATCCATAATCAGTATACAAAATAGGAGGCCAAGTTACGGTTAAAGGATTCATGCCATATTTTTCTTTTAAAATAATAGAAGCAAAAACACTATCCTTTCCTCCGCTACCAGGAACCAAGCAATCATAATCACCATTATTTTTTCTATGTTTGTCTAAAAGTATTAAAAGTTCTTCCTCACGGCTTTTCCAATTAATTTCTTTTTTTTTAATTGCTTGAATACAACCATCACAAACACCATCAGTAAAATTAATATAATTAGCTTTAGTTCTATTAACATCATGTTTCCATTCTGGTATTGATGCTGGATATTGATTTGAGTTAACACATATTTTACAAAATTTGACTTTTTCTGGTAAGTTGTAAAATGTTTTCATTATATTAATTTAAAAATGGTTAAAACCTTATAATTTAATTTATAAAATTAAGATATTTTTTTCTTTAAATTTCTAAATATATTGAGTCCTTTTTCGCCACTTTTTTCAGGGTGAAATTGAAAAGCTATTATATTTTTATATTCTACAGATGAACAAAAAATAAAATCCTGATAATTAGTTTTAGTTAACACAATTTTTTCATCTGCAGGATTAACGTAATAGGAATGAACAAAATACATAAAATCATCGTCATAGTTTTTAAGATATACAGAATTTTTAGTTGAGCGATTTACTAAATTAATTTTATTCCAACCAATATGCGGCACTTTTAAATTTTTGTTACCACCAATTAGTTTTACATCTCCTTGTAATAAACCTAGGCCTTTATTTTGACTAAATTCACAGCTTTTTTCAAATAAAAGTTGCATACCCAAACATATTGCTAAAAATGGTTTTCCAGTTTCGATAAATTTATAAATAGAATAATCTAATTTTAGTTTCTTAATATTATACATAGCTTGACCAAATGCTCCAACTCCTGGTAAAATAGCAGCTGAAGATTGTCTTATTATCTCATCATCACTTGTAATTATTGATTTAAGATTCAATCTATTAAGACAATTTTTAACACTATATAAGTTACTTGCTCCATAATTAATTATTGCAATAGTCATTTAGATTCTAGTCAATATTTTTGGTAACAATGCTTTTTTTATATCAATAATTGAAGTTTTGGCATAATCTTTATAATTAATATTTTTTTTAATAAAGTCTGTATTGCCTTCTTCATAATTGGATGAATTTAATTGTACCTTATCTAGGTAACCATAGTGCAACATTGAAGAAATGGCTACTGCTCTTGCTTGAGTTTCAGTTAATACTTTAATAATATCTATAGATGTTTTTGCACCACCATGAGCTATTACTGGTATATTAACTGACTCAGATATTTTTTGAGTAATAGTTATGTCAAAACCTTTACCAGTACCTTCATTATCAATAGAGGTTAATAAAATTTCTCCTGCACCAAGATTTTCAACTCTCTTCGCCCAATCTATTGCATTAATATCCCAAAATTCTCTACCATTATCTGTATAAACACAATGTATATTATTAATTAATTTTGAAACTTCAAGTGTTACAACAATCGTTGATGATCCATATACTTTAGCAGCTTGATAAATAATTTCAGGATTTTTTATTGCTGCAGTATTTATTGCTATTTTATCTGCTCCAGATTTAAGAATCTGATCAATATCATTTAATGATCTAATACCTCCACCAACTGTAAGAGGTATTGAAATAGAGTTAGCAGTTTTTTTAATTAAATCTAAAAGAGAATTTCTTTCATATAAGCTAGCTACAACATCTTGATAAAACAGTTCATCAATACCTTCTTCTACATAAAGTTTGGCAAAAACATCTGGTTTACCCAAAACTCTTAAACCTTCTAAATGAATTCCTTTAACTAAATTAGGACCTTTAATATCAAGTCTTCCTATAATTCTGTTATAAATCATAAATTTAATTTAAGTTTTTATAAATTCATCTTTTTTGAAATTATATTTTGATTTTTTTCCAATAATTTCATACCATTTCGAAGAGCTAATACCATTGCCTGGTCTTTTAGTAGTTAAATTTTTTTTTGTAAAAAAATCACCCTTTTGTATTTTGCATTTTGCAACTATAGATTTTCTTATCAATCTAATATTTTTTTTTTCAGATGCAGTAATATTTTTAATTTTTGATCCTAAACTAATTTCTAAATTTTTTATTGAGTCAACCATTTTTTTAAAATCGTATTTATTTAGACTTGCTTTATGGTCCGGGCCTTTTGAATTGTTATTTAAAGTAATATGTTTCTCAATAACTAATGCACCTAAAGTGACTGCAGCTATTGGAACAGTAATATCAATAGTGTGATCAGAATAACCGACATTTACACTTAATTTTCTTTTTATTTCATTCATTGCATTCAAGTTAACATCTTTAAATCTTGTTGGATAATCTGTTGTACAATGCAAAACAGTAATTTTACTTTTTTTTGTACCAAACTTTAGAAGTATATTAAGTGCTCTTTTTATTTCTAGTAGGTCTGACATTCCAGTTGAAATAATAATTTCTTTATTTAATTTACCAATTTCTTCCAAATAAGGAATATTATTTATTTCGCCAGAAGGAATTTTAAATTTTTTGACTCCAAGTTTGTGCAGTAGTTTAATACTTTCTAAATCAAATGGGCTTGACATAAATTCAATTTTTATTTTTTTGCAATAATTTATAATTTTTTTTAAATCACTATTAGATAGTTCAAGTTTTTTTAAAATTTCAAACTGTGTATTTTTTTTTAGGTCAATATTTTTTTTTATATACTCAGGTTTTTTGATATTTTTTATAGCAAGATCTTCAGTTTTAAATGTCTGAAATTTTATTATATTTGCACCAGCAAATTTTGCAGCATCAACTAACTTAATAGCTTTATCAAAATTTCCATCATGATTAACTCCAGCTTCTGCAATAATGATTGTTTTTTTTTTCATTTAAATTTTAGTCTCATCTAATAAATCAGATGTAATTTTTGATCCCATTTTAATAAAACAATTTTTTCCTATTTTTACTCCATTAGCAATTATTGACCCACTTCCAATAAAAGTACCTTCTCCTATTTTGGCCTCTCCATTTATTACTACATTAGTAGAAATATGACAAAAATTGTCAATTTTTACTCCATGCTCAATAACTGAACCCGTATTAATGATATTTGCATTACCTATATATACTTTTGGTCCAATAACTGCATTATCCATAATAATATTACCATCTTGAATATTTGTAAACTTTGAAACGATTGAGTTTAAAGAAATAATATTTGGAAGTATAAAAAGTTTTTCTTTTAATCTGTCATAAATATTTTTTCTATTAAAATATTCTTTTATTTGCCCTACACCAATAAAAGCATTTTCTATTTCATCTCTTAATTGATCAATTAAATTATCATTTCCGAGGATTTGATAATTAAGAATACTACCAGTTTTTTTATTATCTAAGATAGCAGTGATTTCAAATGATTTATCTCTATCAATTATATTAATACAAGCCTCTGAATGTCCTCCTGCTCCTATTATTATAATTTTTTTCATAATAAATTAATTACAAAATTTGGTAGCGGAGGAGGGATTTGAACCCCCGACATCACGAATATGAGCCGTGCGCTCTGACCAACTGAGCTACTCCGCCTTAAACATCTCATACCCTTAATTAATTATATAAAATATTCTAGTTTTTTGTTTATAATTTTAAATTTTGCTTGATATCTGTCAATGAAAGGCATTTTTGATATGATTGCTTGATAAAAAAAAGATTATGGATTAAATTTATATCATTCTTGTTCTTGAGAGCTAAATTTTCAAGAGAAAAATGCAGTTGTTTTCTTTTTTTTAGTATTTTATCAAAAATATTTTGTCTCAACGTAAAATTTAATGGTAATTGAAAAATACTATAAAATGCCAGTCCATCCGAACCATCTCTAAATTTTAAAAATTCATCTAATATTAGATAAGAATTTTTCATTGAATACTCAGTTGCACTTAGTAAATAATTAAATTTATTAGAAGAACAATAGTCTCTTATTGCTAGATTTTGAATTTTTTGCGGAGGATTATATTCAAAAAATTCTCTGCTTGAAACATATCCTCTTAAATACATTTTATTCTGCTAAAGGATCGTTATAGTTAAAACCAATAACGGAAGCTGGTTTAATATTGATAGGTTTAAAAAACTCACCTATTTTTTTTGTTCCATATGGTGAAAAAAGACTTTTAAATCTACAGTTTAAAGACCATCTAGTTTCACTTGTAATATTTTCTACATTTCCGTGAGGTAAACATTGATTGAATATCAAGACTTCTCCAAATTTTATATCTATCCATTTAAATTTACTTTTATATAAATTAAACAAACTTTTACTATCATGTTTTTTAGAATTTTTTTTATAATTAATATAAAAATGTTTTGATTCCTTTGGGTTCAGTATGAACATAGATTTAGTTTTAAAGCAATTTACCAATGGTATCCATACAACTATCTCAAATGGTGAGTCTCCAGACCAAGTATCAGAATGCATAGGTAAGATAGAAGATTTATCATTTGGCAATTGGATGCTAAGATTAATTTTATTTTGCATGACTAATTCATTACCTACTAAAATATCTAGATATTCTTTTACAATTTCATAGTACATCTTACTAAATATTGATTTAGAATTAATATAATTATAAATTTTTAATCTAGTGTCATTTAAATTTGATGGATTTTGAAATTTATGAAAATTATTTAAAAAACTTATTTGATTTTTTTTACTCAATTTTGTTTTTGATATCTTATTTGTTATAATTTTTTGAATTTCAAAAAGATATTTTTGATTTTTAGGTCTTATCTTAAGATAACCATCTGAAAGAAAATTTTTAGATAATACTGTGGAATTTAACATTAATTCTTTTTAAGGGATAAACCAATAATAATCACCATGAAAATTACTTTCAATAAAAAAAGCTTTCCATTCTTCTTTACTCATCATAGTTTCTGCTGTTAAATTCCAATCTTCCATGTTTCTTTTTTCTTCATCATTAGAATACGCGTCTAATGTTATAAAAGAGTTTTTTTTTGATACCCTTGAGATTTCTGATAGGGCTTTTTTAAGTTTATCTTTTTTCAGATTATGAAGAGTTACTATTGATAACACAAGATCAAACGATTTATCTTCATATGGTAAATCAATAGCATTTCCAACTCTTAAATATTTCTTAATTTCTTTTTTTGCATTTTGAATTGCATAATTCGATATATCTATTCCCTCAATTTTTAAATCTGGTAAATTTTTCTTTAATTCATAAAGTAAAAATCCTTTTGCACATCCAACATCCAAAACCTTTGAATTATTATCTAAATTATAATAATTTATTAAATCTATTGAGACCTGTGACCAATATTTTGAGTTATAATTATAACCTCCATAACCGTATTTTCTTTCTCCGTCAAAATAATCAAATCCATATTTTTTAGCAATTGATACTACTTCTATATTTTTTTCAATTTGCCTTTCAGAAGTATTTCTTTTTGTTTTTGGATAATTTTTTAATAGATTAATTTCAACACCCATTTTTAGAAAGGTCCTAAAAATGAGTTATCAGGTATATCAACAAATTCTTCCCTAACATTAATTTTTTTATTTTTTTTTAAAATTTTAAGT
>CACOAX010000023.1 GCA_902625365.1 uncultured Alphaproteobacteria bacterium
AAGCAGGCATTTGATCCAAACTACGTTCCTGATAGAAAAATACCAAACGTATAACGTAATTTTATTTTTCAATTTCTTATTTTAAATTTTGTAGTAATGTATATCATTTAACAATATGAAAAATATTGGATTGATTGGCTGCGGTAATATTGCAGAGACATATTTTAGAGCGCAAGAATATTTTAATAACATAAATTTTGTAGCTTGTGCTGATATCAATTTAGATGCAGCTAAAAAAACAGCTGAGCAGTACAATATTGCAGCTCTATCAGTGGATGAAATATTAGATGATAAAAATGTAGACATTATTCTTAATCTCACAATTCCACAAGCGCACTATGAAATATCAAAAAGAGCTATAGAGGCAAATAAACATGTTTATTGTGAAAAACCAATGAGTGTTAAATTTGATGAGGCAAAAGAATTATTAAATTTAGCAAAAAAAAATAATCTCTATATTGGGAATGCCCCAGATACTTTTTTAGGAGGAGGAGGACAGCTTACTAGAAATTTAATTGACAATAATGATATTGGACAAGTTCTAACTGGTAATTTTATTTTTGCTTTTCCAGGTGTTCAGGATTTTCACCCAAGTCCTGAGTCTTGGTTTCAAGAAGGAGGAGGGCCTGTAATAGATATGGGTCCATATTTTTTTACTACTCTTGTTAATCTTCTAGGTCCTGTAAAAAATATAAGAGGAAGAGGAGTAAAATTTTTTGATAAAAGAGAATACAAAGCTGGTCCAAAAAAAGGAGAAACTTTTAATGTTGAAATCCCAACTTCGTATATGTTTAATATTGAGTTTCAAAACAAAACTATCATTCAAGGATTTATTTCATTTGATGTTTTAAATCATAAGCGAAATCATATGGAACTTTATGGAACCAAAGGTTCATTAGTAGTGCCAGATCCAAATATGTTTGGTGGTCCAGTTTCTATATCAGGAGAGCTTGGATCTGAATGGAAAGATATTAGTGTGGAAGATAAACCTCTTGGAAAAACAAATATTGTTAATCATAGCGGAAGAAGTAATGAGGCTCCAAAACAAGCAAACTATAGAGGTATTGGGCTTTCCGAAATGATTGATGCAATTGAAAATAGTAGAATGCATAGATGTAATGGAGAGCTTGCTCTTCACGTTTTAGATGTAATCGAATGTGCTATGATTTCATCAATTTATAAAGTTGAAGTAGAACTTCGTTCTACATGTGTGAAACCTGAACCTATGCATGACGATTTTGTAAGGCAAATCCTTAAAAAAATATAAATTTAATTCAACTATCAGTTACTGCGATAATTTTACTATCTTATTCTCAACATTTCTCCTTGTTTTAGATACCTATTCTTGCTAGGAAATTATTATTTATAGGAGGAATGCATGAAAAAATTTGCTTTAATTATTCTTGCCTCAGTAGCTCTTTTTGCTACTTCAGCAAAGGCAGAATATAAATTTAACTTTGTAATGCACAGTGATACTAACAATGCTTTCTGGGCAGCTGTTCATAAAGGATTCAAAGATGCTTGTGCTCAAGTTGGCGCTGATTGCCAAATGTTAACTCTATCCGGTGATGGAGATCAACAAGAGCAATTACAAAACTTAGAATCATCAATTGCTCAAGGTGTTGACGGAATCGTAACTACAATTACTAACCCAACTATCTTTGATGCCGCTGTTGATGAAGCTTTAGCTGCTGGTATTCCAGTAATTACAGCTAACACAGATGATCCAGAAGGTGCAGCAGGTAGTAATAGACTTGCTTATGTTGGACAAGATTTAGAAGCAGCAGGTTATGAACTTGCAGCAACTTTATCAAAACAATTCCCTGATGGTCCAGTACACGTATTAATTGGTGTAGCTGATATGAACCAATCTTGGGCTTACACAAGAGCTAATGGTATTGCAAGATTCATGGATGATTTCAAAGCTGCTAACCCAGACAGAGAAATTACATATGAAAAAATTGAATCTGGTATGGACCTTTCAACTGTTGGAAACAGAGTTGCTTCATACGTACAAACTAACCCAAACACTACTGCTTACTTTGACGTAGGATTTTGGGAAGCAGGTGCTGCTCAGGGTATAAGAAACCTTGGTTATGAGCCTGGTCAAATGTTGCTAGCAGGATTTGACTTAGTTGACGTAGTATTTGAAGAAATGGAAAAAGGTTATGTTCAACTTACAGTTGACCAACAGCCATACTATCAAGGATACATGTCTGTACACCAGCTATACTTAATGAATAAATATGGTTTAAGTGCATTAGATATTAACACTGGTAAAGCTATGATTGGACCGGATGATGTTGCAAAAATCCGTTCATTCAAAGGTATGTCAGTTAGATAATCTATATTTAATTTTAGCCGGATAGTTCCTATCCGGCTTCTTTTTATAAAAAATATGAACACTAATAATTTAAAATCAATTTTAATGCGTCCTGAGATAAGTACCTTCATTATGTTTGTGGTTATTATGACAGGTTTTTTTATTGCTAATGAGAATTTTTTAAGTGCCCGAAATATTCGAATTGTTATGGGTATTACACCTGAGTATATTATTGTAGCTATTGGTATTGCAATACTTATGATATCAGGTGAGTTTGATCTATCTGTAGGATCAGTATTTGCTCTTGTTCCAATGACTATGGTTCAGCTTGTTCACCAAGGTATGCCTCCATGGGTTGCAATTGCATTAGGTTTATCAATTGGTATTGCAGTTGGTTTTGTTAATGGTTTCATAACTTTAAGATTTGGTATCCCTTCATTTATTGCAACACTAGGAATGCTTTACATTGCTAGAAGTTTAACAACAGTTGCAACTGGTGGTTTTCCACCTCCTTTTCCACATGAATTACCAAATGAACTTTTTGTTTTTCAATTTGAAGTTTTCAGAGCTTCTTTATTTTGGATGTTAGGAGTAGCTTTTATTGCTGGCATTATGTTGCATAGAAGCAATTTAGGTAATTGGATTTATTCGACTGGTGGCGATACAGCAGCTGCATCATCAATGGGTATTAAAACAAATAATGTAAAAATGTTTTGTTTCATTCTTTGTGGCTTTTTAGCTGGTTTTGCAGGAATGATTCAAACATTTAGAATTGAAGCTCCACTACCTTCACAAGGTTATCTGCTTGAGTTAGAATCAATTGCTGCTGCAGTTATTGGGGGAGTTAGTTTATTTGGTGGAGTAGGAACTATTTTTGGAGCAGCTATAGGAGCAATCTTAATTCGTTTTCTAGAAAGTGGAATCATCATGGCAAGAATAGATGCTGAATGGTTTAGAGCAGGATTAGGATCATTAATTATTATTTCAGTAGTCTTCAACACTTGGGTGGTTAGAAGAGGTGAAAACATGGTTCATAAAAATCAAGCAGAAGAAAATGAAAATAGTTCTCAAAAAAATAATAGTGTAACGGAGAGTAAAGATGAGTAATGAAAACATAATTGAGTGTAAAGATCTTAATAAATACTACTCTGGTGTTCACGCTCTTAAAAACCTTAGTCTTAAAATAAAAAAAGATTCAGTTGTCGGCCTAATTGGAGATAATGGAGCTGGTAAATCAACATTGATTAAAATTTTATCAGGAGCACACTCACCTGACTCAGGTCATATATATTTTGAGGGCAATGAAGTTAAATTTAAATCTACTAAAGAAGCTATGAACCTTGGTATTGAAACAATTTATCAATATTCAGCTCTCATTCCTCAGATGTCTATTGCTAGAAATATATTCATTGGAAGAGAACAAACCACTTTTTCACTTGGGTCAATAGGATTAATGAAAACTAAATCTATGGATAAAGCTGCAATGGATGCTTTGAATGATGTTGAGCTTCATCTAAGATCACCAGATACACCGGTTAATCAACTATCAGGTGGAGAAAGACAAGGAGTCGTAATTGCAAGAGCAATGTACTTTAAGTCAAAAGTTTTAATTCTTGATGAACCAACCAATCACTTATCTGTTAAAGAAACTAATAAAGTTTTACGATTTGTAGAGGGTTTAAAAAACCAAGGAGTAACTTCAATTTTTATTACACATAATTTAAGTCATGTGTATCCTATAGCAGACCATCTCTGTGTTATGGCAAGAGGTGAAAAAATTGCTGACTTAGCAAAACAGGATACCAATATAGATGAGCTAACTGATTTATTAGTTAATGGGTAAATAAGATTTTGGATTACTATACGGGGGAAAATAATGATTAACAAAGAACAAATCGAACAATACAATGAAGAAGGCTATACTATTGTAGAAGATGTTTTTAGTATGGATGAATTAAATCCTATACTAAATGAATTTGATGAAATTGTAGATGACTTTGCAGAAAAAGCTTTTGAAGCTGGAAAGATTTCAAACAAACATAATGATAAAGATGTATTTAAAAGATTAGCTGCACTAGAAAAAGACTTTAAAGGATCTTCAGTGTTAATTCATCACAGAGGTGAATTAAAACCCGAGCTTGCTAATCTTTGGGGATCAAAAAAACTTTTAGACATGGTTGAAAATTGGGTTGGTAAAGATATCTCTGGTCATCCTGTTTGGAACATTAGATCAAAAACTCCACAAACTGCGAGAATGACTGTTCCTTGGCATCAAGATTCAGCTTATTTAAAAGATGGAGCAGAAAAAACTACGCAACCTGCAGCATGGATACCTTTTTTAGATGTGAATAAAAATAATGGTTGTATGCAAGTCGTACCCGGAGGACATAGACCAGAAAGAGTTTTAAATCACAAGCTTGAAAAAAAAGATGGTTCAGTAAAAGATTCTTGGTATTTATTTATAGAAGATAAAGATATACCAGATGAAAAAGTTGTCACTTGTGAAATGAAAGCTGGCTCAGTTTTATTTCTACATCAATTAGTACCTCATAGATCTCTTGAAAATTTATCTGAAGATGTAAGATGGAGTGTTGATTTGAGATTTCAAAATCCAAAAGATGAAGCTGGTTTCCACACTGGTTTAGTCGACCCAATTATTATGAGAAAATCAGATGATCCAAGTTATACAGCTGATTGGAATTCATGGTTTAAAGGATTAGAAGAAGAGCACACTAAGTTTAGAGGTACTTCAAAAAAAGACCAATTTGATTCTTCTGTTGATGGATCTTGGCTTGAACGTTGGGATAATTAGACTAATTTAATATAATGCACGTCAATTTAGAAGATTGGTACAAACCTGAAATTGATAAAAAAGTATTAAAAAAATTATCCAAAAGACAAGATCTTCCTGGACTATTACATTTCTTTTTTTATTTTTTATCACTTTTTGTATCGGGTTATCTTGCTTATTTAACTCTGGGAACATGGTGGACTTACTTATTCTTTTTTATTTACGGAACTATTTATGCATTTAGTGTTGCTAATTGGCACGAAACTGTCCACCGAACTGCATTCAAAAATCGTTGGATAAATGAATTCTTTTATCACATCAGTTCTTTCATGTGCGATTTTGAGGGATTTAGGTGGCGCTGGAGTCATACTTTTCATCATTCAAAAACCATGCAAACAGAAGATGACTATGATCACGAAATACAAGTCTCAAGACCAATAGAGTTATTTGCATTCTTTTTGAATTTTATACCTCTTACAGATTTATTATACCCACATAAATTAATTAAGTTTGAAGTTTTAAAACATGCTTTTGGAAAATTTTCTCCAGTTATTGATATAACCGCACCTAAAGAAGAAAAGAAAAAAATTCTTTGGAACTCAAGACTGTATGTCTTTATTTGGGTATCAGTGATTGTATATTCTTTTTATATTGGTTCTTTCCTGCCAATAATTTACATAATTTTACCTACCTATATAGGGAAGCCAATTTGGTTTGCTGTAAATGTAACTCAACACCTAGCTGCTAAAGTTGATACAAAAGATCACCGCTTAAGTACTTACTCTGTTAGAATTAACCCAATATTAAGTTTTTTATATTGGCATATGGAATATCATTTAGAGCATCATATGTTTCCAATGGTACCATCTTATAATTTAAAAAAATTAAGAAAAGAAATTGATAGCGAACTTCCAAAACCCTTTACTAGCCTTTTTGATTTTTATAGAAATGTTTTGCCAGCTGTTATTGCTTTGGCAACTGACCAAAATAAATATTTTAAAGTAAAATTAAATAACTAAATTTACCAAGATCCTGAATTCTCCATTGATTTCCAGGGTTCTTGTTCAGGCAACGATTCACCTTCTTGTAAAATTTCAATTGAAATCCCATCAGGAGAACGAACAAATGCCATATGTCCATCACGTGGTGGTCTATTTATAGTAACACCATTCTTCATTAATCTATCACAGACATCATAAATATTATTAACACTATAAGCTAGATGGCCAAAATTTCTGCCACCAGAATACTTTTCAGGATCCCAGTTATAGGTTAATTCTAATAAACCAGTTTTTTCATCACTATTATCAGCAGCTAAAAAAATTAGTGTAAATCTTCCTTTTTCATTTTCAACTCTTCTAACTTCTTTTAAGCCAAGTTTGTTACAATAAAAGTCCAGTGAGGTATCAATATTTTCAACTCTCACCATTGTATGTAAATACTTCATTTAAATAAAATATTAATACTAATAATAATTTTTTTGCAATTAATTTTTTTATATAGTGATAAAACTTAAGTATAATTATAAATATTTTACAAAGGTGGTTTACTTTTGACATCAAGATAGAGTAATATAATTTAGGAAATCATATGACGGAATACTTTAGTAAAATACCAGAGATTAAATTTGAAGGCGAAGAAAGCAATAATCCATTTGCTTTTAAGTTTTATGATGAAAATAAAAAAGTTTTAGGTAAGTCTATGAAAGAGCATTTAAGGTTCGCTACCTGTTATTGGCATACATTTACTTGGCCAGGTCTAGATCCATTTGGTGGTCAAACATTTGACAGACCTTGGATGCAAGCAGGTGATGAAATAAAAATGGCTGAAATGAAACTTAATGCTGCATTTGATTTTTTTACTAAAATAAAAACACCTTTTTTTTGCTTTCACGATAGAGACATTTCACCTGAAGGTTCAAATTATACGGAAACACAAAAAAATTTCTTTCATATTATTGATTTAATGGAACAAAAAATTAATGACTCAGGAATGAAATTATTGTGGGGAACAGCAAATGCTTTTTCACATAAAAGATATATGAGTGGTGCTTCTACCAATCCAGACCCAGAAGTTTTTGCGTATAAAGCTGCCCAAGTAAAAGATTGTATGGATGCAACAATGAAATTGGGTGGTCAAAACTACGTTCTTTGGGGTGGTAGAGAAGGATACGAAACAATACTTAATACAGACATGACTAAGGAAACTGCTAATCTTCAAAGATTTCTTGAATTAGTAGTTAATTATAAACACAAAATAGGTTTCAAAGGTCAAATTTTATTGGAACCTAAGCCGCATGAACCAACTAAACATCAATATGACTTTGACTCTGCAACTTGCTTGGCTTTTTTAAGAAAGGCAGGTTTAGAAAATGAGATTAAGTTAAATATTGAAGTTAATCATGCAACTTTATCTGGTCATAATTTTGAACATGAAATTGCTTATGCAATTTCGAACAGTGCTTTAGGAAGTATTGATATTAATAGAGGTGATACTTTAATAGGTTGGGATACGGATCAATTCCCAAATAATCCTGCTGACTTAATTATGTCATTTTATTTTATTTTTAAGAATGGTGGCTTAGGTCAAGGAGGCATGAACTTTGATGCAAAGATAAGAAGACAGTCTATTGATGCCGAAGATTTATTCCACGCTCACATTGGGGGTATGGATGTCTGTGCAAAAACACTTATTGCTGTTGAAAAACTGATTAAAGATAATGTTATTCCTAAGTTTATCGAAGATAGATATGATGACTGGAATAAAGAATTGGATATGGACCTTACAAGCTCGGTA
>CACOAX010000024.1 GCA_902625365.1 uncultured Alphaproteobacteria bacterium
AAAAAATATTTGATAAAGAATATATTTATTTAAATAACATAGCCAATATTGTTTTAAATAAAATTAACATTATTTTAATCCTATCAATTTTAACTTTAGTAATATCTTTGATTTCTGTCTACTATATTAATCAAAATATTAAAGATGAGCACAAATGGGTTATTAAATATAATGAACCAAACCCAAGCTATGATGTCAAAAAAATAATTAAAAGTATTGATAAAGCTGAAAGAGATTTAGGATACAACGTAGAAAGATATCACTATACTCCTGATTATATAATTTTCAAAAGTTTTTTTAACTTTATAAAAAAAAATAATGAAAATAAAATTTTTGAGTCTGAATACAAATTAAAAAATTCTATTAATCCTGAAATAGTTAATTTTAGATATAAAATATTTATGATAGAGTTATTCGGGACTACAGAACTAATTGTAGAAATTTTTGTTAATGATAAAGAAATCTCAAAAGATTATGTTAAAAAATTTAAAAATTTTTATGAAACTAAATACATAGATCAAATTAAAGAATTTTATCCTAAGTTATTAAAAGAAAATATTTCTGAGTTACAAAATGATTTACAAAGTGAATTATTGGAGTCTGAATTAAACTTATATGATTTTATTATAAATAATCAAAATAATCAAAACTTTGAAATTATTAATAATTATAAGAAGAATATTGTAAATAGCATAAACAATAAATATGGTATATTAATAACAGAACTTGAAAATAATATAAGCAATATTAAAAAAGAAAATTTTAGCAGCTTATTTTTAACTAGTACAATTAATTCCCAACCTATGATAATAAAAAAGCAAATTAGCTATTTTCTTACTGGTTCTAGTGGTTTTGTGTTAGGTTTTTTACTTTCATGTTTGTTTTTCCTATTATTAGAATTTAGAAAAAACAAAATTACAAAATAAAATGGACTATATAAAAAAAATCCATTTGACTTTGATAATTCTTATACCCTTTGCTCTAATCACAGGACCCTTCCTTCCAGATTTAATTGTTGTTCTTTCGTCGATTTTTTTTTTAATATTTATTTTTATTGAAAAAAATTTTTTTTATCTTAAGAATAAATTTTTCTTATTATTTATCTTATGGTGTTTTTATTTAATTATTAGATCTCTGTTATCTGATAATATTTTTTTATCCTTAGAAAGCTCCTTATTTCATTTTAGATTTGGTATATTTGCATTATCAATTTGGTATGCTTTGAATAATTATAATAATTTTTCAAAATTATTTTTCTTTTCTCTTTTAATCGCTTTTTTTATTGTGATTTTGGATGGTTATCTTCAATATTTTACAAATTATAATATCTTAGGTTTAAAATATGATGGATTAAGATTATCAGGGCTTTTTGGGTCAGAACAAATTATGGGTAGTTATTTATCAAGATTAACACCTATATTGTTTGCACTTCTTGCACTTCTAAAATTTAATAATAAAATTTCTTTTTTAGTTATAATTTTTATATTGACTTCAGTAGATATTTTAGTGTTTCTTTCAGGTGAGCGATCTGCTTTTTTTTATGTTTTAATGTCTACATTGATTATAATCATTCTAGTAAGAAACTGGAAATTTGTGAGAATGTTTACTTTCGGTTTATCATTAATAGCAATTACATTAATTACTTATAGTAGTGAGAGTGTTAAGTCTAGAATGATAGATCAAACAGTAAAACAATTAAATATTCAAGATAAAAGTGATAATATTAATACATTTTCACCACAACATGAGGCTATATATATTACATCCTGGATCTTGTTTGAAGATAATGTTTTCTTTGGTATCGGGCCTAAGATGTTTAGAGAAAAATGCTCAAGTGCAATAAATATTGAAACATTAAGAACAAATTATAAAAATCAGGATGTGAATTTGGATACCATCAATAGTTGCTCAACACATTCACATAATACATATTTACAACTTCTAGTAGAAACTGGGATTATAGGAGCAATACCTGTAATAGCAATTTCAATTTTCTTATTTTACCTATTAGCAAAACATTTTATAGGAATAATATTTAGAAGAAAGTATATATTTTCAGACTATAATATATGTATGTTAGCGGCTTTACTTATAACTTTGTGGCCTTTTATACCTACGGGAAATTTTTTTAATAATTGGCTTAATGTCATTTATTTTCTGCCAGTAGGATTCTTGTTGCACAGTAGAACGTAAGCTATGAAAAGTTATTTAAACTATTTCTCTCAAATATTATATTTATTAGAAAATTCTCAAAAAAAATTTCTTTTACTTATTATATTCACACTTATAATATCTTTATTTGACATAGTAGGGTTAAGTTTAATAGCACCTTATATTTCATTAGTTCTTGATCAATCAAAATCAATAAGCTTACCATTTTTTAATTCTTTTTTAGATTTCAATTATTACACTAAAAATCAAATTATTATTTTATGTAGTATATTAATATTATTAATTTATTTCGTAAAAACTGTATTATCAATTTCTATAAATAAATATTTATTAAATATTGCTTTCAACGAAGGTTCAAAAATTAGACAAAAACTTTCTAAATCATACTTTAATATGCCTTATCAAGACTTTACTCTAAGAAATACTTCTGAGTATATATATGCCATAGAGGCGCTTACGGGTCAATTTTCAAATACAATTTTACCATCATTTATGAAATTTATTAGTGACATGTTTATTTTTATTATAATAATTGCTTTTCTTACATTTATTAATTGGCAAATTATAATATTACTTTTTTCAATATTATTTGTAGTCATTATTTTTTACGATTTATTTTTTAAATCTTCTCTTAAAATTGCAGGTCAAAAATCTAACAAATATTTGTCATTACTTATAAAAAATATTAATGAGTCAATGGAAGGAATCAAAGAATTAAAAATTTTCAACAAAGAAAATTTTTTTCTTAATCAAATTAAATTTAATTCAGAAAAATATGCAAGAAATGCAGTTTTTGGACAAGTCATTGGTCATTCGCCAAAATATATTTTAGAATTATTTTTAGTTATTTTTGTAGTTATATCTATAATTATAACAATTAATTTAAACATGAATGTAAATGAACTTTTACCAACACTTGGAGTCTTTGCATTTGCATCTTTAAGATTAGCACCTTCCTCAACCCAAATCATAGCAAATCTTAGCACATTAAGAGTAACTAGAGATACCTTAAATAGATTATATATTGATGCAAAGAAAAACGATATTTATATTGATAATGTCAACTATGATGAAGAAGAAAAAATTGAAAAAATAAATTTTGAAAAGATAAAATTAAATAATTTTAGTTTTAAATATAAAAATACACAAAAGTTTATTTTTCACAATGCAGATTTTACAATCAATAAAGGAGATATAATAGGTATTTATGGTGAGTCAGGAGTTGGAAAAACTACTTTAATTGATATTTTGTTAGGTCTTCTTGAACCATCTTCAGGAAATATTATAATAAATGATACTAAAGACTTGAATACTTTTGAATTAAGACATTCTGTAGCATACCTTCCTCAAAAAGTTTTTTTAACAGATGACACAATTCTAAATAATATTGCCCTTGGATTAGAGAAAGAAAAAATAGATAAAAATTTAATTAATGAATCTATAATTAAATCTCAATTAGAAAAATTCATTCATAGCCTTCCTGATGGAATTAATACTAATATAGGAGAAAGAGGAATAAGAATATCGGGAGGACAAAAACAAAGGATTGCGCTTGCAAGAGCATTTTATTTTAATAAAAAAATACTTATTCTTGATGAATCTACAAACTCTTTAGATAAAGATACAGAAAAAGAAATTCTTAATGAAGTTAAAAAAATATCCCAAGATATAACTGTTATTATTGTGTCCCATGATAAATCAGTGTTTAATTTTTGTAATAAAGTATATAAAATTAAAGATGAAAAACTTTTTATTGTCAGGAGTTAATTAAATGCCTGGATGGGAGTTAATAGATGATAAAGAGCTTAAAGAAGTTACAAAAATATTTAAAGACTCTAACGGAGTACTTTTTGCTCATGGATTTGACTCAAGAAGAAATAAAATATTTAGAGTTAGGGATTTAGAAAAAAATTTTTCAAAAGAATTAAATAGTAAATATTCATTAATGACAACATCAGGCACTATGGCTCAATTTGTAGCTATGAAGGCTTTAGGAATAAAGGCAGGAGATGAGGTTATAACTCAAGCATTTACTTTTGTAGCAACTATAGAGGCGATATTAGCCTTAGGGGCTAAACCAATCATTATTGATATTGATAATTCTTATAACATGGACCCTGACAGTTTAGAAAAATCTATCTCAAAAAAAACGAAATTAATAATACCTGTTCATATGTTGGGAAATCCTTGTAATATGAAAAGAATTGTTAAAATTTCAAAAAAATACAAAATTCCAATTCTTGAAGATGTTTGTGAGTCTTTGGGAGGTAAATATGGTAATGATTACTTGGGAACAATAGGAGATTGTGGAGTTTTCAGTTTAGATTTTGGAAAAGTAATTACTACTGGTGAGGGTGGCTTAATAACTAGTAAGCTCTTAAAAACAGATATTTTTTGTAGAGAATACATTGACCACGGTCATAAGCTTAAGAAAAATATTTCCAGAGGAAATGATTTACGTTCTATGCCTGGACTAAATTTAAGAATGTCTGAAACTCAAGCTGCAATTGGATTAGCTCAACTTAGAAAATTAAAATACATTTTAAAATTAAATAAATTAAATAAATTTAGACTTAAATCTCAAATTACTAATTTAGATAAAATAAAGTTTAGAACGATTACTGATAAAAAAGGTGAAATATCTGATACTTTAATATTTAGTTTTAATAATAAAACTTTGTGTAATAAATTTTTAAATAAATATTCAAAGTGTTATTCAACAAAAAATATTCCTGATGCTCTTAAATGGCATTTTTCTGGATACTGGTCAAAAATGTTCGGGAAAGAGACTAAGTATTATAATAACTGGCATAATAATTGGAAATCATCTAGAAATTTACTTGAAAGATCAATTGCTATTCCAATTTTGGTTAAAGACACAAAAAATAAAATTGATAAACATGCAGAATTTATAAATAAATTATTGAAAAATTTATGATATGTTTAATTTTTTAGTCAGGAATATAAAAGAATTAATTAGAGGCGACGCCAATACTCTGATCAGAAAATTATACAAATTAATTAGATTATTAATAATTACTTTTTATTATTTACCAAGTTTTATTTTTGTTACAATTATTAGCTTGGTTATTTTGTATTTTATTAAACCATTCGTTATTATACGTTTTCAAGAGGTCTTATCTTCACGTATTGGACACTTTGCAGGCAATATTGATTTATATATAGAAGAAAAAAAAAACTTTATTAATATACAATTCAAGGAAAAAAAATATTTAGATATTTTTTTTGTAGATAGTAATGGTATTTCAAATAAATATTTATATAAGATGTGGAAAAAGAAATTATTTTTTTTGCCTAGGTATTTTTGTTTTCCACTATTTAAAACACTTAATTTACAAAAAGGAAATATTCATATAGTTGGAAATAATGCCCAGAGTGATAGAGATATTTTTAATCTTTTAGAAAATTCTAATCCTAATTTAGAGTTAAGTGATTATGAAAAAAGAATAGGTGAAAATTATTTAAAAAGAATGGGTGTTAAAGATCCGAATAAAATAATTTGTTTAAATGTTAGAGATAGTGCTTTTTTACCTAGTCTAGGATATCACAATTATAGAGATGGAAATATAAATGAATACATTCATTCAGCCAAACATCTAGCAAGTTTAGGTTTCTATATTTTTCGTATGGGAAAAAAAGTTAAAAATAAAATTGACAATCATAATAAAAATATAATTGATTATGCATCTTCACCAGATAGATCAGACTTCCTTGATATATATTTGGCTTATAAATGTAAGTTTTGTATTTCTACATCTTCAGGTTTTGATGCGCTTTGTACATTATTTAGAAAACCTATAGCTTTTGTAACTGTCCCATTAGGATACATTTACACTTTTAATAAAAAGTATTTATCAATTACAAAACATCATATCGACTCAAAAAATAATCAAAAATTATCTATAAAAGAAATAGCACAAAGGAATTGTTTGTTTGCATTGTCATCACAAGTATATAGGGATAATTCAATAAAATTAGAACATAATAACAAGTATGAGATTTTAGATTTGTGTCTTGAAATGCTAGATTTAATTGATAATAATTTTGAAAGATCTTTATCTAAAGAGGAGATAATTTTTTGGACAAAATTTACTGAGTTAACATTTAAAAAAAAAGAAGCTAACATGCCACTTCATGGAGAACTTAAATCTTTTTTCAGTCAAAGTTTTTTAAAAAACAATGACTATATTTTATCTGAATGAGTACATTAATAATTATTCCAGCGAGAAAAGGATCTAAAGGTATAAAAAACAAAAATAAAATAAATATAAATGGTAAAAAATTAATTGAATATACTTTTGAAATTGTAAATAAATTAAATTTTAAATCGGAAATATGTCTATCCACCGATGATGAAGAAATTATAAAAATTGGAAGAAAATTCAAAATATTTGCTCCCTTTATTAGACCTGCAAATATTTCAAAAGATACTACAAGTATATCTGAGGTAATTGAACATTCTTTAAATTGGTTTAAGAAAAACAAAAATTATATACCTGTAAATATTTTACTTCTTCAACCAACCTCACCTGGTAGAGAAAGAAAAGACGTTATAAATGCATATAAAATGTTTTGTAACAGTAATAAAGATTCATTAATTTCAGTATCAATTCCAAAAAATAATCCATGTGAAATATTTACTGTTAAAAATGATAAATTAAAATTCCTACTCAGTTCAAAAAAAAATTGGCAAAGACAACAATATCCTAAAAGTTATTTTGTAGATGGGTCAATATATATTTTTAAAACAAGTTTCTTTAGAAAAAGTAAAAAAATTTTTGATCAAAATTCTATATTTTATAAATCTCTTAGTAAAAATCTAGTAGACATAGATACTCATGAAGATTTAGAAATTTTTAAATATTTACAAAATAAATGAACAAATATTTAAATCTCACATATTATTTAAAAAAATATAAAAAAATTGAAATCGACTCAAATTATTTATTAAGTAAAACATGTTTGGATAATGTAGATATTAATAAGAAAATTATATTTGATGGGTTTTCTAAAGATAATAATATTCAGAATTATAAAAAAAATTTATATTTATATGACAAAGTACTCGATGATTTATATCTAAAATTAAATAAAATCCATAATGTTGATTTTAGCAAAAAGTTTTGGGAGACAGTTCTTGGTTGGTGGTTAATAGACTATATTAAAATAAATATTGAAACCTGGATGAAAATTCAACTAGTAAAAAATTTTAATATTACGCATTATTATTTTGTTGATTTTCCTTTATATGAAAAAATATTATATGATTGTGAAGATTCTATTAATAAGTTTAAAAGCAATAAATGGGCACAATTTCATTATCAAAGATGGATATCAATTGTATATC
>CACOAX010000025.1 GCA_902625365.1 uncultured Alphaproteobacteria bacterium
GAATTTTTATAAATATTGATTGAGCTACAGAAAAATTAGTTTTCAAAATTTTTTCTAAGTTGGCAACAAGAAATTTGGAAAGTAACGTAAACACTTTTTCACCTTCAAGCCGTAAAATAGTTCTATTAAATGAAACATCAGTAATTGCTGTCTTTTGTGGATTGAGATTAGATTTTAACAAAGAGATAATTCCATCCTTTTCATTTTCTGGTGTTATAACTAACCATTCATTAGGACCAAGCCACATAATACTAATATTATTATTAAAAATTCTTACATTTGGTTCAATTGGTAATACTAAGTTTAATGCTGAGCCAATTTTTTTCATAAACTCTTTATCTGAACTTTTACCTCGTATATTTATTTTACCTGATAAGCTTAATTCTTCAATTGTAACTCCGTTGTAATTATTTTTATTTAAATTAAGGACATTATTAAAGGCTAAGCTCATTGATTTATCCTATGATTTTTAGGATCAATAAATACTGGACTAGTAATTTCAACTTCAATATTTTCATTTTCCATAGGAGCAATAAGAACTTTGCCTTTCTTTTCAAGACCACCTTTTATTAAAGCTAAAGCAAATGAGCTTTTTAAATTAGGTGAATAATAACTTGATGTAACATGTCCAACCATTTTCATCGGTAATGCAGTAATTTTTTCAACTAATTGTGAACCTTCTTCAAGAACTTTATTTGGATCTTTAGTCTTTAATCCAACTAATTGTTTTCTGTCTTTTTTGATAGTATCACTTCTAAATAAAGCTCTCTTACCAATAAAATCATATTTTTTCTTACTAACAATCCAGTCCATATCTAGATCTACAGGCGTTACAGAGCCATCTGTTTCTTGGCCAACAATAATAAAACCTTTTTCAGCCCGAAGAACATGCATTGCTTCAGTTCCGTATGGAGTAATATTAAATTCTTTACCTTTATCTATACAAATCTCCCAAAGATTTTTAGCATAACCAGAAGGAACATTTATTTCGTAACACATTTCTCCAGTAAAACTTATACGCATGACTCTGCACATAATTCCATAAATATTAATATCTTTAAAGCTCATATGAGGAAAATTTTCTTTTGAAAAATCAAAATCTGGAATTAGTTTTTGCATTAATTTCTTAGAATTTGGACCATTTAAACTTATGGTTCCATAGTTTTCTGTAACTGATGTTAAATATACTTCTAGTTCTGGCCATTCTGTTTGTAGCCAATCTTCTAATTTTGACATTACTGATGCTGCATTTCCTGTAGTTGTCGACATAAGATAATGAAACTCATCTAATCTAGTTGTTACACCATCATCAATGACCATCCCATCATCTCCTAACATTACACCGTATCGACATTTTCCAATTTCTAATTTTGACCAAGAATTTGTGTAAACTCTATTTAAAAATTCACTAACGTCTCTTCCTTTAATATCTATTTTACCAAGAGTTGATGCATCTAATATTCCTAAACTATCTCTAGTTGCTTTGACTTCTCTATTTAATGCAGACTGAAAATTTTCATTCTTTTTAGGATAATACCAAGCTCTTTTCCATTGACCTACATCTTCAAATAAAGCCTTATTATCAATATGCCATTGATGCATTGGGCTTGTTCTTTCTAAATCAAAAAATTCTTTTACATAACGCCCAGCAATTGCTCCAAAAGTTACTGGTTTATAAGGTAAACGAAATGTTGTCGTACCTAATTCAGAAATATCAGTACTAGTTAACTCTGATATTATTCCAAGAGCGTTAATATTACTGGTCTTACCTTGATCAGTAGCCATACCTGTAGTTGTATAACGTTTAACATGTTCAATAGACTGAAAACCCTCTTTTAAAGCTAATTTAATATCTTTTGCCGTTACGTCATTTTGAAAATCTACAAACATTTTTGTTCTTGAAATATTATTCTTCGATGTAATCCAAATGTTTTCGTGTTTACCGTACTTTAGATTATCTGATTTATAATTAACTTCATCAAGTTCATTTTCATCATTATTATTTAAATATACCAAAGTATCTTTTTGAGTTTTAAGTAATATTTCATTTAAGTTATAGTCACCATTGCAACTTCCAACGCATAATGTATCTTGATAAACTTCACTTGGAATATAACTTCCGTCTATATCTCTATATTTAAGTTTCCCTTTTGATTGAGTAAATAAATGGACAGTAGGAGTCCAACCACCAGCAATTGCTAAAAGATCACATTTAATATTTATAGAAGATTTCTCATTATTATTTTCAGTTGTGATTTTTTTTAATTTAACTTCTCTAATTTTTAATCTTCCAACAGTATCACTAATTTCGTACCCTTTAAGTATAGTAACACCTAATTCATTAGCTCTGTTTGGAAAATAACCATCGCTATTATCTCTGGTATCCACAATAGCTTCTACTTTTATACCTTGCTCAACAAAATCTAATGCAGTTTCATAAGCGCTATCATTATTTGTAAAAAAAACTACGTTTTTGCCAACAGCAACTCCATATTTATTTAAATATTTTTTTGCACTGTTCGAAAGCATAATGCCAGGCCTATCATTATTATTAAAAATTATTGGTCGTTCAATTGCGCCTGTTGCTAGAATAACTTTTTTAGATCTAATTTTCCAAATTCTCTCTCTAATATCATTTTTTTTATTTAGACCTTTTTCTGGATCAATTTCTTGTACTGCCAATAATAAATTATAATTCAAGTATGCAAAACAAGTCGTATTTTTAACTATTTTTACATTTGAATATTTAGAAAGTTTATCAATTATTTTATTCTTCCATTCATTTATCGGTAAATTATCGATTTTGATGTTTTTATTTTTTGTAGATAAAATTTCACCTCCAAGATCCTCTTCTTGCTCAATTAGTAATACTTTATAATTTTTGCTTGCTGCAATTTCTGCTGAAATTAATCCACTTACTCCTGCTCCAACAATCAGAACATCACAATGATAATGAAAATGTTCATATTTATGAGGATCGTTCTTTTTTGGTGATTTACCAAGTCCTGCAGCATGTCTAATAAAAAACTCATATGCCTTCCAAAATTTTGGTGGCCACATAAAAGTTTTATAATAAAATCCTGCAGGAAAAAATGGAGACAATATATCATTTACTGCACCTGCATCAAATTTGACAGATGGCCAATTATTTTGACTATAAGCTTTTAAACCATCATATATCTGCACCTCAGTTACTCTTCTATTAGGTTCAGTATATTCATTAGTCTCAAGTTGAATTATTCCATTAGGTTCTTCACTACCTGCTGAATAAATACCTCTGGGACGATGATATTTGAAACTTCTTCCTACTAAGTGGACATCATTTGCAAGAAGTGCTGAAGCCAGAGTATCACCTTCAAATCCAAAATATTCTTTACTATCAAAATAGAACTTTACAGACTTATTATTTTCAAGATTTTTATTATTTTTGTAACGCATCTTTTATTTTAAAATCTATCTTTTTTCGATGTTGATAAATTTCCTGATCCAATACTAGGTTCACCTGAGGGTGTTGCTGGAATATTTGCTTTTAATTTGGGAGGCGCTTCTCCCATCTTATATACTGTCAGAATTTCATCTGTTGCAGTATTTCTTGCTAAATTAAACCATTGTCTACATCCATATTCATGGTTCCATCTTTCGTAATGAACACCTTTTTCGTTCTTGCGTAAGAATAAATATTCTGCCCATTGATCATCAGAGAGTTCAGGAGGATTTTTTGGTCTTGCAATATGAGCCTCACCTCCACAAGAAAATTCAGCCTGATCTCTTTCTCCACAATAAGGGCAATTTATTAAAAACATGTATTAATGTGCTACCGCAGCTGCACCATGTTCATCAACTAATTCACCACTAGAAAATCTGTTTATTGTGAAAGGAGCATTTAATTCATGCGCTTGATCATTAGCTATAGTGTGAGCAAATACCCAACCAGAACCTGGCGTTGCTTTGAAACCACCTGTTCCCCAACCACAATTAAAATACAATCCATTTATATGAGTTTTACTGATAATTGGACTTGCATCAGGACAAATATCTACAATTCCTCCCCAATGACGAAGCATCTTCATTCTAGAAAATATTGGAAACAATTCGACTATTGCCATTAATGTATCTTCAACAATGTTAAAGCCACCTCTTTGAGTATATGATGTGTATCCATCTGTTCCAGCACCAATAACTAATTCTCCTTTATCTGATTGAGATACATACGCATGAATTGTATTGGACATCACTACTGTATCAATAACAGGTTTTACTGGTTCTGAAACTAGCGCTTGTAATGGTTTACTTTCTAAAGGTAATTTGATGCCTGCCATATTGGCAATAACACTGGTATGACCTGCAGCAGCTATTCCAATTTTATTTGAATTAATAGTTCCCTTTGTTGTTTCAATACCAGTTACATTTCCATTTTTTACATTAATACCAGTTACTTCACAATTTTGAATTATATCAACTCCCATTTCATCTGCTCCTCTAGCATAACCCCAGGCAACAGCATCATGTCTTGCAGTTCCAGCTCTTCTTTGTAATGTTGCTCCTAAAACAGGATATCTAATGTTAGGTGAAGTATTTATTATTGGACAAAATTCTTTGACTTTTTTTGTATCAAGCCATTCACAATCAATATCATTTAGTCTGTTTGCATGCCAACGTCTTTTTAATTCTCTAACATCATGAAGATTATGAGCAACATTCAAAACTCCTCTTTGAGAAAACATTACGTTGTAATTTAATTCTTGAGACATACCTTCCCAAAGTTTTAATGCATGCTCGTATAAAGCTGCACTTTGATCCCATAAATAGTTTGATCTAATTATAGTGGTATTTCGCCCTGTATTTCCACCACCTATCCAACCCTTTTCAATTACTGCAATATTATTAATTCCATGGTTTTTTGCTAAATAGTAAGCAGTAGTTAAACCGTGTCCACCACCACCTACAATTATTGCATCATAATTTTTTTTTGGTTCAGGACTTTTCCATGTCTTCTGCCAATTTTCATGATGACTTAGAGCGTTTTTAGCAATGGATAAAAATGAGTATTTATTTTTATTAAACATTATAGCTCTATATAGCAGTTTTAAAAAAGACCTTCAATTTCTCCTTGGTCATTTAGCTTTATCGAATTTGCCGCAGGAACACTTGGTAGACCGGGCATAGTCATAATATCGCCGCAGACAACTACTATAAATTCTGCTCCTGATGATAGCCTTACTTCTCTAATAGGTAAAACATGCCCTGTAGGCGCACCTTTTAGATTGGGGTCAGTTGAGAAACTATATTGAGTTTTTGCGATGCAAACAGGCAATTTGCCAAATCCTTTGGTTTCAAAATCCTTCAATTGTTGACGTACTTTTGTGTCTGCAACAACTTCACTTGCGTGATAAATTTCTCGTGCAATTTTTTCTATTTTTTTGAATAGAGTTAAATCATCTTCATATAAAAATTTAAATGTATTTTTACTTTCTTCACAAATATCTACTACATTTTGAGCTAATTCTGTTGCACCATCACCACCATCTGACCAGTGAGTACACATAGAAGCTTTAACTCCCTGAGTTTTACAAAAATCTAGGACGGCATCAACTTCAGCTCTAGAGTCAGTTACAAAATGGTTAATTGCAACAGTTACTGGTAATCCGAATTTCCTTATGTTGTTTATGTGTCTTTCTAAATTTACCAAACCAATTTTGAGGGCATTTACATTTTCATTTTTCAAGTCTTCTTTAGAAACATCACCATGCATTTTTAGTGCTCTAATTGTAGCAACTAAAACTACACAATCAGGTTTTAAATTTGACTTTCTACATTTTATATCAAGGAATTTTTCTGCTCCTAAATCAGCTCCAAAGCCTGCTTCAGTTACAACATAGTCACTTAGTTTTAGACTAGCTTTAGTTGCAATAACAGAATTACAACCATGGGCAATATTTGCAAATGGCCCACCATGAATTATAGCAGGATTATTTTCTAACGTTTGAGTTATGTTTGGCCTAATTGCATCTTTTAGTAATACTGTCATTGGACCTTGTGCATTTAAATCTTTGGCGTAAATAGCTTTTTTGTCTCGTGTATAGGCAATAGTTATATTTCCAATTCTCTCTTCAAGATCTTTCAAGTCTTTTGCTAAGCAGAAAATTGCCATTATCTCTGATGCAACAGTAATATCAAAACCATCTTGTCTAGGATATCCATTTGCAACTCCTCCTAAATCAACAACAATAGATCTAAGTGATCTATCATTCATATCCATTACTCTCTTCCAAACAACCCTTCTAACATCAATATTTAATTTATTTCCCCAGTAGATATGATTATCAATTAATGCAGATAGTAAATTATGAGCGGATGTAATTGCATGAAAATCTCCAGTAAAATGTAAATTAATTTGCTCCATTGGAACTACTTGAGCATAGCCTCCACCAGCTGCTCCACCTTTCATACCGAATGATGGTCCAAGACTCGGCTCTCTTAAACAAACTATTGATTTCTTTCCTAGTTTATTAAGACCATCACTTAATCCAACAGAAGTTGTTGTTTTACCTTCTCCTGCTGGTGTTGGAGTTATTGCTGAGACTAGAACAAGTTTACCATCTTTATTTTTATTAAGTGACTCTATGTACTCCAAGTTTATTTTTGCTATATGACGACCCATAGGACTGAAGGCTTCAGGTGTGTCTGGTACATCAAGCCTGTTTAGAATTTCACTAATAGGCTTCATTTTAGCTTTTCTTGCTATTTCAATATCTGACATGAGACTCCTTAATTATTAGATTCTTAATCTATAAATTAACTTAAATATCAAACAACTTTTGTTTCATTAAAAGATAAAAAAATTGTGAAGAAGCTAATTTAATTCGAATTTCTGTTTATTATTATAAGAAAAATCTGAGTTATTAAATTGATTTAACCACTCTGATGTTTTTTTCATACCACCAAACGCATAGAAGTGTATTTTTTCAAGTTTAGAGTCTTTGTTTATTTCGCTATATTTAGCAAGATCATGTATCAATTTATCAGGCGTATTCAATGTTGCAAGTTTAGTTAAGTTAAAAGCCTGTTTTGTAATAAATCTTAAAGAATTTCCAATACCGCAAGACTTTGCATAATTTATTAATGTTTTAATAGAGGCAGGACCTGGTATCCCAGCGTGGATTGGTAATTTATTTCCAATTTTTACTAAGTGTTTTTCCCAGTCGATTAAAGATTTAGCTTCAAAAAAAAATTGTGTAGCTAAATACATTTTAAAATCAACATTTTTTGCAAAATCATTCTTCTGCTTAATTGCTAAATCTAAATTTTCATTTGAAATATCTGGGCTTCCTTCGGGATGTCCAGCCACACCTACAAATTGATAATTATATTTTGAAAGAAAATCTGTTTTTAAAACATCAATTGAGGAAGAGATTTCGCCAGCTTGATTTCCACCACCACCAATAATTAAAATTT
>CACOAX010000026.1 GCA_902625365.1 uncultured Alphaproteobacteria bacterium
TACTATTTTCATTTTGCCAAAATAAATAAACTAAATATGGGATAGATATTAAAGATATTATGAAAGTTTCATAAAGTAAACCAATTGAGGGATTAACATTAACTTGTTTTCTTAATAATCCATATATTGCCCATGAAGTTCCAATCCAAATTATTAGGAATGGAAATTGATTTAGATTAATAAATAAGAATAATATACCTGAAAACATAAGACACACAGATGTAAATTTAGGCTTAGTTATTTTCTCTTTTAAAAAAAAATAACCAAGCATAATGCTAATCATTGGAGTAATAAAGTATCCCATTGATGCATCCTGAACTCTTTCTTGTCCTACAGAATAAATAAATCCCGCCCAGTTACCTGCAATAAGAAAAGCTGTAATTGTTAAAATAAAAATTCTTTTTCTAGATTTAAATATTTCAATAAAATCACTTATGTTTGAAATTAAAATTAATAATAAAAATAAAATAATAAATGACCAAAAACCTCTATGAGCGACTACCTCAATTGTCTCAACGTGATTTAATTCATTAAAAAAAAGCGGTTGTGGAAGGCCCCAAAAAATTGCTGCAATACACGAAAATATTACACCTTTAGAAAATTTATTATTTAACAAACTAAGATGGGTTTACGTCTATTCCATTTGTATTGAGTAATTCTAATAATTCTCCACTTTCAAACATTTCAGTTACAATATCACACCCGCCTATAAATTCTTTCTTAACATAAAGTTGTGGTATGGTTGGCCAATTAGAATATATTTTAATACCTTCTCTCATTTCGTCACTCTCTAACACATTCACACTTCCAAATTTAACACCTACTTTATTTAATATTTCAACTACTCTTGCAGAAAATCCACACATTGGAAATACAGGCGTACCCTTCATGAAAAGTATTACATCATTTGAATTAATTTCATTTTCTATATTTTGAGATACATGGTCGTTATTATTCATTATTACTCCGATACAGTTTTTAGCTTAAGTGCGTGCAAATCACTACCCATTTTACCATTAAAAGCATCATAAACCATCTTATGTTGTTCTACTCTTGTTTTTCCAGTAAAAGATTTTGATTTTACTGTAGCGCTGTAATGATCACCATCTCCTTTGAGATCTTCAATTTCAACAGTTGCATCTGGTATTGCTTCTTTAATAAATTGCACAATTTGTTCAACAGTCATTGGCATATCTATAAAATAGTTCAGATATTAACAAAAATAAAGACTATTTAATTTTATTTTTAAAAATCCAATCTATTTTCTTTAGATCGTTATCATCTTTAATGATCTTTACTATTTCTTTTGAATTTAATATTTTATTTAATTCTTTATTTTTTTGAAAAACTTGGGAAAAATTCTTATTATTATTATTCCATGTTTCCATTGCACTTTCTTGAACAATTTTATAAGCTTGTTGTCTTTTCAGTCCTTTTTCAATTAATTTTAACATAATATTGTGAGTTCTATGTAAGCCTCCAAGCATATTTAAATTTTTCAACATATTTTTTGGATAGACTTTTAAATTATTTATAATTCCATTTAAACGACTCAGTGCAAAATCAGTTGCAATTGTAATATCTGGAGTCATAATTCTTTCAACACTAGAATGACTTATATCTCTCTCGTGCCAAAGTACGACATTTTCTAGTGAAGGCATTACACCACTTCTAATATATCGTGAAATACCTGTTAAGTTCTCACTCAATACCGGATTACGTTTGTGAGGCATTGCAGAAGAACCTTTTTGCTTAGAAGAAAAGCTTTCTTCAACTTCTAATACCTCTGTTTTTTGTAAATTTCGAATTTCCACAGCAAATCTCTCAATAGAAGATGCTAAAATTCCTAATACTGAGAAAAAATACGCATGCCTATCTCTTGGAATTACTTGAGTTGATACATCTTCAGAATTTAGTTTGAGTTTTTTTGCAACATAATCTTGAACTCGTGGGTCTATAGAATTAAATGTTCCAACAGGGCCAGAAATAGCACAAACAGATATTTCATTGATTGCCTGATCAAGTCTTTCTAAATTTCTTTTAAATTCAAAGTAAAAGGAAGATAATTTTAATCCAAAAGTAATAGGTTCAGCATGTATCCCATGACTTCTTCCAATCATTAATGTGTCTTTATATTTTTTAGATTTGATTTTTAAACTCTGAATACACTCTACTAAACTTTTTCTTATTATTTCAGAGGTTTGTTTAAGTTGTACAGAAAAAGAAGTATCAATAATATCACTTGATGTTACACCAAAATGAAAATACTTTGATGAGTCACCAATATATTTGCTTACATTATTAATATAAGCAACAACATCATGTTTTGTTTCTTTTTCAATTTTTTCTATTTCTTTAACATTGAATTTTGCTTTATTTCTTATTTCTTTTGCAGCTTTTTTAGGAATGATGCCGAGCATTGCTTGTTTTTCTGCAATCAAACACTCAATATCTGTCCAAATTGTAAATTTATTTTCTAATGACCAAATCTTTTCAATTTTAGGCCTATTATATCTAGGTATCATTCTATCTACTTATACATCCTTTATTGGAAAAGCTGTATTATTTTTAGATAATGTAAATATTTCATTTCCTTCTTCTGTTATTCCAATTGTATGCTCAAATTGAGCAGATAAAGATTTATCTTTTGTTACAGCTGTCCACCCATCATTTAGTATTTTTGTTTGCCATCCACCTAAATTAATCATTGGTTCAATTGTTAAAAACATTCCAGGCTCTAACATTGGTCCTTCACCTGGTTCTCCAAAGTGTAAGACACTAGGTGGAGTATGAAATTCTTTTCCAATTCCATGACCACAAAAATCTCTTACTACAGAATAACCTTTTCCTTCTGCAAGTTTTTGAATTTTATTTCCAATATCACCTATATGCTTACCAGGTTTAGCTTCACTAATACCAATTAATAAAGATTCATAAGTTATTTTCAAAAATTCATAATTTTTTTTATTTGTCTTGCCTGCAACAAACATTCTCGAACTATCACCATACCAACCATTTAGAATTACTGTTACATCTACATTTACTATATCGCCATCAGATAAAATTTTTCTATCAGAGGGAATTCCATGACAAACAACATGATTAACTGATGTACAAACTGATTTTGGGAAACCTTTATAATTTAAGGGGGCTGGTATTGCTTTGTTTTCAATAATTTGATTATGGCATATATCATTTATTTCTTGAGTACTTATACCTGGAATAATCTTTTCATTTAAAGAGTCTAGAACATCAGCAGCTAAAGAACCAGCGTCCCTCATGCCCTCAAAATCTTTTTTTGTATGTATTGGTATATTGTTGTTTCTCATTTAAAAAATAATTACTCACGATTAATAAATAATATATATAAAAATATCAATTAATCATATGAGTTCTTTTACTGCAGGAGTTATTGTTATTGGTGATGAAATACTTTCTGGTAGAACTCAAGATACAAACTCAAATTATATTGCAAAAAAATTATTAGAAGCTGGTATTAAGTTGGAAGAAGTTGTTGTTATTCAGGATAATAAAAGAACAATAATAGAAAACGTTTTAAAATATAGCTCAAAATATTCTTATGTTTTTACTACTGGAGGAATTGGACCAACTCACGATGATATAACTTCAGAAAGTATATCTGAAGCTTTTAATTTACAATATGAAACAAATAAAATGGCTTTTGATCTTCTTGAAAATTATTATCCAAAAGGTGAGTTTAATGAAAGCAGGCAAAGGATGGCCAAAATGCCATTTGGTTCAGAGCTTATTTTAAATCCAATGACTGCTGCACCAGGATTTATTGTAAAAAATATCTATGTTTTACCTGGCGTGCCAGAAATAATGCAAGTTATGTTTGAGGAATTAATGAAAAAAATTAAAAAAGGTAACCCCAAACTTGTTACAACAATTAATACTAATTTATATGAAAGTAAAATTGCAAAAAATTTAAAAAATATTCAAAACAATTATGCAAATGCATCAATCGGTAGTTATCCATATTTTAATCTTGCAGCTAAAACAGGCGGTGTCAACATAGTTGTTTCATCATGGGAGATGAAATCTATTCAACCAATAGTTGATGATATAACTAAGATGATTGAATTAAATGGTGGAAAAAGTTCTATAGTTTGATATTACTCAATAAACAGGCCTCGTGGTGGAATGGTAGACACAAAGGACTTAAAATCCTTGCCCTTTTGGGAGTGCCGGTTCAAGTCCGGCCGAGGCTACCAATCTCTAAATTATGTTTGCTTTTATTACTATTGGAACAAATAATTTAAAAAAATCATCTGCATTTTACAGTAAAATTTTAGAGCCTTTAAAAATTAAAAAAGTATTATCTCATTATAGATATTTTGGTTATGCTAGAAAAGAAACTCCTAAAAAAATAGAATTATACTTGATTAGACCTCATAACAAAAAAAAAGCAACAATAGGAAATGGTACAATGATTACTTTTAAAGCTAATTCTAAAAAAACAGTTAATGAATTTCATAAAATTGGAATTAGTCTTGGAGCAAAAGACGAAGGGATGCCTGGACCTAGACATGGTAAAGATTATTATGCGTATTTAAGAGATTTAGATGGTAACAAGATTTGTATTTTTAAAAAAATTTGATCTTAATAATTAAATTGCTCATTTAAAATTTTATCTTCAATAGAGTGCTTACTATCGAACAATACAATGCATTTATTTTCATCTGAAGAAACAATATTCACTTTACTAATATCTCTAAATTCAACATTATCTGCTGTTACACTTGAAGAACGATCATTATTTTCAAGAACTTCAAATTCTATTTTACTTATTTCTGAGAGAAGTGCTCCTCTCCATCTTCGCGGTCTAAATGCACTAATAGGTGTTAAGGCTAAAATATTAGAGTCTAGGGGTAATATACTTCCGTGAGCAGATAAATTATACGCAGTACTACCAGCAGAAGTAGATAATAAGACACCATCACAAATTAATTCTTCCATTTTTACTTGGTTGTTAATTTTAATCTTAATTTTAGAAGCTAAATGATTTTGTCTCATTAGTGAAACTTCATTATAGGCATATGCCTCAAATTTTTCGTTATTATTACTTAAAGCTGACATTTTCAAAGGTTTAAAAATTGATTTTTTAGCATTTTTAATCATATCTTTTAAATCTTCATCACTAATATTATTCATTAAAAACCCAATTGAACCAAAATTTATTCCAAAAAAAGGCTTATTTAGTTCATTGAAGCTATGTAGAGATCTTAAAAGTAAACCATCTCCTCCAATTGGTATAATATAATCAGCTTCATCAACTGAATTTTGACCATGTATATTTATTAGTTTTTTTTCGGCTTCTTTAGCCTCTGGGTTATTTGAAGATAAAAAATGAAATTTCATTATCCACCTGTAACATTCATGTGTCTTTTCATATATTTGTTAATTTTTGTTCCAATCATAAAATCATGATTTTTAGGTTTTATATTTAAAGCAAATCTAATTTTTTCTTTAATATAATCATCGCTAAAATCTTTTCGCATAATTTCTCTAAAATCAACATAATCATTTTGACCAAGACACATAAATAGTTTTCCAGTGCTTGATATTCTTACTCTATTACATGTTGCACAAAAGTTATTTGTTAAGGGACTAATAAATCCTATTTTTGTAGATAATAGATTACTAGTATAATATCTTGCTGGCCCACCAGTATTATGATTGCTAATTAAAAAATTATACTTTTGATTTAATTTTTCAAAAGTTTCTGAAAGTGATACAAATTGGTATTCTCTAGAAACATCTGTTTCTTCCATTGGCATTACCTCAATAAAAGTAAGATCAATCTTTTTTTTATCTGTCCATTCAATTAAATCCTCTATTTCATTTTCATTAAAATCTTTAATTACAACTGTATTAATTTTAATTTTAATATCAGCATCTAGAGCTTCATTTATTCCATCAAATACTTTTTCAATATTTCCAAATCTTGTTATTATATTATATTTCTCAGAATTAATTGTATCTAAAGATACATTAATTCTATCTACACCATTTAATTTTAATTCTTTTGCATATTTTTTTAAAAGTGTGCCATTAGTTGTAAGAGTTATTTCTTTTAAATTTGTAAAATTTTTTTTGTTATTAAGTCTCTTAATCAATTTTAGTATATCACTTCTTACCAAAGGCTCTCCACCAGTAAGTCTAATTTTTTTTACACCTAAATCTATAAAGTTATCACAAATTCTCTCTATCTCTTCTAAAGTTAAAATATCTTTTCTGGGTAGAAATTGCATTTTTTCTTTCATACAATAAACACATCTTAGATCACATCTATCAGTGACAGAGACTCTAAGATAATTAACTTTTCTTAAATATTGATCAATCAGTTCCATTAATATTAATCAATTTTAATTCAACTTCTTTTGGGTTGATAGTTTTTTTTCCAACATTTTCAAAATTAATAGTTATCTTGTTATCTATTGATGATTGAACTTGTCCAATACCCCATTCTTTTTCTTTATCTACATTAATAACAAACGTACCTGGAGTAAGGTCTCCTATATAAATATCAGACATAATTTTCTAAAATTAGTTAATTCTTTTTTCAGCTTTTTCATGCATCTCTTGAGCTTCTAAACTCAAGGTTGCCACAGGCCTTGCTTCTAATCTTTTAATACTAATCGGATCACCTGTTTCATCACAATACCCATATGATCCATCTTCAATTCTTTGAAGGGCTGCATCGATTTTATTAATTAGTTTTCTTTCTCTATCCCTTGTTCTAAGCTCAAAAGATCTATCTATTTCTTCAGATGCTCTATCAGTTATATCGGGTTTTGCTTCATTCTCATTCTGAAGATTATTTAAAGTCTGGGATGATTCCTTTAGTAAATCTTTTTTCCAACTTTCTAATTTTTGCCTAAAATATTCTTTCATTTTGGCATTCATGAATTTTTCTTTCTGTGTTGGTTTGTAATTTTTGGGTAATTTAGTCATAATTTTAAAACGCTGCTGATTTATCAAATGATTTTATTTATTCAAGCAATATTGAAATTTTATTAATTATAAATAATTCATATTTTTCAATATTTTAATTAAATTTATATAATAGAACAAAAATAGAACTTTTAAAAATAGAACAAAACGTGTACAAGTAAACATGATTTGCAAGAATCTTAATAAAAACATAGGAAATTAATGGAGAAATGTAATGTCTCAAGCTAAATTAAAAGTAGTAAATAACGAAAATTCAATGGATAAAGAAAACAGAAGTAAATCTCTAG
>CACOAX010000027.1 GCA_902625365.1 uncultured Alphaproteobacteria bacterium
GCTAAAATAATTTTACATCTGTTTAATTTTCATAAAAATATTAATGAAATGATATTTATGATTCAAAAAGAGATGTCTTTAAAATTTGATTATAACTTACCAAAAATGAATAAATATAAATTTTTAACTAAAATTATTTCAAATTACTCAAGATGTTTTGATGTTTCATCAAAAGTTTTTGTTCCTCAACCAAAAGTTCAATCTACTATTGTTAAATTTGAATTTAACCAAAAAAAAATTGATTTAAATAAAGCAAATATATTTTCTAAATTAATATTTAAAAATGTTAGAAAAAAAATATACAATAATATTAAACTAAAATCACACACTAAATTATTAAATAAGAGAGTAAGCGAACTTAATATAGATGAGCTTTTAACTATTTATAATTTTTTTTAGTTTTAATTTCAATATTTTTTTTTGCGCCATTATTAATTGATGATATTCAATTATTTTTTTTATTTCATTTACAGTCTTTTGAACTTTTTCATTTATTAAAACATATTTATACTCATTATAATGTTTCATTTCATCAATTGCATATGAAAGACGTAAATTTATTTCTTTATTATTTTCACTTCCTCTTTTTTTTAATCTTCTTTTTAGTTCAGACTTGCTTGGGGGTAAGATAAAGAAATCTATTATTTCATTTTTTTTATAATTTCTTCTTATTTTTCTAGCACCTTTCCAATCTATATCAAAAAGTACATGTTGATTTTGTTTTTTTGACTGAGTTATGTTTACAAAAGGTGAACCATATAAGTTATTAAAATTTATTGCCGTTTCAATAAAAAAATTTTTCTTTTTTAGTTCATTAAATTTTTTTTTATTTATAAAATAGTAATCTTTTCCATGTATTTCATTTAATCTTTTAGCTCTAGAGGTATAAGAAATTGATAAATTAATATTTTTCATCTTTTTAATAAGTAATTTACACAATGTAGTCTTACCTGCACCTGAAGGTGAAGAAATTATAATTAGTTTATTATTTTTTTCTGTACGCATTTAGTTTTTCTTTATGTTCTTCAAATGACTTTGAAAATATATGTCTTTTTAAAGAATAATTAAAAAAATAAAACAAAAAATCAGATTTATTATTTTCAAATAAAATATCTAATGTTTTTTTTCCAACATATGATATTGGTTTAGGTGGCAAGCCATTAATTACATATGTATTAAATGGATGATTTATTTTTAGATCGCTAATCAATAAATTTCTACCTAAATTATAATTACCATCAGTAAGTGCGTATAGTACTGTTGCATCTATTTGCAATTTCATTTTTTTATTTAATCTATTAAATATAACAGAAGATATTTTCCTTTTATCTTCAATATTTAAACCTTCTTTTTCAAGTAAAGATCCTAAAATCATCAGCTCATTTATTGTATAATTATCTAATAAATTATTATTTATATATGCATTAAAATAATTTTTTTTATCAATTTTAAGTTTCTTTAGAAAAGAATTAAAGTTACTATTTTTTTGTAAAAAATATGTATCAGCAATAATATCTTCGTAAGGTATTGAATGATAATTAATAAAAAATTTAGATAATTCTGAATCTAATTGTTTTTTTGACCAACCTTCCACAATCGTAATTTTAAATAATATATTACTTGGTTTGGAAATAATTTTTATCAGATTTAATAATGAAGATTCTTCATTAATTTTAAAATTACCATAGTGAAAATAAGTTTTATTAACATAATTGTTTATTTTGAAATATATTTTTGTTAAAGTAATATCAAATCTTGAAAGATTATAAATATTATTTGTTAAAACTTCTTCTATCTTATCACCTTTCGAAATTTTTATAGGATTTATTTTTAAGTTAATATTTTTATTAAATGTGTAGTAAGTATAAAAAATTAATAAAATAAAAAAAAATATTATAATTAAACTAAATGCTCTTAAATAATAATGCAGTGTTTGTTCCTCCAAATCCAAATGAATTACTTAAGGTGTATTTAATCTTTTTATCTAGAGGTGTATTGGGTATTAAATTTATATTATTTGTTTCAATTGGATCATTTAAATTTAATGTTGCAGGTAAAATGCTGTTATTCAATGCCATTATTGAAAATATTGATTCAACACTTCCAGCTGCGCCTAAAAGGTGGCCAATAGATGATTTAGTTGAGCTAACAAATATTTTATGTTTAAACAATCTAGAAATAGCATTAAGTTCAATTTCATCTCCTTTTATAGTCGAAGTTCCATGTGCATTTATATAATCAATTTTATCTGAATTCACTTTTGCCATATCAAGAGCAGCTTTCATCGCTCTATATCCTCCATCTCCATCCTCGGCTGGAGCAGTTATATGATGTGCATCTCCTGACATTCCGTAACCAGACAGTTCAGCATAAATATGTGCACCTCTTTTTTTTGCATATTCCATCTCCTCAAGTATAATTATTCCAGCACCCTCTCCCATTACAAAACCGTCTCTATTCTTATCCCATGGTCTAGATGCTTCATTTGGTTGGTTATTAAATGATGTACTTAAACTTCTAGCAGCACAAAAACCTGCGATTCCTAATTTACATACGGCTGCTTCTGATCCCCCGGCAATCATAACGTCTGCAGCTCCTCGCTTAATCATTTCACCAGAATCACCAATTGAGTGGGCTCCTGTTGCACATGCCGTTACAACGGAGTGATTTGGTCCTTTAAATCCATATCTAATTGAAATTTGTCCAGATAGAAGATTTACTAAAGATGAGGGAATAAAAAAAGGAGATAATTTTTTTGGTTCTTTATTATTTATGGTTAAAGATCCCTCATAAATTGTTTCAAGACCTCCAATGCCTGATCCAACAGAAACACCAATTCTTAATTTATCCTTTTCATTTAGATTTTTAAGTCCTGCATCGTTTATTGCCATCTCTGCAGCTACAAGACCATATTGAATAAATCGATCGTTTCTATTAATATCTCTAGTCTCTAAAAAAGCTTGTTTATTGAAATAATATTCATCATCTGGTTCATTACTTAAAAAGCCGGCTATTTTTGAAGGTAATGTTGAGACATCAAAGTGGTTAATCTTTTTTATTCCTGACTTTTTTTCAATTAAGTTTTTCCAAGAGATATCTTTGTTGTTACCAATTGAAGTGAGCAAACCCATTCCAGTAACAACAACTCTTCTCATAAAATTATTTTAAATTTTATTTTTTACTTTCAATATAATCGATAGCGTTTTGAACTGTTTGGATAGTTTCAGCAGCATCATCAGGTATTTCGATTCCAAATTTTTCCTCAAAAGCCATAACTAATTCAACAGTATCTAAACTATCAGCGCCCAAATCATCAATAAATTTAGCTTCGGGAACAACTTTCGAATCATCAATTCCTAAATGATCTACTACAATTTTTTTTACCTGATCTTGAATTTCACTCATATTTTTCTCCTTATATAATTCTTTTAGATTATTATTTGAATGTATGTCAACAAATTAAACCATCAACATTCCACCATTAATATGAAAATTTTGTCCAGTAATATATGAAGATTCGTCTGATGATAAAAAAAATACTAGATTAGCAATGTCATCAGGATGGCCAAATCTCATCATAGGTATTTTTGATAAATAACTTTTCTTTTGTTCATCATTTAAGCTGTCAGTCATTGATGTAGAAATAAATCCAGGTGAAATTATGTTTACATTAATATTTCTCTTTGCAACTTCTAGCGCTATCGACTTATAAAGACCAACTAGACCAGATTTTGATGCAACATAGTTGGATTGCCCTGGATTTCCTGTTGATCCAACAATTGATGAAATTCCAATTATTTTACCATATTTATTTGAAAGCATATTAGGTAATAAAGATTTGATAATTTGATAATTTGAATTAAGATTTGTCTGTATTACTTCAGACCATTGTTCACTTTTCATTCTAAAAATAATGTTGTCATGAGTTTTACCAGCATTATTTACTATGATTTTAATATCTTTATGATCTTTAGATATTTCATCTATACAAGTTTCTAAATTTTCTGAATTTGACAAATCAATTTTATAATAAAAATGACCATCTCCATATTTATCTTTTAATTTAAGAATTTTCTCATCAGAAGATGAAGTCAAAACAAGCTTAAAATCTCTCTTAAAGAATTTATCACAAATAGCAGAGCCAATACCTCCAGAGGCACCAGTTATAAAGATTTTTCCATTTTCACTCATACTATTTTATGTCTGAAATTTTATCTATAGAAGTAATATCAAAACTATTTGAGATTCTCTTAATTAATCCACTTAAAACTTTATTAGGGCCTATTTCTATTATTTTTTTTTCACCTCTTTTTTTTAATATCATGCTACATTCTTTTAGACCAATTTTATTACTACAGGCTAAGGCTGTATATTCACCAAGTGAATGACCCATCATTACATTAATATTTTTAACATCTAATCCTGTTTCAGATGAATAGGTTTTAAAAATAGCGAATGAGGCAGCGAAGATCGAAATTTGAGTAAATTGAGTTAGATTCAATTTTTTTACATCTGAATTAAAAATTATTTTTTTTAAATTTATCTCAGTATAATCTTCTATTTCTTCAAAAATTAACCTTGCTATTTTGAAGTTGTCGTGAAAATCCTTTGCCATTCCTGTGGTTTGACTACCCTGACCTGGAAACACAAAAGATGTCATTAATTGTTGATTTATTTTAAAAATTAAATATATGCAAGTTCAACTTCTCTTGTATTACAAAAATATAAGATTAACCATGGAGTTTTATGAATAAATTTGAAGTAGTTTTAATATTGAACCCTGATTTATCAACTAATATATTAGATAATGAGATTGATGAATTTAAAACTAAGTTAAATAATCATTCAGCTAAAATTATCGATGAAGAAAATTGGGGACTCAGGGATCTAAGTTATACAATATATAAATATAAAAAAGCTTTTTATAGATTTTTTCAATTAGAAACGACAGGTTCAATTGTAAGAGAAATTAGTAAAGAATTAAACCAATCAGAAAACTTAATTAGATATATTTTTATAAAAGTTAAAAATCATCAAGAACTTCCAACAAAACTAAATAATGAGAAAAAATAAATTTAACACAAAAAGAGACGAAAGATCTAACTCACCTTTTGAGATTAAAAAGAAATCTTGTCCATTTAGTCAACCAGGATCACCAGAAATAGATTATAAAGATATAAGGCTCTTATCTAGATATATAACTGAAAAAGGTAAAATCATACCTAGTAGAATAACCGGTGTATCAAGAAAGAAGCAAAAAGAATTGGCTAAGGCAATTAAAAGAGCTAGGTTTCTATCATTAATATCTTATACAAATAAATCATACTCATCATGAAGGTCATTTTAACAACTAACATTAAAAAATTAGGTAAAATGGGTGATAAGGTTTTTGTAAAACCCGGTTTTGCTAGAAATTATTTGTTTCCAAATAAAATGGCACTTAGAGAAAATAAAAAAAACGTTGAATATTATGAAAAAATAAAAGATGAAG
>CACOAX010000028.1 GCA_902625365.1 uncultured Alphaproteobacteria bacterium
AATATTATTCCTAAAATTTGTTTATCTGAGCCACTATTCAAAAATTTTCTTATTCTTTTAAATATAAATAAACTAATTAAAAAAATTATTGGTATTGAAATAATTATACTTATAACACTAATAAATTGTTCAAATCTTTGAAAAAAATTAATATTTAAGAGTTGTTTATTAAAAAAATCTGAAAGAAATTGGTAGCTATATATGGTTATAAATACAGAACCAACCCAAGTTAATAATCCTAATATAGAATTAATAATTCCCTTCCAGAAACTAAAAATAACAATTACTGCAGTTAAAATTAATATTACATAATCGAAAAATATTAATTCAAAGTTTAAAAAAGTCATTTTTGATATTTCAATATTGATGGTAAAGTAATTAGTACTCCTATCATAGCAAATATCATTGCTAAACTGGTAAATAGCCCAAAATAAACTGTTGGAATAAAGTTTGATAGACAAAGAGTAAGAAACCCAGCAGTTATTGCTATAGATGTAATTAAAACTGCATTACCTACAGTTAAATGTGTTTTTTCAATCATTTCACTATGATTTCTATCTAACTTAAGATTTTCCTTGTAACGATAAATATAATGAATTGTGTTATCAACGGCTATGCCAATAGATATCGCAGCAATTGTTATAGTCATTATATCAAGTGGTATTCTGAGCAATCCAATTAAACCAAGAATAAAAGTTGAAGCCAAAATATTTGGAATTATTCCAATTAAACTTAATTTAAGGGATCTAAATAATATTACAAACATTATAAAAATAGCTAAAATTACAAAACCCAAGGATTTTATTTGAGAGCTAAATAAAGATTTTAACATGTTATTGTATAATACTAATAATCCGTTAACTTTAAATTCTTCTAAGTTATCGAATTCATTTAATAAAAAATAATTAATATCATTAATAAGATCATTTCTTTTAATTTCTTTCGAATCTTTTACTCTTGTAGAAATTTTTATCATGTTGTTATCAATATTTAGATAAGGATCAATTAAATCAGTTTTATAATCAATAGGTATTTCATTATACAAGACTGATAATTCAAACATTGATAAATCACTTTTGTTTATTTTATTTGCAGTATTTATAAGTGAATAAATTGAAGTAACTTTTCCAATTTCCTCTCTATTATCGAGAAATTGATGAACTGATTTAACTGTTTCAATTTTTTCTTTTGAAAACCAAATATTATTATCTTCTTCAAATAGATCATCTGAGAAAAAATCATCTTCTATTTCTAAATCATTTTCTTCATCAAATTCTATTGAGTTATCAAATGTATTATTATCACTTTTGAATTTGAGAATAATATCTAATGGAGTAGTGCCACCTAATTCATTATCAATAAGATACATTCCTTTATAAATGTCTGTATTTTTTTTAAAATATTTAACAAATGAATTCTCAACATTAAGATTTGTTATTCCAAATATAGATATAAAAAATAATAGAATGTTAATTCCAATTATATATCGACTATATTTATAAGCGAAAGGATAGAATAATCTTAAAAAACGTAAATTAAGAGAATTATTACTTACTTCTTTAGTAAAAAAAGAGACAATTAAAGGTAAAATTACAAATGATGCAGTCAAAACTATTAGTAAAGCAACTATCATTATAATTCCAAAATCTATAACTGGTTTAATGTCAGAAATTACAAGTGATATAAACGCGACAATGGTAGTTAGAAAGGTATAAAAACAAGGCCAAAACATCTTATTAAAATTTTCAATAATTTTAATATCGCTCTGCAAATAATTATTCATAATATGAACGTTCATTGAAATAGATAGTACAAACATTAAAGATAAGAAATTTGCTGAAACAGCTGTTATTTCAAAATTTATAAAACCAGCTAAACCTATTGTTAAATATACTGCGCAAATTGATGTAAATAAAATTGCAAAGACCCATTTAACTTTTCTAAAAATTAAAAAAAGTATTAAAATTATAATTGTAAGAACAGTAATACTAAATAAAATAATATCACTTTTTACATAAGAAATAACATCGCTAGATATCATATCAACACCACCCAAATAGTATGTAAAGTTTTGATTACTATTATGAATAATATTTCTAATTTTTTTTATTAATTCATTTCTTTCATTATCTATTTCTGTTTTAATTTTGTAATATTTTCCTTCAGATAAGTATAAATTTTTGTTTTCTTTAAGATCAATTGCTTTACTATTTTCATTTAGAAATATTATAATAGAGGTTATATTTTTATCCTCATTAATAATTTGATCACTATATATAGGGCTTTTTGAAAACTCATTTAAAACATTTTCTATTTCTAAATTTGTATCTAAAATTGTTTCATAATTATTGTTTGCTAAATCTAAAAGATTAGTATTGTTTAAGAGAAGAATTGGAGCTTTATTAATGTTAAAAACAGAATAAACGTTTGGTAATTCAGATAATTTTTTGCTCAAATTTTCTATTTCCACTAATAATGATCTATTGATTTTATCATTACCTTTGACGGCTATTACAAGACTGCTTTTTGTAGGAAATAGATCTTGATAGTAAGAGAAATATTTAAAGTCTTCATCATTTTGCGATACTAAGCTATCTGAAGAAGCATCTATTCTAAAATCTTTTATATAGTAACTAGCAAAAAATAAAGATAGAATAAAAATTATTGATAGAATAAATTTTAATTTTTTACTCATAATTTCTATAAACTCTTTTTCCAATAGAAGTCAAAACTTCATATGATATAGTTTTGCATTGTTTGGCAAATTTATCTACTTTATTTTCCTCGTTAATAATATCTATGTACATTCCTACTTTTAAATCATGACTACATTTTGATATGTCTATTGTAAATGAATCCATTGAAATTCTTCCAATAATCTTAAATTTATCTTTTTTATAATAAACAAAACCTTTATTGCTCAATGATCTAGGTATTCCATCTTCATATCCAATCCCAATTATTGCGACTCTTGTTTTTGTTTTTGTTTTATATGTTCGATTATAACCAATATACTGATTTTTTTTTAAATCTTTGATTTGAATTATTTTTCCTTTAAGTTTAATTACATTTTTAATTTTTTTTTCTAATTTTTTATTTTCAAAACAACCATAAATACCAATTCCAGGTCTAATCATATCATATAAATATGTTTTATCCAGAATTGCACCATGTGCATTAGCTAAACTACAAATAATACCTTTTGGTATTTTGTTAACAAATTTATTAAAAAGTTTTTTTTGCTTTGTGTTATATTTAATCTTGTATTCATCAGAGCTTGACAAATGACTAATTATTAATTTGATGTTACGATTTTTAAAATCTAATTTAATTAATTCTTCTGGAGAAATTCCTAATCTATTTATACCAGTATCGATATGAATTGCAAAATTTATATTAGCCTTTTTTATTCTTTGATATTCTTCAATTGTATTTATTACCGGTATTAAATTTCCCTTTGTAAATTTATTCAATCTATAATTTTGTAATCCATTAAGAACAAATATTTTTATTAAATTATTTTTATTATTTAATTTTAATCCTTCATTTATTGTCGCAACAAAAAAATGTTTACAACCTTGATTTCTTAAGAGATTATAAATTTTTTTATCTCCTAATCCATATGCATCAGCTTTTATTGTTGGTGCAACGATGAGATTTTTTTTAAGTTTTTTAAAAAAATTATAATTACTAATTAGGTTTTTTGTATTAATATTTAAAATGCCACTTTCGTTAATCACTCAACGATATTATCATAATCTTTTGTTATTAAATCACTGAATTTTGTATAATTAGCGTCAAAGTGCATCTTTATTGATCCAATTGGGCCATGTCTTTGTTTTGCAATAATAATTTCTGCTTTATTATAGTTTTCATTAGTAAGTTGTTGCCATCTTGATACTCTTTCATTGTATTTTATGTCGTCCTCTTCTGATTTTCTAATTGGTTCCAATCTTTCTAAATAATAACTTTCTCTATAAATAAACATAACGACATCTGAATCCTGTTCAATAGTTCCACTTTCTCTTAAATCTGACAATTGTGGTCTTTTATCTTCTCTTTGTTCAACTTGTCTTGATAGTTGTGATAGTGCAATAATTGGAATATTTAATTCTTTTGCAATTGATTTTAGACCTCTTGTTATTTCAGATATTTCCTGAACTCGTCCATCATTTCTATTATTAGATGAAGATGACATTAATTGTAAGTAGTCAATAATGATTAAGTTTATATCATGCAATCGTTTAAGTCTTCTTGCTCTGGCTCTTAAAGTTGGAATTGTAAGAACTGGGTTATCATCAATTATCAAATTTAGATTCTCTAAATCAGATGAAGTCTTTGCAATTTTATTAAAATCATCTTTGTTTAATTCAGCTTTGCGCATTTTATCTCCAGAAATTTTGGTCTGTTCTGCTAAAATTCTAGTTGCTAGTTGTTCTGAAGACATTTCAAGAGAGAAAAAAGCTACTTTACCTCCATCGACAATTTTTTTATTATCAAATTCATCTTTTTCTTCTAGATATTTTATAGCACAATTAAAAGCTATATTAGTACCTAAAGCAGTTTTACCCATTGAAGGCCTACCCGCTATTATTATTAAATCAGACTTATGTAATCCACCCAATTTTTTATCTAAATCTTTAAATCCAGTTGGCACACCAGCAATTTTTCCTTCTCTTTTAAATGCTTCACTTATTATGTCTACTGCACCCTGCAAAGCGTTACCAAAATTTGTAAACGATCTTTCTGTGTTACCAGTCTGTGATAAATTATAAAGATCATTTTCTGCATTTTCTATCAAACTTTCAGCAGGAATATTATTGTTCCCACTTGTTTCTTGAACAATATTATGAGCTATTCCAACTAAATTACGTTTTACATACAAATCATAAATAATTTTAGCGTAATTATATGTATTCTGAGTTGAAGGCGCGCTATCTTTGATTTGATTTAAATATTTAACTTTGTTTGTATTATTTTTATCTTCAGGTAGATAATTTTTTAGTGTTATGGGTGATACTAATATATTTTTATCTAATAAATTTTTAATTGTTGTAAATATTGTTCTATTAGCCTCATCTACAAAATGATTTTCATTAAGAAAGTCTGATACTTTCTCATAATTCCTATTGTCCCATAAAATACAGCCAATGAGAGCTAATTCGGCATCAGTATTAGAAAAAATGTTTTCTTCTATATTAGTGTTATTGTTTGAATTTAGTAATTCAAATGACATTGCTATTAATTAAACTATCTTAAAAAAATCAACAATAACTAGAAAAAGTATTTAGTTAATAATTTATTAATAGTGTGAATAAACTAATTTTTATTTACTGTAACAGTAAATTCTTCAAAAATCCCTTCATAGGGGTTAATTTGAATTAAATGATCCCCAATTGATTTAATTTGATTTTTTATGATGATATCATCGGATTTAACAATTAAGTTTCTTTGCTGA
>CACOAX010000029.1 GCA_902625365.1 uncultured Alphaproteobacteria bacterium
AACTTGCTCTAGATCAAGAAGATACGTAATGTACTCTTGTCCAACCTCTAGATTTATTTCTGGATTTTTAAGAATATTACTATTGCTTCTTTTTACGTCTTTACTTTTTGTAATAAATTTTGCTGTTGAAGGTAAGACCTGCATTAAGCCTATAGCACCGTCTTTACTTTTTGCCTTTATATTAAACATAGATTCTTGATGCATAAAGGCATGCAGTAATTCTTTTTCTAATTTGAAACCATCTCTTGGTTTCCAGATACTTGTTGGGTAATATAGGTATGTTGGAACATTCATACCAAAATTTTCTAGCTTATTAACAATTTTTAATTGTGTATAGGCAAGATCAAAATTTTCAGCAATTTGAATAGACTCCTTTGCTATTTCTCTATTTAAAATGGAATTAATATGAACAATTTCTTTCTCTAATTCTTCGGCAAATCCAACTTGTATCAATGTCTGTATTCTTTTTCCTGCTGGTATATTTAAAATAGTGCTATTATTTTTATTCAGATCAGTATGCTCTACCCATTCTATTTTTTTATCTACACCCAAGATTTCAAGTGCAAGCATTCCATAAAAACTATTTGGATTATTTGATGCTCTTTTTAACCAAAAATTAATATCATCATAGCGACCAAGTTTTGCATATGATCTAGCTGTCCAAAAACTACCTGATGTTTGATGCCATGCATCATCTTTTAAACTAATCGAAAAAAGAGAAAAATATTTTGCAGCATCTTTATATTTTTCGAGTCTCCAAGAGCATAGACCAGCGGTCCAAGCTGCATATGGAACATATTTTGCTGAATTAACAAGAGCTTCAGATGCATATTGAATTGCCAAGTCATTTTTATTTGCTAAGAAATATCCTTTGGCAATTAGTTCCTTTTGTTGATCTATTTCAACTTGATCTAATAATAGATCTACATCTCTTTGGTTTAATAGTTGTACTGCTCCTGTTGGCCACCCTTTATTAACTCTCGATTTGATACCATTAATTAATTTTCTTTTCTCAGCTTTCTGACTATTCGATAGTTTTTTGGAGCTTTTATATTTACTAGTTTTTTTATTTATTACTTGTTCTGACTCTATGCCAATAGGATTAGAGGGTTTTGTTGGACTTTTATAACCAGCTGGCATTCGTCTAATTGCTAATTTATAAATTTGTTTAGCTTGAGGATGATCATTATATTTTTTGAGCCAATAATATAACTCTAAATACTTCGATCGATAACAATTAGGATGCAAAAATTTCTGAGCATATATATGTCCAAGCAAAGATTTATTTTTAATTTTCAAAATAAAATTATTTGCACTTTTCCATTTGCATATTTCTTGAAACTTATAAGCTTGTTGATAATTATATACATCTTCATCGCTTAGAACCTTTGATGAAAAAATATTATCGTATTTGATAACAATATCTTGCTGATACGCAAAGATTTGCTTTGAAAAAATTACAGAGAAAAAAAAACAAATTATGAAAAATTTTTTGTTATTCATTTTTCAATTTTTCTTGTAACATTTGTAAATCTTCCCAAGAATGTTTTTTATACTGAGGAGATCGAAGTAAAAAAGCAGGATGATAGGACACTATTGTAGGAATACCTTGTTCTAAATTAAGCGATTTGTATTCATGCCATTTGCCTCTGAGTTTTCCAAGTGCAAGAGGTGTTGATAAAATAGCTTTTACTGCAACTCCGCCTAATAGGAAGATAAATTTAGGTTTAATAATATCAATTTGTCTTTGCAAAAAGGGTAAAAATTCCAAAATTTCATTATCATTAGGCGTTCTATTATCAGGTGGTCTCCAATTAACTACATTAGTAATATAAACGTCTTCTCTTTGTAAATTAATGGCCAAAAGCATTTTATTTAAAAGTTGTCCAGCTCTTCCAACAAATGGAATTCCTTGTTGATCCTCATCTCTACCTGGTGCTTCACCAATTAACATAACTTTTGCGTTTAAGTTACCATCATAAACTACTAATTTGGTCGCTGTTTTTTGAAGAGAAGATTGGTGATTCTTTAAATCTTTTATAACTTCATCAATTTGAGTTTTTTTATCCCCAGTATCTTTGTTAAAATCAGACTGCTCTAATTTTTTCTCATTTTCAAACCAGTTTCTAGGAGAATTCTGAAGGAAGTAGTTTACCCCAGAATTAATTATAAATTCTAAATTTTTTTTATTTGATTGATTCATGGAAAATTACAATTATCTATTCATAGTGTAAGTCTACTATTTTTGAAATGATTAATTTAATTAAAAAACTACATATTATCTCAATTATTTTAATAATTAACTCCAGTGCTTTTGCACTAACTAGTTCATCTTTTCTAATTTCTCAATCTGCTTATGAAAATTATGATTATAGCTCGTCTCTTCTTAATTTTGATATAGATGAAGTAAATTTATCAGAAGATAGTCTTTTGGATAAAGCTATCGCAGCCATAATTACCGAAGATATAGATTTAGCATCAAAAATTGCCAAAAATATTTTATCCGAGAATAAAAACAATGCCGAAGCTCTTATAATTACAGCTGCATCATTGTATAAAGAAGAAAAATTTAATAAAATTATAGAACTTAGAAAAAATTTAGAACAACCAAGTGAAGTACTAGAGTTTATTTTTTTCGCAAATAATAAACTTAAAAATATCGATACTATAAGTAGATCGCTTGTTGAGATTGTATCTTCTTCTTATTCGAATAATGAACAAAGACGTTTAAATTATAATTTTTTATTATTTTATATATCTCTTGCAAAAATCATTAATCCTGAAAATGATAGAGCAATTATAATAAAAGCTGAGTTATTTGATCAGGTTGGTCAGCATCAAGTTGCAGTAGATATATACAAACAAGTTAATAAAAATAATATTTTTTATCTTGATGCACAGAATAATCTTGCACGTCATTACTTGTTTAATAGTCCTTACGAAGAAGCTGAAATACAAATAAAATATATAGTTGAAAATAATAATAATAATTATTCACTTAAACGAGTCCTTGCTGATTTTTATCGTTACAATAAAAAGTTTAATTTAGCATTAAAAATTTATAATGAAATGATTATAGAAAATCAAAATGATCTTTGGAACATATATTACCTGAGGGGTATTTGTTATGAAAGAAAAGATAACTGGGAGCTTGCAGAAAAGGATTTTTTAAAATCACTAGAACTGCAGCCAGGTACACCAAATGTATTAAATTATCTTGCTTATGGTTGGGTTGAAAGAGATATTAAACTAAACCGTTCATTAAAAATGTTAGAAGAAGCATATAAAGCTAACCCTGATAGTTTTTATATTATCGATAGTTTAGCGTGGGCTCATTTTAAAAAAAATAATCTTTCAGAAGCTGCAAGGTTAATGGAAAAGGTAATAGATATTGCCCCTGGCGAAGCAATATCTCTAGACCATCTTGGCGATATTTATTATGCTATGAATAGAAAAAGAGAAGCAATTCATTTTTGGCAACAAGCGCTAGAATTGGCTGAACCAGAAGATGAAATAACTGAAGATGTTCAAAGCAAATTAGATAATATTAATGCCGGATAAAATATTTGAAAAATCACCTGCCAAAATTAATTTATTTTTAAAGATTATAAATAGAAGGGATGATGGTTATCATAATATTCGCACTGGTATAACATTCATTGATCTTCACGATGATATAACTGTTCAACCTCACAATAAATTTGAAGTAATCTACACAGGTAAATTTGCTCCAAAAAATAATCTATTTGAGGATTGCATTATTGATAGGTTATTTACTTATATTCATGAAGATAAACCCAAACTTCTTTTTACTATATCAAAAAATTTTCCTTATGAAGCTGGCTTAGGTTCTGCTTCATCTAATGTCGCGAGTGTTATAAAAATTTTAGAAAACCTTGAGTTAATAAAGAAGAAAAATATATATGATTATGTTGATCTCGGTTCCGATATTCCAATTTTCTTGAATCAAAAAGATGCTCTAGTCAGAGGTAGGGGCGATTTAATTGCTAATGTTCATTTTCCAAAATATTATTTCTTACTAATTAGACCATCTTTTAAATGTTCTACAAAAAAAATGTATGATTCATTTCAGCCTTCAGATTTTGATTACAATACTGACTTTGATTTAGAAGAAATTAATGATCAAGATTCTGGAAATGATTTTGAGAAAATTCTTAAAAAAAATCAACCTGAATTTTTAACTATAATAGATTTCTTAGAAGATTTTGATGATGTTATATTTACACGACTAACTGGAAGTGGTTCTTGTATTTATAGCGTATTTGAAAAAAGAGAGCATGCTGTAAATGCACAAAAAAAATTTCAACAAAGCTTTTCAAATTTATGGACATATGTAACTGAAAATAATTTAGTTAAACTATTTTAAATTCTCTCTTAAATTTCTCAGTTGAAAATAGGAAATCTTCTTAATTATTGATTAGCTAATTCACTTTGTAAGTCATGTTCGATTTTGTTAAAAACTGAGGTCCAAGAATTCAATTTACTTTGCTTGTATATTTTTATTGAGTCATACCACATTGATTTATTATCTTTACTCATCCAATACCAATAAGGATATTTTTGAACCAACAACCAAACTTTAACTCCAAGTGAACCTGCTAAATGAGGTATAGAAGTATCACTACAAATTACTAAATCTAAATTTTTCATAAGACCAGCAGTATCTAAAAATTTTACATTAACATCTAATTCACTATCAAAATTCATTATACTATTCTTTTTTTGAAAATCTGATATTTGTTCTATACCTTCATTTTTTTGTAAGCTTATCAATTGTACATTGTGAATTTTTGAAATATTTTTAAAATATTTAAGTTCTATAGATCGACCTTCGTCAATTATTGTATTTTTTCTTCCCTGCCAAATAACACCTATATTAAATTTGTTTTTATCAATTTTTCTACTCCATTTATCAATGTATTTTTTATTTATATTTATGTAATTTTTATATTTAGGTATATTTGTTTCTTGTAATTTAAATATATGGATTAAGTCTCCTAAAGAAATATTATAATCATATTTCATTACGTTATCTGTAGCACTTATTATTTTAATTCTAGAGTCTATACATTTCATTAAATCTACCATTGCTACCATTACAACTAAAGTCACATCTGTTTTAAGATCCAAAAGAAGTTTAATAAAACGACTAAATAAAATAGTATCTCCAAGACCTTGATCACAAGTTATTAATACTTTTTTACCTTTAATATCTTCTAGTTTAATTGATGAATTATCTTTATAGATTCCTCCTAATCTCCATTTGTATAAATTTATTCCTTCGCTAAAATTTCTGTTTTCCAGGAAACAAAGTGATTTATTGAATAAAATATCAGTGTCATATGGTTTTAATTTTAATGCTTGATCGTAATAATTAATTGCTTTCTCAAA
>CACOAX010000030.1 GCA_902625365.1 uncultured Alphaproteobacteria bacterium
TTAGTAATTAAATTCTGAATAAATGTTTTACTGTCTTTTCCAGAAATCTCAAAAAATCTTGAATTCAAATGATGAAAAAAGTATTTATCTTTCATAATAATCCAAATATATATTGATTATTAAAAAAGTGTAACATTTCTGTGAAAATTCTCGTTATTTCGTCAAATCTAATTGGTGATACAATTCTCTCTACTGGAGTAATAAAATATTTTAGTGAAAAAAATCCAGAGGCTAAATTTACATTTGTAATTGGTCCATCTGCTCAATCAATTTTTAAAAACTTTAAATCTGTAGAAAACATAATCACTGTTACAAAAAAAAAATATAATATGCATTGGTTAGATATAATTTCTAATTGTTATGGAAAGAAATGGGATATTATTATTGATTTTAGAAGTTCATTATTGTCTTATTTTCTAAAACATAAAAAAAAATATATTTTTAAAAAAAAATCTAATCTAAATCATGTCCAGCAATTATCTGATTATTTTGGATTTGATTGTTCAGAATTGTTTATAGAAACGAATAAAGAAGAGGAAGAGTTAGTTTTAAAAGATTTATCTGATGATTTTAAATATTTTGTGGTATTCCCAGGTGGAAATTGGGAGCCAAAAATTTGGAGTTGTAAAAACTATAATGCACTATTGGTAAAAATTTTATCTCAAAATTCAAATATTAAATTCGTTTTAGTAGGCTCTAAGTCTGAAGAAGATGTTTATTTGAGTGAAATTACAAAAAATATTGATAGTAATAAAATAGTTAATTTATTTGGTGCATCTCTGACCCAAACTGCTGCCTACATGAAAAAATCAAAATTATTTATAGGAAATGATTCAGGTTTGTCACATATGGCCTCTGCTGCCAAATTAAAGTCTATAGTATTATTCGGCCCCACAAATGATAAAATTTATGGACCATTTACGGAGCACTCTCAAGTTATAAGAACAAAAGAGAGTTATGACTATTTTAAAAGTATAAAGATAAATAAAACAAGATCATATATGGATTCAATAAGTGTTGAAAAGATTTATAATACATTAAAAGAAAACAATTATTGTGAGTAAAAATATAGAAATAATTCAACCTGATGATTGGCATGTACATTTTAGAGAAGGTGATATGTTAGAAATGGTCACTAATTTTTCTTCTAGAATTAATAATAGATGTGTAGCAATGCCAAATACAGAAATTCCCATAACAGATACTAATAAAGCCTATGCTTATAAAGAGCTTTTAAAAAAGGCATCAAATAATAATTTTGAACCACTTATTCCTTGTTATCTAAGAGAAAATTTAGATTTAGATGATTTTAAAAATGGAATACAAAATAAAGTTTTCTTTGGATCAAAACTTTATCCTTCAAATGCTACTACAAACTCAAGTCATGGAGTAAGTGATATTTCAAAAATATTTAAATTTTTGGAGATTTTAGAAGAAGAAAAAAGCCCATTACTAATACATGGTGAAAAAGTAGCAGATAATATTGATATTTTTGATAGAGAAAAATATTTTATAGATGACGAATTAAACATTATTAGAAAAAAATTTCCTTTTTTAAAAATTACACTTGAACATGTATCAACCTCATATGGAGTAAATTATGTGAAAGAAAATGAAAATATTGCAGGAACAATTACACCACACCACATGCTTTTAACAAAAAAAGATGTATTTCTTGACGATTCTATTAATCCCCACCATTTTTGTATGCCAGTTGTTAAAAATGAAAAAGATTTAATAGAATTAAGAAAAGCTGCTTGTCACAATAATTCTAAATTTTTTTTAGGTACAGATTCAGCTCCACATCCAATTCAAGAAAAAAAACCAGATATGTCATCTAAGCCAGGAATATTTTCATCTCCCTGCTCAATAGAATTATATGCAGAAATTTTTGATCAAGAAAATTCACTTGATAAGTTAGAGATGTTTAGTTCAATTAATGGCGCAAAACATTATAGTTTTCCAATTAATGATAAAAAAATTAAATTAGAAAAAAAAGAATGGATTATGTCAGATTTATCTAGTTATAAAGATATTCAGGTTAAAAATTTTTATGCTAATAAAAAAATTAATTGGAAAGTAATCCATTAATCTTTATAGAAATATTTATGTCATTAGGAACAAAAATTTATACTTGGCTTAAAGGAAATTTAGTTGGTAGTGATGATTTAGGAAATAAATATTACTGTAATTCTAAAGATTATAAAGATTTAAATGCAAAAAGATGGGTTATTTTTAATGGTGAAATAGAGGCGTCAAATATTCCACCACACTGGCATGCCTGGCTTCACAAATCTATTGATAATCCTCCACTTGACTATTCTCATAAATACAAATGGCAAAAAAATCATAAACCAAATATGACTGGTACTATTGATGCATATTTTCCATCATCTCATCCTCTTTCAAAAAATTATGATCCAGAAAAAAAAGAAGAAGAATATAAATCTTGGACTCCTAATTAGAGTAACATTCTTTTTTCTCCTGCCGCTAACTGTTTATGCTGAGACTATTGAAAAAAAGTATGCATCTTTTAAATTGTTAAATAAGACTACAAATAAAGTTTCTTCAAAAGACATTTTGGTAGGCTCCAAAATATCATGGGAAACTTTAAATATTGAAGTTTTGTATTGCGGTAGTACTCCTCTAACTGAAATTCCTGAAGATTATGTTTTGATAGATGTTTACGATACTATCAATAATGAAAATACTAATATTTATAAAGGTTGGATGATTTCTTCTTCCCCCGATGTTACTCCTTTAGAAAATCCTATTTATGATCTTTGGTTAGTAGATTGTAGTAACGATAAGACTTCTTGAAAATTATTAATACTCTTAAAAAAACTTTCAATTTCTAGACTTTTTTTTAGTTTATTTTCATAAATTTCAGTTTCTATCTCGTATGCTCCAAACTGAACTAAATGAGGATTGAAAAACTGTGAATCTAAAATAGAAAATTTATTTTTTTTTAATACTGCTAATAAATAAAGTAGACAAAACTTACTTGCATTGGTCTTTAAACTAAACATGCTTTCACCAAAAAAGCATGATCCTATATGTAAACCGTATAAACCACCAATTAGATTATCATCTTCATAACATTCTACACTGTGACATTTACCTATTTTATGTAATTCAATATACGTATCTAAAATAATTTCATTAATCCAAGTATCTGGATCTTTTCTTTTAATCTCTTTGCATAACTCTATAACTTTTGCAAAATTTTGATCTATTTTAAAATTATATTTTGTTTTTTTAAACTCACTGAAAAGTTTCTTTGGATAATGAAAATTTGAAATTGGAATGATAAATCTTAATTTGGGTTTATAAAATTTTATTTCTTCAGAATACTTACTATCAGCCATCGGAAAGTAAGCTTTTTTATAAAATTCTATTAAGCTATTTAAATCAATTATCTTACTCAATTAAATTTGACATAAAATTAATATTATAACTTCCTCTTTTAAATTCATCAGTTTGAATAATTTTTTGATGGAGTTGTATATTTGTATTTATTCCCATAATTACATATTCTTCTAATGCTCTGTTCATTTTTTTAAGAGCTTCTGATCTTGTTGCGCCATATGTAATTAACTTACCAATCATACTATCATAATGAGATGGAATTGAGTAACCATCGTAAACAGCTGAGTCTACTCTAATGCCCAGTCCTCCAGGTTGGTGGTATTGTGTTATTTTACCAGGAGATGGTATAAAACTTTCTGGATGTTCAGCATTGATTCGGCATTCAATTGAGCTTCCTTTTAATTTTATATCTTCTTGTTTTATTGTAAGTTTTTCACCATTGGCGACAAGAATTTGTTCTTTAACAAGATCAATACCAGTTACCATTTCTGTTACTGGGTGCTCAACTTGTAATCGTGTATTCATTTCCATAAAATAAAATTCATCATTTTCATATAAAAATTCTAATGTTCCAACTCCTTCATAGCCAATTTCTTTCATTGATTTTCTACAAAGTTCAGAAATTTTTTCTCTATTTTCATTTGTTAGAACTGAACTTGGACTTTCTTCAATAAGTTTTTGATGCTTCCTTTGTATCGAGCAATCTCTCTCTCCAAGAGTAACAACATTTCCAAATGAATCACAAAGAACTTGAATTTCGATATGTTTGGGAGATGTTAAAAATTTTTCTAAATAAACATTTTCATCATTAAATGATTTTTTTGCTTCAATTTTTGCTTCATTTATAGCTTTATTCAAATCATCTTCTTCTGTGACAATTCTCATTCCTTTTCCACCACCACCACTAGCTGCTTTTACTATAATTGGATATTTTACATTTTTTATAAATTCTTCAATTTTATTTTTATCACTTAAGTCATTTATACCTTTTACTGTGGGCACCCCAGTTTCATCCATTATTTTTTTTGCATCAATTTTATTACCCATCATTTTGATGTGCTCTGATTTTGGTCCAATAAATTTAATATTGTGTTCTTCAATAATTTCGGCAAATCGTTGATTTTCACTTAAAAAACCATATCCAGGATGGATAGCATCAACATCAGTTAATGTTGCAGCGGTTATAATTGCAGGTATGTTTAAATAACTTGATTGTGCAGAGGCTGGTCCAACACAAATACTTTCATCTGCCATTCTTACATGCATTGCATTTTCATCAACATCAGAGTGAATGGCTACAGTTTTTATTCCTAATTCTCTGCAGGCTCTAAGAACACGTAAAGCAATTTCGCCTCTATTAGCAATCAGTATTTTTTTGAACATTATTCAAAAATTATAAGAGTATCGCCATATTCAACGGGCTGGCTATTCAAAGTAACTATTTTTTTAATAATACCAGATCTAGGAGCTTTGATTTCATTAAAAGTTTTCATTGCTTCAATTAACAATAAAGTATCACCGGCTTTAACATGTTGACCAACTTTAACATAAGGTTGCGAATTTGGATCAGCAGAAAGATAAGCAACTCCTACCATTGGAGATTTAACAATATTATCTTCATTTACAACTTCATTTGTATTTTTAGTCTCTTTAACTTCAGTATTTTTTTCTATTTTTTTAACGGAAACATTGTTTTCAACGAAATCATTTGAGGTGATCTCAATTTC
>CACOAX010000031.1 GCA_902625365.1 uncultured Alphaproteobacteria bacterium
TATAAAAATCAAAAAAGTAACTGAAGAGAACTTAAATAGTAAACTTTTGAAAAAAATTAAAAATTCAAAAGGTTCTTATGAAATTTCTTTTAAGCCAAATGAGTGGAAAGTTATAAGAATAGAGTAAAATTATTTCTTAAATACTTTTTTATAAGATTCCTCAGACCCATCATAGAAAGTACCAAACCATTTATCTAGCGGTATTGTTGACTCCCCATAATTACATTCAAAATTTTTATGATGAAGGTAATGAAAAAAAGAAGAGTGAGGAACTTTAGTTTTTTTAGTTAATTCAATTTGATCATAACCTGAATGACCTTGTATTGGTGATAGTGCAGTATGTTGTAAGTTAAAAATAAAATGTAATGGATGAGATGGGACAACCAAGTGAATTAATACAACGCTAAAATAAATTACATGTTCAACAGGATGCATGGATAAACCAGACCAAGGTCCAACTTTCACATTTTTATGATGCAGGTAATGTACATATTTATATAGTGCTTTAAAATGAAGTATTCTATGGGTAACATAAAAATGAAACTCTCTCCAAAAAAGAACTACAACAAACCATAAGCAAAACCAAATAGGGTTCTGATAAAAATCTAAGTAAGGAAGATAATTATTTGCATAAGCCCAAAGAAAGATAATTTCGTAAGCTGACCAAACAGAACAACCACTAATACAGCTCCAAAAAATATTATCTCTAGTTTGTTTATTGAACATCCATTGCTTGCCTGACTCATCAAGTTTGTTGGAGTTATATTGATATCTTTCACCCTGACTTCTAAAAATGAATAATCGTAAATGTAGAATCCCAGCAATTGCAATTAAGATACCCAGGTTTCTAAAAAAAACTAGTGACATCCATGATAATTCAAAATTAATACATTTTATTAATTCTGGGGAAAAAACATACCAGGTTGCAAAAGCTAATAAAAAGTAGAATGTATTCCATGGCCAAAAGAAACCAGGAAGATTAAAAAAATAACCAAATATTTTCTTAAAGTTAAGTGGCCATTGGAATATCGGTTGATATTGAATTTTATCAACTGGCTTCCAGTAACCTCTTTTATCCCTTTCCATATAATGTATAATATATTTAAATATTGTAATTAGTAAAGATGACAAAATGAGCAAACTAAAAGAACTAACAGAAAATGGTTGTTGTGTATTAGAACAGGTTTTGCCTGAAAAATTAACTAAGAAATGTATAGATATTTCAAATAAAGCACTAGAAAATTTATCAAGCGATCATAGAGAAAGGAACAAGTCTCAAGGAAGCATGATCCATTTAGCTGATTATCCAGAATATAGTGATCTCATCGCTTCTCCAGAGTTAATGAAATCATTAAAGAATAATTTTAATTTTAGTGATTTAAGGTTTAGTTCTGGTTATTTAATAAGTAAGCCACCGAAAAGCCCACCACTTTTTTGGCATCAAGACTGGTGGGGTTGGGAGCATAAGTCTTCTTATACAGATTTCATACATCAAATTTTTATAATGGTCTATCTTACAGACACATCAAGAGAAAATGGATGTCTTAAATACCTTTCTGGATCTCACAGAAAAAGACATAAATTTCATGAAAGTAAAAATGCACATTCTGAAGAATTAGCTAGAGTAGACAATCCTAATGACCCCTTATTTCTTAATGAACAAGATGAAATTGATGTGCCTACAAAAGTTGGTGATGTTGTAGTTGGTGATGCAAGAGTCCTTCATGCAGCAAACAAAAATAACTCAGATAATAAAAGATCTTTAATAACGTTATGGTATCATCCGCATTATAATCAAATGACTAATGAAATGAGATCAAGAGTTTATCATTTGTATGCAAGAAAAAGTGAAGACGAGGTTGAAACTGATGCAGGAGGATTAACTCCTTATGATTGGGAAGATATTTATAAAGATAAAATAAATTTTCTTGCTCCTGACAAGGAAACAGCTAGCCCAACTCCATGGCAAAGAAAACCAAATTGGAATTAATTATTTAACTGCTCCTAAAGTGAGTCCTCTAACAAGATTTTTTTGGAAAATTATTAACAGCAACATAGGTAGAATTGAAGCTAACGTTGCACCAGCAGTTATATAACCCCAAAGTATTTGTCTTTCTGTAATAAATCTTGCAACTCCTACTGGCGCAGTAATAGCTTCTTTTCTTGTAAATATATATGCAATCAAGAATTCATTCCAAGACATAATAAAACAAAATACTAATGTTGCAAAAATGCCCGGTCTAATTAATGGAACAATTATTTTAAAAATTACGCCAGTTGTTGAGCAACCTTCCACATAAGCACTTTCATCTATTTCTTTTGGTATTTCATCCATAAAGGATTTAATCATCCATATCGCAAATGGAAGATTGATAATTATGTACAAAATTGGCAAAGCTATAAATGTATCAACTAAACCTAATTTTGAAAAAATTATAAACAAAGGTATTGCACCGACAATAGGGGGTATCATTCTTATACTTAAAAACCACATCAATAAATTGATTCCACCAGTCTTATATCTTGACATACTATAAGCAGCTGGAAATGCTAATAATAAAGTAAATATTGCATTCAAAGTTGAAGCAATTGCAGAATTTAAAATTTTTTTCAAAAAACCTGAGTCATCACTCATAATGTACCAATAATTCTCAAAAGAAATTGAAAAAAACCATTTTGGAGGTATTGCAAAAATATCTACTGTATTTTTTAAAGATGTCACAACCATCCAATAAATTGGAAACATAAAGAATAGAAAAAATATTACTAATAAAGATACTCTTATAATGAGTTCAGTTCTTGAAATTCTTCCTATCATTATCTTTCTAATAGTCCTTTCATGATTCTTACCAATATAAATGCCAATATTGTTGCTATAACTATCATTATAACTGACATGGCACCTGCTAATCCTAATTGATTCTGATAAAAAGCAGTTTTCCAAATATTGTATCCTAATACGTATGTACTTCCTCCTGGACCACCCCTTGTTACTATATAAATGATGTCAAAGGCTTTGAAGGCATCTAAAGTTCTGAATAGAAGAGCGACTGTGAAAATAGGTGCTATAGAGGGAAATGTTACGTGTCTAAAGATTTGAAATCTATTTGCGCCATCAACAGTTGCAGCTTCAATGGGAGTTGGATCTACACTATCTAAACCTGCTTTGATGATTAAAGTTGTAAAGGGTGTCCATTGCCATGTATCGATTATTACTACAGACCAAAAAGCATTTCGAGGTGTTCCTAACCAATTGACTGCTCCAATCCCAATGCTTTCCAAAAGATAATTAAGTATGCCCAAGTCATAGTTGAACATAAATTTCCAAATTAATCCAACAACAACTGGCGAAATAAAAACAGGTATCATGAATGGCAAGGTAAAGTAACTTGTAATTCTTGTTTTAGTTGAAAGTAAAATAGCCAGAAGTGTTCCTAAAGAAATCTGAATTGTAACTCCAACAACCATTAAGTTTACTGTAACTTTTAAGGATTCTATAAATGTTGGATCTTGAAATAAATACGTGAACTGACCAAATCCCAAATAAATTTTTGGTAGAGTTGGGGAGATAGGCCAAATATGTGAACTTACGTAAATTAAATAAATAAAAGGATATATTGTTAATAAGAGTAAAATTAGAACTGCTGGTATTACCATATAAAGCGGGTAATTTTTTACCCGCTTTATATCTAAAATTTGTATGAATTTATTAGACACTAAAAACCAAATCTTAATTTGGTTTAGGCCCTGTTGCTCCTGGGTTATAACCACCTCTTTGAGCTTGAACGTAAACTTGTTGAGCACCCTTTAACAAAGTAGACTCAGGATCTTCTCCTAGCATAACTTTATGAAAATAGGTCTCCATAGTTTTTTCAATTTCAGGCCATGGTCTGTAAACACCAAAACCAGTATATCCTTTTAAAATATCCATAAGTAATGGATAAAAAGGATATTTTTCAACTACTGCTGGATCATTAGCTGTTGAGAATCTTGCAACTGAACCACCGTTCATTGCAAAATCAACACCTCTATCTTTCCCAGACAAGAATTGAATTAGCTGGAAAGCTGCATCTTTATTCTCAGATTGTGAAGATATACCTTGTACCCAACCACCAAGTGCTGAATAGCGACCTTCAGGTCCACCTGGAGTAGCACAGAATGCAACTTTATCACTCACAGCTGATGAATTTGGATCAAGCACATAAGGCATATATGCATTCCAGTTAACTGTAAATGCAGCGTTACCTTGAGCGAAAGCTGTATTTGCTTTATCAAAATCATAATCTAAAGCATCAGCTGGCATGTACTCCATTAACTTCTTCATCATTTTTGCAGCTTCTACAGTTGGCTCTTGATGCATTTTTGGAAATAAATTTCCATCAGTCCATGAGTCTGGAGTACCAGCACCATATCCTGAGTTCATAGCCATAAAGCTTGATAAGAAGTTACCACCCATTGCCATTGGAAACGCTAATGGATCCATTTCAGGATGATTTGCTTTTATTTTACCTGCTGCTTCATATAACTCCTCATAAGTTGAAGGACATGAATCATAACCAGCTTCTTCAAAAAGATCAGTTCTATACATTGCTAAATATACATCAAACTTGTATGGTAGAGCCCATAAACCATCAGGGTTTGGTGAGCTAGCCAATCTATATCTACCATATACTTCTTGAACTGCCATTGGAATGTCACCCATATCATAGTTAGGATCTGCAAGTTCACTGCTCATGTAAGGTTCCATGTCATCAACAAGTCCACCTTCAACATAGTTTCCACCCCATAGGTAAGCCCAAGTTACAACATCATAACTTCCGTTACCTGCAGCATAATCTGCCTGGTGTTTTGCTAAAAGATCAGTCCAAGACTCATCAATAACTTCAACGGTTGCACCAGTTATTGCTTCAAATTCCTTTGCCATAACTTTTGCAGCATCTGTTGTTGGTCCAGTATGTGAAGTTAAAACTAAAGTAGT
>CACOAX010000032.1 GCA_902625365.1 uncultured Alphaproteobacteria bacterium
ACCCAAACAAACTATTTTTACTCATATGACAGCTTTACTAGATGAAAAAGAATTAATAACAATGTGCCCACCAAATGTTAAACCTGGATATGATGGTATGATTATTGATTTATGAAGCCAGTATCTATTGGTTGTATAGGAATTGGAAATGTTGGATCAAACCTTACAAATAATTTATTAAAATCAAATAACAATGTATTTGTTTATGATAAAAATAATAAATCTTATTCAAGATTAAATAATTTAAAAAACGAGCCCTGTAAAACTCTAAAAGAATTAACTGCAAAGAGTGATATTATAATAACGTGTCTACCTTCACCAAAATCGGTAAGTAAAGTTTTAAAAACTATTTTAAGATATTTAAATAAAAAACACATCTGGATTGAGATGAGTACTACAGATAAAAATGATATGATTAATTTATCCAAAAAAGTAATTTCTAAAGGTGGAAGAGTTTTAGAATGTCCAATTACTGGAGGGGAGCATAGAGCTAAATCAGGAAACATATCTATTTTAGCTGCAGGCAAAAAATCAACTTTTAAAAAATGTTTCCCAATTTTATCATTACTTGGTCATGAAATTTTATATTGTGGAAAAATTGGACATGCCTCAACACTAAAAGTAATTACTAATTATTTAGCATCATTACATTTAGTAGGTTTAGGTGAGGCTTTGAGTGTTGCAAAAAAAAATAAAATTGACTTAGGTTTAACGTATAAAGCTATAAAAATAAGCTCCGGTAATAGTTTTGTTAATGAAACTGAAACACAAGTCATACTTGGAGGTAGTTATGATGTTGGATTTACAATGGATTTAGTCAATAAAGATATAAATCTTTTTAATAAACTTGGAAAAAATATAAAATTAGAACTAGGAAATTATCTAAGTAAAAAATTTAAACTTGGTATGAAAATTTTAGGTAAAAGGTCATTTAGTACTAGTATTACTAAATTAATTGAAAAAGATGCTAAAATTAAATTAAGAGCAAAAAATTTCCCAAAACAATTAATTGATAAGCAAAAAAAACAAAAAGGTGTAGAAGTATAATATGTCAGAAAAAAAATTACTACCTGCTGATTTAGACCCAAGAAATCCAAGTTTTGCATACAAAAATAAATATAATGAACATGTAGAAAATACTGATCAATTCAATAATTATTTAAAGTCTACTGAAGTTAAAAAATTTTTTTCGGGAATGTTATGGGGAGAAGGACCAGCTTATATTCCTCATTTAGATACATTAGTATTTAGTGATATACCAAATAACAGGATGTTAAAGTTAGCAAATGGTTCAGTTACTGAATATAAAAATCCCTCAAATTATTGTAATGGAAATACTATTGATAAAGAGGAAAATGTTATTTCTTGTTCACATGGAGGAAGATGTATTTATAAAACTAACGATAATTTAGAAGTGGAAGTATTAGTTGATAGTTATAATGGTAAGAAACTTAACTCTCCAAATGATCTATTTGTTAAATCAGATGATACAATTTGGTTTACAGATCCACCTTATGGTATTTTATCAGACTATGAGGGATATACTGGCGAACAAGAATATGGTGGCTGTAATGTATTTTGTTTTGACCCAAAATCAAACACTTTAAAAGTTATGATTGACGATCTTGATAGACCTAATGGTATTGCAATATCTCCAGATGAAAAAAAATTATATGTTGCTGATACTGGAGAAAATATCAAACATTTGTATGTTTATGATATGGTTGATGGAATGCCTATGAATAGAAAATTAGTTTATGATTTTAAACCTTTTTTTTCTGATGGTTTTAGGTGCGATAAAGATGGTAATGTTTGGACTAGTGCAGGAAAAGCAATTAAATGTTTTAATCCTCAAAATGAATTAATTGGGCAACTTATAGTTCCAGAACTAGTATCAAATCTAGAATTTGGAGGATTGGAGGGAAATATCTTATATATAACTGCCACAACTAGTCTATATTCCATTGAATTAAATCAACAAGGTGCCAGATTTTATGAATAAACATTTATCTTCAGGAAAGTGTGAGCCATGCAATGGGAATACCCCTAAATTAGATTTTCAAGAAATTAGTAAATTTTTGTCTGAACTTAATGAATGGTCAGTTAATGATAATCAAGAAATGATTTTCAAAAAATTTAAATTTAGCAATTTTAACAAAGCTATATCATTTGCAAATGAAGTTGGAGAAATTGCAGAATCAGAAGGTCACCACCCTGATATATCTATTGGTTGGGGATATTGCTTAGTAATGGTCCATACACATGCTATAAACGGATTATCAATAAATGATTTTATTTTAGCAGCAAAAATAGATAATATTAAAAATAATGAATCATAGAGAGCAATTTAATAATTACAGCAAGTCCATTTTTAATTTGCTATTAAATACTGATGACAAATTATTTAAAAAATCAATTAATTTGATTAAAAAAACACATAAGCAAAAAGGAAAAGTTTATATAGTTGGTAATGGTGGTAGCTCTTCAATAGCCAGTCATGTTAGTGTGGACTTTGCAAAAGTAGCTAGAGTTAATTCATCTACTTTTAATAATGCAAATTTAATAACATGTTTTGCAAATGACTATGGTTATGAAAATTGGGTAGTAGAAGCAATAAAGGCTTACCTAAATAAAAATGATATGATGATCTTAATTAGTAGTAGTGGAACTTCAAAAAATATTGTTAATGCAGCTAAATATTGTAAAAAAAATTCAATTCAATTGATTACTTTGAGTGGTTTCAAAAAAAATAATCCACTCTCAAAATGTGGGAATGTTAATTTTCATATAAACTCTAATCAATATAATTTTATTGAAATGTCTCATCATATTATTTTAGTTTATCTTGTTGATATATTTGCAAAAAATAAACTTAGTTCTTAATTTTAATTAGTGGATAAAAAAAAGATTTTCATTTGTGGGATAAGTACTGAATGTTGTTCTTACTCAACATTAATTCAAAATGAAAATGATTTTGAAATTTTGAGTGGTAAAAAACTTTTAAAATATATAGATTTTAATTATTCAAAATATAAGAATATTACTTTTATATCTAGTAAATTTTATCGTAGTTTACCTGGTGGTCCAGTAGATAAAAAATTTTTTTTAAAAACAATTCAAAATATTACAAATGATTTAAAAAAACATAAATCAATAGACGGTATTTTATTATTAATGCATGGAGCAATGTATGTTAAAGGTATAAATGATCCTGAAGGTTTTTTTATAAAAAAGATTCGTTCTAAAATATCTGAAAATTGCAAAATATCATTGTCTTATGATCTTCACGGACAGATGACTGATACAATTATAAAAAATATTGATTATTTTGCAGCTTATAAAACTGCCCCACATATTGATGTTAAGCAAACTTATTCTAGGGCAATAAAAATGCTATTAAATGGAATATTAAAAAATAAGAACAATCATATTATTTGCGAAAAAATACCAGTTTTAGTTTCAGGTGAAATGTCATCAACAATAGTGGAGCCATGTAAAAAAATTTATAAAAATCTGAATATATTTAATAAAATGAAAGGGATTAATGATTGTAATTTACTTATTGGATATGTTTGGGCCGATACTAAAAGAGCAACAGCTTCAGCAATTGTAAATTGTACAGATGTTAATATTGGTAAAAAAATATGTAAGAAAATAGCACTAAGTTATTGGAATAATAGGTATAAATTGGTTTATGATATGCAATCTTATAAATTAAATAGGATTTTTCATGTAATTAATAAAAAAAGATTTACAATTTTAGCTGATAGTGGCGATAATCCAACAGCTGGAGGAGTAGGAAGTAGAATTGATGTATTAGAGCACGTAATTAAAAATAAGATACAGAATACATTATTTGCAGGAATTTTTAATGAAGAAATTTTTAGAGAGTTAAAAAACAAAAAAAGCAAAATTGTCATAAAAGATACTATTTCAAAAAAGAAAATTTCTCTTGCAATTGATAAATATTATCTAAAAAATGATAATGCAATTGTAAGTTCAAATAATAATACGATAATCTTTACAAAATATAGAAAACCTTTTCATTATTTAAGTGACTTTAAGGAATTAAATATAAATTTAAAAAAATATAAAATATTGATTGTAAAATCAGGATATCTTTCAACAGAGCTTAAAAAACTTAAGGCTGATAATTTTATGATTTTAACAGATGGATTTGTTACTCAAGATTTTAAAAGAATTAAAAATTTATTTAGAGAAAAGCCAATTTATCCTTTCCAAAAAAATTTTAGATATAATATAGCTATTTAATTAAGTACCACAAAAAGTTTCAAAAACTTTTTCACTTTCTACAGGCGGGGTAATATACTTTTTATTTTCTATTTTCTCATAAGGATTTTTCAGTATTTTTTCGAAATCATATAATTGTCCGAAATTATTGCTGTACACTTCATTAATTATTTCTTCTATAATATGATTCCTAGGTATAATTTGAGGATTAACATTTTTAAATTTTCTTAATTTATTATTTTTATATTTTTCTTCCCAATTTTTAAAAATCTTTTTATCAAGAGTATTATTTTCTAAATCTAAAAATGTATTTGTATAGTCA
>CACOAX010000033.1 GCA_902625365.1 uncultured Alphaproteobacteria bacterium
TGAAAATTGAAAAATGTAACAAAAAATTAAAGGGTACAGAAATATCTTTTGTACCAGATGAAACAATTTTTGAAGAAACTCAATTTGCTCCAAAAAAATTATATAATTTTATAAATATGAAATCAGTATTAGTTGGAGGAACAACTATAAACTTTAAGATCGATAAAGAATTAATTAAAGATAATACACCAGACAATAAAAGTTTTTTTTACAAGAAAGGGATTGAAGATTATTTTCAATCAGAATATGCAAATAATTCAAAATTGTTTGAAAAAAATTTTTTATTAAAATCTATCATAAAAGATAATGAAAATTTTGAAACATTAATATCATTTAATACAAATGAAACTGCAAGTTTAAAATCTTACTGTAACACGATTGAAACACCAGATGGAGGTTCACATGAAAACGGTATTCGTAATGGAATTTTAAAAGCTATAAAAATTTATGGACAAAAAAACCAATTTTCAAAAATAAATAATATCAATCACAGTGATATATTTGATTATTGTAATGTTATTATTTCTATCTTTATTAATGATCCAAGCTTTGAAGGACAAACTAAAAAAAGAATAATAATGCCAAATTTACAAAAAGAAATTGAAACAAAGACGCAACAAGAATTCTTATTGTGGTTAAATGCTAATAAAAAAAATTCAAAAATACTTTTAGATAATTTAATTGAAAGAGCACTTCAGAGAACAGATTTATCAAAAATTAAAGAATTAGATAGAAAAAGTATTAAAGAAAGAAATCGTCTTCCAGGCAAGTTAGTAGATTGCTCAAGTAAATTGATAAAAGATACTGAAATATTTATTGTTGAAGGTGATAGTGCTGGGGGCTCTGCAAAACAAGCAAGAAATAGAGAATTTCAAGCAATACTTCCTTTAAGAGGAAAAATATTAAATGTTTATAATGTTGGGTTATCTAAAATTGCTGATAATAATGAAATACAAAACCTTATTCAATCTTTAGGATGTGGGATAGGAAAAAGTTTTGAAATTTCAAAACTTCGATATGAAAAAATAATATTAATGACTGATGCTGATGTAGATGGTTCTCATATAGCAACTCTACTTATTACTTTTTTTTATAAATATATGAAAAGCTTAATTGATGAAAATAAACTGTATCTAGCAATGCCTCCTCTATTTAAAATTTATAATAAAAATAAATTTTATTACGCATATGACGAAAAAGAGAAAGACAAATTAATTGAAAAAGAATTTAAGACTGACAATTACAACATTACAAGATTTAAAGGATTGGGTGAAATGCCGGCAGATCAATTAAAAGAGACAACAATGGATCAAAATAAAAGAAAACTTATATTGATTAACTCTGAAAAAGCTAAGAAAGATATGAAGAATACAGAAAATTTATTTGAAACCTTAATGGGAAAACAAGCAGAGTTACGTTTTAAATTTATTCAAAATAATACTAATTTCATCAAAAATTTAGATGTTTAATTTATGAATAAATATTTCTTAGTGATAGATCAGGGAACAACAAGTTCAAGAATTGTACTTTATAATAAAAAATTTGAAATATTTGATATTGTCCAAAAGGAATTTAAACAATATTTTCCAAATGAAGGATGGGTAGAACATAATGCAATAGAAATTTGGAATGACGTAAGAGGTTTAATTTTTAAGATTTTAAAAAAAAATAAGTTAGTTTCAAGAAATATAATTTCAATTGGAATTACAAATCAAAGAGAAACAACTGTCTTATGGAATAAAAAAACTGGGAAACCGATTTATAGAGCAATAGTCTGGCAGGATAGAAGAACAGCTAATCTTTGTGAAAAGTTAAAAAGAAAAGGGGCTGATAAAATAATTCAAAAAATAACTGGTTTAGAACTTGATCCTTATTTTTCAGCAACTAAAGTTAAATGGATAATTGATAATATTAAAGATGCAAAAAAATATTTAAAGAATGATAATTTACTTTTTGGCACGATAGACTCTTGGTTACTTTGGAATCTAACTGAAGGAAGATCTCACATAACGGATATATCAAATGCATCACGAACCATGATTTTTGACTCACAAAAAGAGAAATGGTCTGAAAAAATTTTAAAAATATTTAATATTCCAAAAAAAATATTACCAACTGTAGTTGAAAATGCATATAATTTTGGCTCTACTAAATTATTTGGTGATGCCATAACAATTGGCGGCATGGCTGGAGATCAACAGTCAGCTACAATTGGTCAAGCTTGTTTTAAAAGAGGACAATCAAAAAGTACGTATGGTACAGGCTGTTTTCTTCTTATGAATATTGGTAAAAAATTTAAATTATCAAGGAATAGATTATTAACAACCGTTGCTTTTAAAATAAATGGTAAAAAAATGTTTTGCTATGAAGGAAGTATTTTTGTAGCAGGTTCTGCCATACAATGGCTTCGAGATAATTTAAAATTTATAAAAGATTCTAGTGAAACTGATAAACTGTATAAAAAAGCTAATAAAGATGAAAATTTATTTTTTGTTCCGGCCTTAACAGGACTTGGCGCACCATATTGGAACCCGAATGCAAGAGGAACATTTTTTGGTATCACTAGAAACACATCTAAAGAAGATATCATCAAAGCGACTTTGGACAGCCTATCTTTTCAAACTTATGAATTAATTGAGTGTATGGAAAAAGATTCAAAGACAAAGATTAGTGAAATTAGAGTTGATGGAGGTATGGTTAAAAATAATAGCTTTCTACAAAGTTTAGCAAATATTTCTCAAATTAAAATTATTAGACCAAGTAATATTGAGACTACTTCACTTGGTGCAGCATATCTTTCAGCAATTCAATCTGGACATTTAAAAAACACAAATCAAATAAATAAACTTTGGAAAAAAGATAAAATAATTAAAGCAAAGATTAGCAAATCTATTTCAAATTCTAATATAGTTAAATGGAAATTAATTATTAATGCAGTCAATAATTTTTATTAAGATTTAACCAATTTGAAAGCTCTAAAGAATGAGCCTCCTCGTCAACAATATCATCATATATTTGTAATTCTTTTTTTTCAAGATTATCAGAGTTTTGCAAAATCGTCTTTTCGTTTTTAAATTCTGATAAATTTTCATATACTTTTTGTTCCAACAAAATATCTCTTCTCATTTCCATAAGTCCAGCCATCCATTTTGGATTAAATTCTGGATGATATTGCACTGCCCAAACACTTGATTGGTTTACTTTAAAGCTTATAGATTGAAATTTACTGATTTTATTTGAAGCTAGGACTTTGGTTTCTTTTGGAAGATTTTCTGCTTCATCATAATGCCAACAGAGTGCATTAAATGATTTTTTTTTATTCTTATACATAGGGTGAACTTCACCATCTTGATTTAAAGTAATATTTTTAGCTAAAACTGCTTCAAGGCCATTTGGATTTTTTCTTACTTTGCCTCCTGCAGCAGTAACTAAAACCTGAAGCCCCCAACAACTTCCAAATATTTTATTTTTTCTTTTAAATAATTCTTTAGCTAGCTCTATTTGATTAGTTATGGACTTTGACTCATTGTATATATTTAACAAACTTCCAGTCCAAGCAACGGCATTGAAGTCATCAAGACTTATACCTAGAGGAAGATAATTATCATGAACTGCAGGATGAATTGTTGTAATATTGATGCTTGAATTAGAATTCTTTTTTAAAATTTTTTCATATACTTGAAATTGAGTGTCCATACCCAATTTTGTGTATCGATCTGAGGCTTCTTTTTCATTTCCATCAACTAATAATATGTTCATATTTATCTTTATTTTTCATCTATCATGAAATAAGTAAAACTTCATGAAAATTAAACTTGGCATTGCTCCTATTGCATGGAGCAATGATGATATGCCAGAACTTGGAGGTGACACTCCTATTGAGAAATGTTTAGAGGATGCAAGCTCATCTGGATTTACAGGTATAGAATTAGGTGGAAAATTTCCAAGAAACCCAGGTATTACAAAATATCTTTTGAAAAAATTTAATTTAAAAATGCCAGGTGGTTGGTATGGGGCAATGCTTAGAAAAAGAAGTGTAAAAGAAGAATGGATAGCACTTCAAGATCATTTAAATTTATTAAAGTTAATAAAAGCTGATGTTTTTGTTTTTGCTGATGTTTCTGGATCAATTCAAGGAGTTCAATCAAAAGCACTTAGTAAAAGACCAAAACTTGAAAAAGATGAATGGGATAGCTATTGTAAAAAAATTAGTGAATTATCAGATATGCTGATGGATGAAGGAATGCCAATGTCGTATCATGAGCATATGGGAACTATTGTACAATCTGAAGAAGATGTAGATCGATTTATGGATAAGACAAATCAAAATACATTTTTACTTTATGATACTGGACACTTGCTGTTTGCCGAAGCAAATTACGAAAGAGTATTAAAAAATTATATTTCTCGTATTAACCATGTTCATTGTAAAGATATTAGAAAAGATATCTTTTTAAAATCTATAAAAAAAGACTTAAGTTTTAGAGAGTCTTTTTTAGATGGTGT
>CACOAX010000034.1 GCA_902625365.1 uncultured Alphaproteobacteria bacterium
TGTAATGCCTATTCCATTAAACATGCCGCACAAAAATCCAATTGCCGGAGCAATCAACATAACAATGTACCAAGGCATTCCTGCCTTTGAAGCAATAGCAAGCCCCATTAATGATAACATAATAATTGAGCCAACAGATAAATCTATACCTGCAGTTACAATTACCATAAAGACCCCAAGTGCTAACATAGACTGCCAAGAAACTTGTTTAAAAATATTTGTTACATTTCGCCATGATAAAAAAACATCAGGTTGTAATAAATGTAAAACCGCAATCATTATTAGGATAAGTAATAAGATGCCATATCTCTCAAAAAAAGGAATAAGTCTGACAAATAAAGTTTCTTGACTCTTATCCATTAATCTTTTTTTCCCATAATCCACCCAATCACTTCATCTCTCGAAGTATTTTTTAATTCTGACTCAGCAAAATTTGTTCCTTGAAATAATGCCATTACTCGATCACAAACAGTAAATATATCATCCATTCGATGACTAATTACTATCACGCTAACACCCAATTTTTTAAGATTTAAAATTAAATCTAAAACTTTTCCAACTTCCTTAACAGCAAGTGCTGCTGTTGGCTCATCCATCAGTACAATTTTTGCGTTAAAAGCAGTAGCTCTTGCAATTGCAACTGCCTGTCTTTGTCCGCCAGATAATTCTTCAACCTTTTGATCGGCACTCTTTACATTTATTTTTAGTTTTGCGAGGTGTTCCTCAGTTAATTGTTTTCTTTTTTTGTGATCCAAAAAATTGAAAGGACCAACTTTTCTCGTTGGCTCTCTTCCTAAAAAAATATTATCACCTATAGGAAGATTACCAGCTAGTGCTAAATCTTGATAAACCATTTCTAAGCCTAAATTTTGAGAATCTCTAGGGCTGTTTAATGTTACTTTTACTTTATCAAAAAAAAGTGAGCCTTCACTTGGCTTATATAACCCAGACAAAACTTTCATTAATGTAGATTTACCAGCACCATTGTCACCAACAACACCAAGGACTTCACCTTTAGTTAAGTGGAGATTCACATTTTGAAGAGCTGTAATAGTGCCAAAAAATTTTGATACTGATTTAGCTTCCAGTACTAAGTTATCTGACATAAATGTGTTTTTAAATAAATTTTAATTAATATCAACTGGTTTTGAGCGTAAATATTTAACAGTTTCTCTCTCAGCTTTTTTACATAATTTAGGTGGTAGACCTTTTGATAAAAGTTTTAAATCTTGAATTACTAATTCACCCATCTCTTTAAATGCACTGTCTAATGCACCAGCCCTGTGCGGAGAAAAAATTACATTTTTAAGTTTTCTTAATTTATGATTTTTAGGAAATGGTTCTTGTGGGAAAACATCAATAGCAGCTAACACATTTCTATTTTTTAAAAAATTATAAAAATCATTAAAATTTATTATGGCTGCTCTACTCATTAATACAAACACTGATCCATCTTTTATTAATTTAAGTTTAGAAGAATTAATCATAGATTCATTTGTGGAAGTAATGGAAGCTAATACATAAATAATGTCAGCATTTTTGAGTAAAAAATTTAAACTCACAGGCTTAACATCAAATTTTTCAATTTCTATATTTGGGATCCAAGGATCATAGGCAATGATATTATTAGAAAATGCTTTTAGTATAGGTGTAAGTGATTTTGCTAAATCACCAAAACCAATTAGACCAAATGTTTTATTTTTTATTAAAAAATTATTCTGACTTATTGCACCACCATATTTTTCTTTTTTTGAAATAAAGTCTGAGTGAGCAATATGAATACTTCTGGCTATAGATAAAGTAAGGCCTATTGCCATTTCAGCAACAGGTTGAGCAAAAACAGGAGATGTTGCTAAAACATGTATTCCTTTTCTAAAACAATAATCGTAATCCATATTGTCTATAAAATTGCTCTCTACATTAAATATTGCTTTAAGTTTTTTAGATTTAGAAATTAAAGATGAAGATAAATTGGGTTGCCCAAAAATATAATCTGCCTTTGGTAAATTTTTTTCATAAAAATTATTTTTATTTTTATTTGGAGCAGTAATTAGTTTAAAATTTTTTTTTAAGTAGTTTAAATTTTCTTTAGAAAAAAGTAAGCCCATGGTTCTTGGATATGGGTCTAATAATATTATTGGCTTGTTTTGGATCATACAAATTTTAATTAAATTTTAATTATTAGAAAGAAACTTTTATTTTATACCCCTTTACGTTGTTTATTTTTTCCTTCTAAAAATTCATTAAGAGCTATTTTATTTCCTTCCGTTTTCTCAACTTCAAGTGTAGGACTTTCCCAGAAAGCCGTGCCTTCTAACCATTCATACCCATCTGTTTTCATGGAAATCACATATGTTTTGTCTGATTCTTTTGCTCTCTTAAAAGCAGCCTCTAACTCTGAAATAGATTTAACAGTCTCACCATTTGCACCCATACTTTTTGCATGAGCTTCAAAATCTACAAACTGTACATTTGTAGCTCTAGCTGCATTGAGATTACATAAATATTCATTGCCACCTTTTGCTAGCTGCAATCTATTAATAACCATATGACCGCCATTATCACAAACAACAATAATTAATTTTTTATCATATAAAACCGAACTGTAGATATCACTATTTTGCAAGAGATAGGAACCATCTCCTACAAATACAATTACATCTTGTTCAGGTTTTGCCATTTTAATTCCAAGTGCACCTGATATTTCATAACTCATGCAACTAAAGCCCCATTCAGTTTCAAAAGTATTTAGCTCTTTTGGTTTCCATATTTGAACAACTTCACCCACTAAACCTCCAGCTGCTGTTACTACAATATCTGATGGATCTGAGTTTCTATAGACTGCGCCCACAGCATGAGCATAGGATGGTAATTCTTGGTTTGTTGGTCCACTTTCTTTGGCAACATATTCATCCCATTTATTTCTTTCCTCAATTGAATGCTGGTACCAATTATCTGGTGCTTTCCAATCTCCTAATGCCTTTGATAATTCTTGAAGTCCAATTTTTGCATCACTTACCACAGGAGTTGCACGATGTTTTGTAGTGTCAAATCGCGAAGTATTGATTGATACTAGTTGAAAATTTTCATTTTCAAAATTAGTCCATGAGCCAGTTGTAAAATCTCCTAATTTAGTTCCAACTGCTAGTGCTAAATCTGTATCAGTAGCAAGGTTATTAGATGAGCCTTCTCCTAAACATCCGATTGCACTTATATAATAGGGATCATCTTTATCCATGCATCCAATACCCATTACTGTTGCTGTTACAGGTATATTATGTTTTTTTGCAAAAGTAGAAATTTGCTCTTCTGCTTCTGAATATAAAACACCTCCACCTGAGATAATTATTGGTTGTTTAGATTTTTTTAATTTATCAGCAGCTTTTTTTATTTGATTTGGATCAGGATGAATTCTTCTAATTTCATGAATTTTTTCTTCAAAAAAGATTTCAGGGTAATCATACGCTTCTCCTTGAACGTCTTGAGACATAGAAATTACTGCTGGGCCACAGTCTGCGGGATCAAGCATTACATTAATTGCTTGAGGTAAAGATGTTAAAATTTGTTCAGGTCTAGTTATTCGATCAAAATATCTTGATACTGATTTAAATGAATCATTTTGAGTTTCTGAAGGAGAATTGAAATGTTCTACTTGTTGTAAAACAGGATCTGGAAAACGACTAGAAAATGTATCACCTGGTAAAAGTAAAATTGGAAGCCTATTACTTAAAGCAACTGCAGCAGCTGTAACCATATTAGTAGAACCAGGTCCAACGGATGAAGTTGCAACAAATATTTGTTGTCTTCTTTTAGCACGAGCATATGCAATACCTGTTAATGCCATATTTTGTTCATGATGACCTCTGTATCCAGGAAGTTCATTTTGGTATTCTTCCATAGCTTGCCCAATACAAGCAACATTACCATGGCCGTAAATACCGAAAGCACCTGGAAATAGTGGTTCTTTTTTTCCATTAATTAAAATTTTTTGCATAGTTAAATACTTAATTAATGCATGTGAACATGACATTCTAACCGTTTTCATATGTTCCTTTCCCAAAAAAAATAGATACTATTATAATAAAAAAATAATTTAAAGAGTTAAACAATTTATTTTTCCAATATTTTATAATATAAAAATATTCATGAAAGTTGGGATTGTTGGTGAAATTCATCCAAGTGGATATGAAATATTTGATAAAAATAATATTGAATACTTTGTTACTAATAATATTGATGAAGATCATCTAATAAAAAAATTGCATGATGTGGATGGTATTGTTGTAAGAACAGCAGAAATAAACAAAAATATTCTCTCACAAACAAAAAAATTAAAAATT
>CACOAX010000035.1 GCA_902625365.1 uncultured Alphaproteobacteria bacterium
TCAGCTCTACTAGCATGAAGAAGAAAACTATCAATTTTTAAAGATGGAACAATTGCAAACTGATTATTTGAAACAGGATCTTTAAATTTTTTACAAAAATTAGTTTTATTAGGTAAATCAGACCCCCAAGGATATTGAAAGATTTCAGAATCAATATTTTGTTGTCCGGCACGTAATGCTTTGATTAAACCTAATGCAGACCAATCTATCACTTCAATTGATTTATTTTCACAAGTTTTTCTAAATAATGGAGCAAGACCAAAAATATCCAAACTTGAAAAACAAATTTGAATTTTTTTAATTGCATTTTTTTGAAGGAAAAGTTCTAAAGCTAAACCTCCTGACCAGCTGATAAATTCCAAATTTTTTGGATTCTTATTTAATAAATTATTTATTAAAGAAATTGGCAATCTTGCAAAGTGATGTCCCCCTATACCAATAGACGTATTGTTTTCAATTAGATCAGAAAGATAATTTAATGATTTAAATTTGGATGAAAGTTTCATTATAAAGCGCTTATAGAAAATGAATAATCTGTAAACAAAGGCTTATCTCTATAAAGTTTCAGACTGGTTGATACATGTCTTTTAGAAATCGGATTATTTTTATTCAAAGATACATGAGTTGATAATCCAAATGCAGAGGTTATTGGCTCAAAACCAATAGTAACATGATTGCTGTTCCAAGGATATTCTGTTCTCCCTTTATTACTTACCCACATTAGAACTGAAGAGAAATGATTTGGATTCCAAGAAAAGTTAAATTTATAGTTTTCTTCAAAATTTTCTAAAGACATGTTTCCATCAATTCCACAAAGTTGAAAAAGGTCTTCAAAGTTTCCATCAAAAGGAGGCTGTGAAAGATCAATAGTATTACCATCAAATCCCTCAACTTTATCTAATGAAGAAAATTCTCTCCCAATTGCTCCTAAAGTTTTATCTTTTAAAACTAAACCTGGATAATTAAGTCCGAATTTAAAATTTCCAGGATTTATTTTTATTTTAGACATTTTTTTTGGAATACGAAACATTGGATGTAAACCTATTGGTAGCTCACAATCTTCTTTTACGTGAATTTGAAGTGTACAAAAAATGTTATTAGGCACATCATCTTGAACCTCGATTGTTCTAATTAAATGATCAACTAAATCATTTTCAGGATAATTAATTTTAAATTCAAGCTTATTTGATTTTTTTTCAATCAATTCCCAGTTTTTATTTGAACTATAACCATGTGGTTCATTTACAATATAAGGTTCAACAGAATAAGATGTCTTCCATTCATCTGTTATATCGTCTATCGGTGAGTTAATGCCAAAAGGAACACATGGAAATTCTCCTTTAAGATTTTGAAGTATGCCGGGAAGGGAATTAAAATCATCTGAATTATCATTAAGCCATTCGGGCTCGTGAAAAGGTTTAATTTTTTTCCCATTAAGATTAAATATAGGAATCATTTTACATCCTAATGCATCAATTTCAATTTCTCCCCCTTTCCAGCTTAAATAATATTTTTCATTCATGGTTTTTCTATAGACATAATTTCATTAGTTATAAAATTATTAATTTCTTCATCTGAGTATCCAAACTCTTTCAAAATCTCAAAACCATGCTCTCCTATCATAGGAACTGGTCTTGTAACTTTTGTTGGAGTTTCACTTAATTTAACTGCAGGAGAGACAGTTTTTACTTCGCCATAATTATTATGGTGAAATGTAGTAAACATATTCATGTGTTTCACTTGAGGATCATCGTAGACTTGTTTGTGAGTTTTTAAAGGTGCAGACCAGCAACCTTTTTCAGATAATTTTTTATCCAAAAAATTGGTAGTAAAATTTTTTGTTAAATTTTCAATGTAATGAAATATTTCATCTCTCTTCTTTATTTGTAAATCTGAACCCATTGCGCCACTTGGGCCTTCACTATATTTCTTCAAACCTTCATCATTTAAAATTTCTGATAAATCTTCAAGAGATGCTACTGCAATTGTTATATAATCATCCTTAGTTTTATAAATTCCAAAAGGAGCCCCAGAACCTGGATGTCCTACTCCACTTTCAGGTCTTTCAAACTCTTGGTTCAAATTTAATACTGCAACAAATTCTTGTAATTGGTGTTGTAACAATGCGCTCATTAAATCAACCTTAATTTCTTGCCCTCTTCCAGTCCTGTTGCGATAATGAAGTGCTGATAAAATTCCAATTACCATGTTCAAAGAACCAAGTTGATCTGCTATACCAGCACCTAATTGAGTTGGCGGATATGAAAATCTCCCTGTATTTTTTGCTAAACCAGTAATTCCTTGTAACAACAAATCTTGACCTGGTTTATTTAAATAAGGACCAGACTCTCCATAGCCTGATCCACTACAATAAATTATTTTAGGATTTATTTTATTAAAATCTTCATAACCATACCCTCTCTTTGCCATAACGCCTGGACGAAAATTTTGTATTACTACGTCACAACTTTCTGCCATTTTATAAATAATTTTTTTGGCCTCAGGTTTTCTTATATCAAGTGCAATAGATCGTTTATTCCTATTCCATGCCATGTAACTAGCCGAAGAATAATTTCCTACCTTCTTATTAAAAAAATTCCAGCGTCTAAAATCATCGCCAATATGAATGCGCTCAATTTTATAAACTTCTGCACCATAATCCCCTAAAATTTGAGTGGCGAACGGTCCCGCTAATAAATGACTGAAATCTAAAATTTTGACATCAGAAAGTGCGCTTGATTTATCTAACATTATTCTTTTGAATGTGAACCAGCTCCAGGTCGAGTCCTAGGAGTAATAACTAGACCACCATCAACTCTAAAATCAGAGCCGTTTGCAAAAGCCCCGCCATCTGAAGCTAAATAAACTGCAGTTGCTGCTATTTCTGAAGGCTTACCAATTCTTCCAAGAGGATGCATCAGAATAAAATCATCTAATAAAGTACCAGTACCATCCTCTTCGACAACTTGATTAACCATTTCAGTAGCTACTGTCCCTGGAGATATCGTATTTGCTCTAATATTAAAAGGGCCGAACTCAGATGCAATATTTCTTGTCATAGAAATAACACCTCCTTTTATACCTGCATAAGCAGCCCAACCTGGTAAAGGATTATGTGCTTGCACAGATGCAATATTTATAATTGAACCACCATTATTTTTTTTTAAATATGGTATTGAGTGTTTACACCCATAGAATACACTTGAAAAATTTATTCCTAATATTTTTTGCCAATCTTCATTAGACATATCTGTTATAGGGTATCCCCCAATCGCAACGGATACATTATTTACTATAACGTCTAACTTACCATAGGTAGCAACAGTATCATCAATTAATTTTTTTACCTGATCTTCACTTGAAACATCAGTGTTTATTGTAATAACATTCTGCGTTTCTTTTTTTATTTCATCATTTGTTTTTGAAAGAAGAGAATCATTAATATCTCCGACACCTAATGAAGCTCCTTCTTTTGCAAACGCAAGAGAAATGGCCTTTCCTATTCCTGACCCTACTCCAGTCACAACCGCAACTTTATTTTCTAATTGTTTCATATTACCCTCAATTTTTTCTTCTTTTTATTTCATCAAAGCCAACAGCCAAAATTATTATAATACCATTAACCACCATTTGCCATTGAGATTCAACATTTAACATACCTAATCCATTAGAAATTACTGCTAAAATTAATACTCCTAATGCTGCACCTGTTAAAGTTCCTATCCCTCCTACTAAACTTACACCACCTAAAACAACTGCAGCAACAACTTGAAATTCAAATAAATCTCCAGCTACATGATTTGCAGATCCTATCCGAGAAGCTAACAATATTGCACTGATTGAACTTAACACAGAGCATATAACAAAAGCAGAGAGTTTTATTAATTTTATATTATAACCAGCAAGCCTAGCAACTTCTGCATTTCCTCCAATTGCATAAAGTTTTCTTCCGTAGCTAGTATTGTTCATAATATAAATAAATGTAACTAGAATTATGATTGCTATAATTGCTGCATATGGAAGAACCCCCATAAATTTTCCATTTCCTATATAAAAGAAAAAGTCTGAATATAATTCATCTGATATTGGTCTTTGTCCTGTATATAAATAAACTGCACCCCGTAGTATAAAAAGCATCCCTAGTGTAACAATTAAAGAACTAATACCAAGATAAACGGTTAAAAAACCATTTACCAAACCAATCATTGCCCCAAATAATAAACAAACGATTATTCCTAAAGTAACACTCTCTGTAAAATTCATAACTTGAATAAGTG
>CACOAX010000036.1 GCA_902625365.1 uncultured Alphaproteobacteria bacterium
AATTATTGTCTTTATTATTTACAGTTTCCTGATCATTGTCATGAATAGATATTTTTTCATAAATATTATGCATGGCATTTAAGAAATCATTCTTACAACTATTAATATCCCATGTCTGCCAATTTTCCTCTTGTTGCTCTGACCAGCAATCTAATGACGAAATAGCTTTTGCTAAATTAAAAGGATCAATCTTTTTTGCATCTTTATAAATTGCCATAAGGTTATCGTAGGCAATTCTTATTTCAGTAATATTTTCTTCAGGCAATTTCCAATATGAAATTTCTTCTGGATATATTTCTTCAGTTTCTAAACTCTTTAACGCTTTTTCAGCATATAATTTTGCTGAATTCCAATCATGCATCTCTTCTGCTTCGAAAGTAGCTCTTTGTTTATATTCATAAAGTAAGTGTTCTTGAAAGCTATTTGGTTTTTTATCCTCCATAGTTGAGAGTTGTTTGTAGCTAGCTGAACATCCACTTAAAAAAATTATAACAGATAAAGATAGTACTAAATATTTAAATTGCATAATCCTTTAATATCAAAATTTACTGTCAAAACTAAGACAAAATTTTGACCTAATTAAGGTGCACAATTTTTTTTAAATGACATTCATTTTGTTATTGCGGAGTATTTAAAGATTAAATAGAGACAAGAAATATTTATTTAAGGAGTTTATAATGATTAAACATTCTACGTCGGTGGATCAATCAGATAGAAAGGTTCCCTACAATTTAAGACAGAGTGGTCCTACACCAGTTCAAATGCTAATTTCAACTAGAGTAAGAAAATCACCTTATTGGCATTTGTCAATGGAGGCGGGATGTTGGAGAGCAACAGTTTATAATAGAATTTATCATCCAAGAGGGTATGTAAAACCAGAAGATGGTGGAGCAATGGTTGAATACGAAGCAATAAAAAATCATGTCACTATGTGGAATGTTGCTGTTGAAAGACAAATTCAAGTTAAGGGACCAGACGCTGAAGCATTTGTTGATTATGTAATAACCAGAGATGCAACAAAAATATCACCAATGAGAGCAAGATATGTAATTTTATGCAATCAATACGGAGGAGTTCTTAATGATCCAATTCTTTTAAGAATTTCTAAAGATGAGTTTTGGTTTTCTCTTTCTGATTCAGACATCGGACTTTATCTTCAGGGTGTAAATCATGACAACCGTTTTAATATTACTATTGATGAGATTGATGTAAGTCCTGTTCAAATACAGGGACCCAAAGCTCATGCTTTAATGACTGATCTTGTAGGTGATCAAGTTGATATTAATAATATGCCCTTTTATGGTCTAGCATCAGTAAAAGTTGGTGGACGTGATTGTGTAATTTCACAATCTGGTTTCTCTGGGGAAGCTGGTTTTGAAATCTATTTATATGATTCTACTAAATATGCAGATGATATGTGGAACGCTGTTTTAGAAGCAGGAAAGAAACATAATCTTATGGTAATAGCACCAGCCCATCATAGAAGAATTCAAGCTGGAATTTTATCTTGGGGTCAAGATATGGATAATCAACACAATCCATTTCAATGTAACCTAGGTTATCAAGTTTCATTATCAGGCAAAGGTGAATGGAATAAAACTACTGATTATGTTGGTAAAGAAGTTCTTGAGAAAATGAGAGATGATCTAAGAGCTGGACAAAAACCTTATAAATTACAACTTGTGGGTTTATCTCTTGGTGGAAAACCAATTGAAGAATATGCGCCAGATTTTTGGTTAGTTTCAGAGGATGGTGGTGAACCATGTGGATTTATTACTTCTCCTTGGTATCATCCTGAACAAGGTAGGAATATTGCAATGGGATATGTTCCTTACGAAGGAACCCTTAGTAAAAATGGTTTCCCTATAGGGACTTTAGGCAAGAAATATAAAGTACATTTACCTGATCAATATTCAGACTCACCTGGAACTCCAGTTGATGCTGAAATAGTATCAATTCCTTTTACGGAATCTTACAATGCTAATACTAGAGAGGTATCTGACACTAATAAGTAAGTTTTTTTTATCTAAAAAAGCTTCTTTTAATTAAGAAGCTTTTTTTATTTTAATAAAGCTTCAATTCTGTCTATTGAAATATAACCAATTACGAGCTCTTCGTTAATGAAGAATGTTGGAGTACCTCTTGCACCTGACCCACTTGCCATAAATGAGGAAATATTGACTATATTTTTAACTTCTTCTTTAGACATATCTATATTTAACTTTGCACTGTTAATTTCTAGATCTTCTATAATTTTTTGAAGTTTGGCATTATTCAAATTACCTTCAATTCCAAATAAAGCATTATGAAATTCTATGCCTTTTTTTTGCATATTAGCTGCTACGACCATATTGGCTAAAAGTTTTGAGGACTCACTCAGTACAGGATGTTGAAGAAATATTATACGTGTGTCTTCTCGTTCATTTGCTATCTTAAGTAATTCAGGATGGACTTTTTTACAATAACCACAAAAGTAGTCCATAAATTCAATAATAGTGTTTTCAGCACCATCATTTCCTATTTGAACAATTCCTTCTTTTGGAATTACGTTCAACATTTTTAAATGAAACGGTTTTGAGTTATCAAAAAATAACTCTTCAATTGTCATTTCAGCTTTCACAGGAAGACAACTTAGCGCAGTTAGAATAACCGATAAAAATATTCTTTTGAAGTATCTCATGATTGACCCACTCTATTTAATATGATTAATGAAGTACAGTATTAAATAGTAACAATGAAATCAAAGTCAAAAGTTGTAGTAATAGGTGGTGGAGCTGTAGGCGTAAGTACTCTTTACCATTTAGCCAAAAAAGGTTGGTCAGATGTTGTGCTAGTTGAAAGAAAAGAATTAACTTCAGGATCTACATGGCATGCAGCTGGACTTCTGCCATTGTTCAACATGAGTTATTCAGTCGGACAATTACATAAATACGCAGTCAAATTATACAAAACACTTGAAGAAGAAACAGGTCAAAAAGTTGGTTTCAGTGTTGTTTCAAATATTAGGTTGGCAACAACTAAAGATAGAATGGATGAATATTATCAATATTCTGGTGTAGCAAAAACTATTGGAGTGGATGTTAAGTTTTTAACTCCAGAGCAAGTGAAAGAGATTTGGCCTTTATGTAATACTGAAGGTTTAATTGGAGCAATTCAACATCCAGAAGATGGATACATTCAGCCTGCAGATTTAACTCAAGCTTTAGCTAAAGGAGCAAGGGATAAGGGTGCAGAAATTTATAGAAACACAACAGTTACAGGAATTTCTAAAACAAAAGATGAAAAATGGGTTGTTGAAACAGATAAGGGCACAATTGAGTGTGAACATGTTGTTTCATGTAGTGGAAACTTTGCAAGACAAACTGGCAAAATGGTTGGTCTTGAAGTTCCAGTAATTCCTGTCGAGCACCAATACATAGTAACTGATGATCATCCAGAAATATTGAAGAGGAAAGAACAAGGTCTTCCTGAAATGGGTGTCTTAAGAGACTCAGATAGCTCTTGGTATATGAGAGAAGAACGAGGGGGGTTAATTCTTGGACCATATGAAAAAGGAGCGCCGGTATGTTATCTAGATGGTCCTGATAAAGAATCAGAATTTGAACTCTTTCAGGAAGATTTAGAGAGAATTGAGCCTCACATAGAGTCTGCTATGCACAGAGTTCCTATATTCGGAGAAGTTGGAGTTAAGAAAGTGTACAACGGCGCAATATGTTATACCCCGGATGGAAGTCCAATTGTTGGACCTGCGTGGGGTTTAAAAAATTTCTGGTTAAATGAGGGGCATAGTTTTGGTATTACTGCAGCTGGAGGAGCTGGTTGGCAAATCGCTGAGTGGATCATTGATGGTGAACCAACTATTGATATGCTTGGTGTTGATCCAAGAAGATTTGGAGAT
>CACOAX010000037.1 GCA_902625365.1 uncultured Alphaproteobacteria bacterium
GGATTTTAATATGGAAGAGGGTTTTCTTGATACATCAAGATTAGCTAAAATTATTGCTAATCCAAATAATAAATTAAGCTACAAAATAGAAAAAGAAGTTGAATTTAAAGATACTATTGTGAGTCTTCTAATTGATAATTCTGGTTCAATGAGAGGCAGACCAATTACAGTTGCAGCCCTTTGTTCAGATATTTTAGCAAAAACATTGGAAAGATGCTTAATTAAATCTGAAATATTAGGGTTTACAACCAAAGCTTGGAAGGGTGGTAACTCTAGAGAAAAATGGATTAAAAATGGGAAGCCTTCTAATCCTGGCAGGTTAAATGATCTAAGACATATTATCTATAAATCTGCAGATTCACCATGGAGGAGATCAAAGAAAAATTTGGGCTTATTATTAAAAGAGGGAGTTTTGAAGGAAAATGTCGATGGAGAAGCTTTAACATGGGCTTATAATAGATTATCTTTTCGAAAGGAAAAAAGAAAAATTCTTATTGTTATAAGTGATGGCGCTCCAGTTGATGACTCAACACTTTCTGTAAATCCAGGTAATTATTTAGAAAAAAATTTAAGAGATATAATTGGTCAAATTGAAAAAAAAGATGAAATTGAGTTAATTGCTATAGGAATTGGACATGATGTTTCAAGATACTATAGTAAGGCTGTAACAATAATGGATGTTGATCAGTTAGGTGAGGTATTACTAAATCAATTATCTGCTACATTTCATTTAAATAATTAAGAATTTAACCATTTCTTTTTTGCATTATCAAAATTATTATTATCAATTGAACTTCTAATTTCTTTCATAAGATTATTCATAAAATATATATTGTGATTAGTTAGAAGTTGTAATCCTAGTAATTCTTGTGCAGAAAAAAGATGGTATAAATATGCCAGTGTAAAGTTCTTACAAGTATAACAATTACACTCATTATCAATTGGGTTTAAATTATTTTTATATTTAACATTTTTTAAGTTTATTTTTCCCTGTATACCTTTTACTAAAGCTGATCCATGTCTAGCAATTCTAGTTGGGCTTACACAATCAAATGTATCAATTCCATCTGCAACAAAATCCCATATATCCCTTGGATCGCCAATGCCTAGCAAATGTACTGGACGAGAATTGTCTAATTTTGAAGAAGTAAAATGAACTATATCTTTCATTTCATCTTTATTTGATCCTAAACTACCGCCAATAGCAATTCCAAAAGTATTGATTTTTTCTGTATTAAATTCAATACTTTCTTCTCTTAAATCTTTGTAAATCCCACCTTGAATGATCCCATACATTTCTTGTCTACCTGCTGAGCCATTTTTAGGACTATAATTAAGTTTAGAGTTAAAGGCATTGATGGACCTTAAAGACCATCTATGACTTCTTAACATAGAATCAGATGTGTACGTTTTATCTACATTATAAGGAGTGCATTCATCAAAAACTAAAATGAAGTCTGCACCAAGATTTCTTTGAACCTCTATTGATTTTTCAGGAGATAACATATGAGTAGAACCATCTATATAAGACTTAAATAATGCACCTTCTTCATTCAGATATATTAACGTTTTTTTATTTTTTGAATTTGTTTTTCTTCCTTTTATTTCATCAGCAACTGAACCATGTCCAAGAGAAAAAATTTGAAATCCACCGCTATCTGTTAACATAGGTCCTTTCCAACCCATAAATTTATGAAGACCTCCATGTTTAGCAACTAGTTCACTTCCTGGTTGAAGCATTAAGTGATAAGTATTTGATAATATGATCTGTGTATTATTTTCTTTTGCGTTCTTTGTAGTAAAAGATTTTAAAGCTGCTTTTGTTGCACAAAATATAAATGCTGGTGTTTTAATTTCACCATGAGGTGTAGATATTATTCCAGTTCTTGCATTTGAATTATTAGATTTATTTTTAATTGACCAATTAAAATCTTTCATTAGTTATTTGAAAACTAATTTTAACCCATTTCAGGAGAGGAATTTTTTTCTTCTGGAATAAAGTACTTTGCTAGATAGATAAAAGGTGTGTCAAGAATAGCTATAAATACTCTTAATAAATAAACACCCAAAATGAATGTCATAATAACATCACTAAGTGGAAAAGGATTGGGATTTAAAATTATCCAAGCAAAAATACTGAAAATTGTGTTATCAATTAATGAAGATAAAGCTGTAGAAACATTATTTCTTAACCAAAGTAATTTGTTTGAGCTAATCGTTTTTAAATAACTAAAGAACCAGATATCAAAATATTGACTTATTAAATAAGCTATCATACTAGCCACAAATATGCTGGTCATTGGAGTAAATAAAATTGCTAAACTTTCTTGCACCATTGATACCCATTCATCTTCAGCTGGTTGAATACCAATTGTCACTAACATCAAAACAGTCATTAAGAAAAAACTACAAAAACTTATAAGTACATTTTTTCTTGCTTTTTCTTTACCATAATATTCTGACAGTATATCAGTACACAAAAAAGTGGATGCAAATAATATTGTTCCCAAAGCTATTGGGCTTGGTTCATAAAATGGAATAATTTTTTCATTAATTGAAGAAAAAAAATTAAAGTTAGCCTGTTTTAATACTTGAATGTTAGCTGCAATTATCGCTATGGCAGAATATACGTACAAACCAACATATCCAAATAATCTTAAAAAGACTAATATTGAAAGAAAACACAATATTAGCATTATAAACCAAACTATTTCGGTATTTTGATTTAATATTAAATTAATAATATTTTGAGGTATCGAAGATATAAGAGTTTTAATGCCAGTTAAAACGTCCATTACTACAACTAAGCTGATTTATTAAGAATAGTTTTTTTAAGTTTTTTTGCTTTTAACGGTAATTTAGAATTAGGTGTATTTATTAGAAATTCATCTAAACCACCTTTTTTTTCAACTGTTCGAATAGTACTAACAGCAACTTTCATTTGAAATTTTTGTCCTAAAGCTTCGCTAACAAAAGTTATATTCTGAAGATTTGGTTTAAAACGTCTTTTTGTTCTATTTTTAGCATGACTCACGTTATTACCAGTTTGAAACGATTTTCCAGTTAATTCACATCTCATAGACATAATGAAAATGCATGTAAATATAAATATTACTTTGTCAAGTATTCTAAATACTAAATTTATCTATAATATAAGTTGGGGCTATTTGATGATTTTTAATTAAATTATTTATTTTATTTAAATCTTTATGAATACCAGATTGTACTAAAACACTATCTATTTCAAAATTATTAGCACCTTGAATGTCATGAAATAATGAGTCTCCAATCGCTACTGATCTTTTTTTGTCTAGATTAATTTGATTAGTGGTTTCAGTATATATGCTTACATCAGGCTTACCTTTTATGATAACGGTTCCACCCATTTTTCTATATATTTCACCAATAGCACCCATACAAAAGATATTATTGTTAGTTTTACTTTCGACTGTTTCAAAGTCAGGATTTGCACAATACATTATTATTTCTTTTTTATAAGCTACTTCTAGTAATGGAATATAGTCTATTGGCTGAAAATTTAAAAAGGGAGT
>CACOAX010000038.1 GCA_902625365.1 uncultured Alphaproteobacteria bacterium
ATATCAATACTAATAATTTTTGTTAATTTATTAGAACTATCAAGGGTTATTTCAGAAGATGATAAAAGCATGTTCAATTTTGTTTATCTGTCTTTTTTAAAATATCCATCAATTTTAAATGAAATAATTCCATTTGCTACAATATTAAGTATCACATTTTTAGTAAGGAATCTAATTCGTAATAATGAATTTGTTTCAATGAGGAACCTGGGTTTTTCGATTTTTGATATTTTTAAACCTATTGCAATTGCAGTCTTCATCATGGGTCTATTTTTCTTATTTTTTATAAATCCTTTATCTGTTTTAATGGAAACGAAATATGATAAAAAATTAAATAATAGGGATAATAGTATGTATTCAATAAAAATATCTAACAATGAAATGTGGATCAAAAATGAAATTGATCAACAAAATTCTATTTTCATTAATATTAAAAATATAAACTTACGAGATATGAGTGCAACAAATATAAAAATATTACTAATTAATGAAGAAACAAATAAATTTATTTTAGCTGAAAATGGTGAATTTAGAAATAATATTTTTGCACTTGATAATGTTAAATATTATAATTTTAAAAAAGAAGAATATAAAGATTTGAAAAATTATAATTTGATAATTAACTTCAATAAAGATAATTTAATTAATTCAATTTCTAAATATAAGCTAGTACCTTTCTATAAATATTTAGATCACTCTAATACTTTGTCAAAATTCAATCTGTATTCATCTGAAATTGGTTTATATTACTTATCAGAAGTTTTAAAACCTTTTTTTATAGTTGTACTAGCTTTTGTTATTTTGGGATTTACAAGTAAATTTCAAAGAAATGAAAATTTGTTTAAGATTTTATTTATAGCAATTTCAATTGGTTTTTTAATTTTTTTATTAAAAGAGGTAATAACTAAATTAACAGTAAGTCTTACATTAAATTTTTTATTTTCGTATTTAATTATTTTTTTAATTCCTCTTCTTATAGGTCTTTATCAAATTATAAAGATTGAAAATGAATAAAATTAATAATTTAATTTTTTTAAAACTTTTTTTAATAATATTATTTATTTTAGTACCAAATTTTAATAATGCTAAAGAAGTTCTAATATATGCAGACTCTATTTCATATGATGAAGATAATAATATTATAGCTAAAGGAAAAGCAAAAATATTTCAGGACAACATATTAATATTTTCAGATTTAATTATTGTCAATAAAACTGAAGGAAAAATTATTTTACCTTCTAAGTTTACTTTTAAAGATCAAGAAGATAATTATTTTGAAGGAGAAAATGGTTACTTTCTAAAAAACCTTCAATATGCAGAATTTGATAATCCAAAAATAAAACTTAAAGATGGATCAAGATTAACTGGCAAAAAAATTAAGAGAGATGGTGATATCGATATAATATCTAAAGGAGTTTATACGCCATGTAATTCTAGAATAAAGATAGGTAGTTTTATTTGTCCTACTTGGCAATTAGAAGGTGAAAAAATACTACATGATAATCAAAAACTTTTTTTATATCAAAAACACTCTAAAATGAGAGTATTAAATACTCCGATATTTTATATTCCATATATTGTTACACCATCCCCTTTAAGAAAAGATAGAAAATCAGGACTTTTAACACCTACTATTGCTTTAAATTTTTTTGATACAAAAACCTCACAGTCTACTTCATTTCCATATTATTTTAATATTAGTGTTGATAAAGAACTTTTATTTACACCTATAATTAATTATGGGGGAGGAGTAGATGCATCCCAAAGATTTATATTTGATTATAATCAACTTTTATCAGGTGGTAATTTTAAAACTGATTTAACTTTTGATTCTAATTTCGAAAATGAGAATAACAATAAATGGGTAAATGATGCAAGTTTAATAACAAAATTTAATAAAAATCTAAATCAAAATTATAGAGTAAATTTTGAATCAGCTTTACAAACATCTAAAAATTATATTCAAATAACTAAACCTAATGACGAGCTAAGTTATACTAATTCTTTATCAACAAATTTTAATTTAGAAGGATTTAATTTAAGAAAATTAGACGATCAATTAAAAATAAGTTTAAATTTTTATCAAACTAATCAAGAAAATGAAGATAATAAAATTTTACCAATAGTCTTACCTAAAATAAAATATTTTGCTGGATATAATAATCAATTTGGTAGTAAATCAAATTCTACTTACGAATTTTACAATATCTTTAGAGAAAACAGTAATGTTACTCATGCAAAAAAACAACAAAAAATTTCTCATGAATACAATATTAGAAAAGAGCTTGTTAAATTTAATTCGAAAATTTCTTTAGACGCTAAAATATATAATCAATTTTTTAATACTGAAAATAAATTGATAAGTGGCGATAATTATAAAACTGGATCATATTATCGTTTTTTTCCTATTATAGGTATAAGTTCAGAAAGTCCATTTAAAATAAAAGACTATAAATCTAACTTAACAATTAAACCATCTATTAAAATAGTTGTAACTCCAGGTATCTCAAATAGTAATAAACTATCTAATGAAGATTCAACCAATAATGATTTCGACATAGATAATATTTATAGATTAAACAGGTACAGTGGAAATGATAAAATGGATAATTCAAAAAGGGCAACTTATGGCGTATCATTTTATACAGAAAATTTTAAGTCAAATCTTTATCAATCATATGAATTTACTAATAATAGCAATTTCCATAAAGAACAAGGTAATGACGATAACTTAAGTGATTTATTAGGATCAATTGGATATTTCACAAATAATGAAATTTCATATAATTTTAGATATGATTTAGATGATGCTTATCTCAAAAAACAAAATATTAATATAAACTCAAATACGAAATATGGTGATCTAAATTTATCTTATCTTGATGAAAATTCAAAAACAAATAATATTATTAACAAAGATACAGAAACAATTAATTATTCTTTTTTAAGTAAAAAATTTTCAAAATACTCTAAAATTAATTTTTCAGGTTTATATGATTTAAAAGAAGAAATTAATAAAGAGTATTCTATTGGTTACAGTTATTACGATGAATGTTTTGGTATAAATATTGATTTTAATAGAAAATCATATCAGGAAGACAATCTAAAACCACAAGATATATTAACTTTAATGTTTTCATTTAAAAATATAGGAAGTTATAAGTCATCTAATTTAGCCGTTTCTGAGAGTGATAAAAAAGATATTGAATGGGGAAATGTTAATGTTGATAATACTAAATTTAAAAATAACTAGTTTAAGTAATTTAATTTTATTATTTTTCATTGGAGTAGTTTTATTTTTATCCAAAGCATCAACTAGCTCTGAAAATAAAATAATTTTTAAGATTAATGATATTGCCTTTACATCATTAGATTTAGAGAAAAGGTTAGGATATTTAGATTTTGTTGGAAGTAATATTAATCTTGATAATGATATAATTATTCAAGATTTCATATCTGCAAGTTTATTTTATGAATACTATAAAAAATTAGATACAAAGA
>CACOAX010000039.1 GCA_902625365.1 uncultured Alphaproteobacteria bacterium
GGATTTTAAATTATAGAAAATTTTACTTTTTTTTCTTTCTATAGATTTATTTAAAACACATTCAGGTGAAGCTAGACTATGTTTAAATATATAAAAAAATGCATTATTTTTATTAAAATGAATCGCATAATCTTTCCATTCTCCACTTGAAACTCCTTTAGAATAAAGATTTAAGATTTTGGCAAGTTCTTCTCTGGAAAAGTAGAGATTGTGATTGTTAGTTGAAGCACTAGATGTTACTAAGCCCATTATTTAAGAATATAACAAAAATATATGCCTGTAAATGCTCCAAACGATAATTTAGATGTATTAGCATCATCATTTAACCTAAAAAATATTAATGATAAGATGGTTTCATTAGAGAATGCAAAAGGATTAAATGGTACAGTTATTGTTTTCATTTGTAATCATTGCCCATATGTTAAGGCAATAGCAAATAGATTAAAAAAAGAAGCTGATGAGTTATTAGAGCACTCAATAAATACGATTGCTATTATGTCAAATGATGTAATTAATTATCCAGAAGATTCATTTGATAAAATGAAGATATTTTCAGAAAAATATAAATTTAATTTTCCATATCTTTATGATGAAACACAGGAAGTTGCAAAAAATTATCATGCTGTTTGTACTCCAGATTTTTTTGGTTTTGATAAAGATCTAAAATTAAAATATAGGGGCAGAATGGACTCTGGTGTAATAAATGAAAATCAAAATTCTAATATTGAAAGAGATCTTTTTAATGCAATGATTAAAATTAAAAATGAGGGAGTAGGCCCATCTAATCAATTGAATAGCATTGGTTGCTCAATAAAATGGAAATATCATGAGTGAAGTAAATAAGAATAATAGCTTATTTAAAAATATACAAAGTATTATTTTAAAAAACTATATTAAAATAATAGTTTCAATAGTAATTTTGCTAATCCTATTTATTGGATACCAAACATATAATTATTTTAAAATTCAAGATATTAAAAAGTCTAGTATAATTTTTTTTGATATAATTCAATCAAATCAAAATGATTTAAGTAATTTAGAAAATTTAATTGATGACGAGAATATTTACTCAATTTTATCAAAATTAAAATTAATTCAAAAAAATAATGAAAATAAAAACTTTAGTTACTCAAATGAATTATATAAACAATTACTTCAATCATCAAATTTAGATGACTTATACAAATCTTCTGTCGCCGCAAATGCATCTTACACAATGATAAATGCATCTTATGAAGAAAATACAATTAATTATTTGAATGATATATCAACTTATATAAATAATATTAGCGACGATTTGGATAGTTATTTTTCAATTAAAAAAGAATTAGAATATTTATTAATCATCACAGAAGTTGATTTAAGCAAATCCGAATATAATAATTCAAAAGCTATGGATAAATATAATGAAATATTTAATTCAAGTCTAGTTTCAGCCTCTATAAAAGAAAGAGTGAAAAAAATTCATGAATTTCAGCTTTATAAGTAAAATATCGCTATATTTATCTCTAATATTTATTATTTCATGTCAGGATACTATTTCATCATTAAGAAATAACGAAAAAATAGATTTTGATGAATACTCCTTTCAACTAGAATCAAAAGAATTCTTAGATTTTAATTTTTTTGAACAGTATGAAGATAATGTAATTGATAATGATACATATAAAGCATCTGATTATAATTTTTTAAATAAAGATCAAACTGTATTAAAAATTAATAACTATCAAGCAAAATACAAAAATAATGATCCAATAAATGTCATATACTATGAAAAAAACATTTACTCTGTCAATAAAGATGGGGAGCTACAAAAGTTTGATTTAAATAGTGGTAAGTTAATTGAAAGAATTAATATTGATTTAGATCAAGTAAAAAAAATACCTATATCATTTTCTCTTTATAAAGATGACTTTATAATTGCTTATATATCAGGAGAAGTAGTTAGAGTTAACAAGTTAGGTGAGGTTATTTGGTTGTTTAAAAATTATGATTTATTGAATACTCCAGTCAAAATATTTGATGACTATCTAATAATATTATATCCAGAAAAGATAGTTTTTTTATCAATTTTAAGTGGAGATGTAATTTATGAGAAAGCCTTTAAATCAAGTAATGTAATTCAATCATCAGGAGGTAAGATTAAAAATTATTTTAATATTGTTTTCTTTATACTTCCTAATAGTGAATTTAATTCATTAGATACATATTTATTTGAGGAACATAGATTAAATTTTGAGAATATTGAACTTAATACTTCACTAAATAATCTAAAGGATCAAATACACCTTTACAAAAATTTTCTTGTCTATTTTGATAATGGAAATATTCTTCATACTTATGACGTTAATGAAAACAAGTTTGTATTAGTCGATTTTAGGATAAATAATTCATCTTCAGCTATATTATTTAATAATTCACTGATTTCTAAAAATGAAAATTTCATTGAATTCTATAATATTAAGAATGGAAATTTATTTACAAGAATTAATATCAATAAAATACTAAATAAAAAATCAAAAATAATAAATTCTTTGATCATTAATAAACATATGCATTTGTTTACAAACAATGGAGAAATAATTATTTTAGATCATAATCTTGAGATTCAGAAGACATTAAATCTTAAAATTAAAAATATTAATAAAGTTTATAATTATCAAAATAAAATTTTTATAAGTTCCAAAAAAGGTATTACTTACATTTATTAAAATGAATATATTAATTCTAGGCATGCCGAATGTAGGCAAAACATCATTGTACAATTTAATTACAAATAACAATAATAATATAATTCATGATACAATTGGCACAACAAGAGATTGGCATGTATCACCCCTTAAATCAAATAGTAATATTGACGTATATGATACACCAGGAATAATTAATAAAAAAAGTCTAATAACAAATAGTGTCAGTAAGATTATAAGGATAATAGACATTTTCGTGTGTGTTATTGATTATAAAAATGATAATTATTTTATAGATAAAGAATTGATTAATGAATTAAGAAAATTTAATAAAGAAATATTAGTTATTGTTAATAAGGATGACAATTTCAAACAAGATAAAAAAATCGATAACCTTGGTGTCAAGAATATTTTTTTTGTCTCATGTTCACATAATATAGGTATTGATAGCTTTTTAGATTTTTTATCAAAATATGATACCAAAGATAATCAATTAAAAAAATATGATTTTTCATTAGGTTTATTTGGCAAAACAAATGTAGGTAAAAGTACTTTACTAAACAAATTAGTAGGATTTGAGAGATCGATGGTTAGTAATAAACCAAAAACTACAACTGATATTGTCTCTTCTTCATATAAATTTAAAGGTAATACGTATTCAATTAGAGACACTGCAGGTTTAATAAAAAAAAATAAAATTGATAAAAATAG
>CACOAX010000040.1 GCA_902625365.1 uncultured Alphaproteobacteria bacterium
GGTGCTAAAGCAATTACAATTTGTGGAAGACAAGAAAATAAAGGTCTCGAAGTTAAAAATCAGATTGAAAAATTAGGCACTGAGTGTTTGTATATAAAAGCAGACCTTAAAAATGTTGATGATTGCAAAAAAATTATTTCGGAGACTGATAAAAAATTTGGAACGATAAATTCTTTAATTAATGTTGCTGGATATACAGAAAGAGGAACAATTCTAAGTGCTACTCTAGAAAATTATGAAAATAATTATAATATTAATACCCGTGCACCTTTCATATTAATGCAAGAGACAATTAAGATAATGATTAGAGATAAGAACAAAGGAACCATTGCAAATGTATTATCTATGGCAATGTATAGTGGTATGCCATTTATTGTTGCTTACAGTGGATCAAAAGCTGCTTTAGCTACAATGACAAAAAATATTGCAAATTCTGTTGCAAGTTATCAAATAAGAGTAAATGCTTTAAATATTGGATGGACAGATACTCCTGCTGAGCATGACATACAGACAAGGGTTCACAAAAAAAATCCTAATTGGCTGAAAGATGAAGAAAAAAAAGTTCCTTTTAATAGATTGATTAAACCTATTGATGTAGCAAAAGGATTAGCATTTATGTGCTCAGAAGAATCTGGATTAATGACAGGCAGTGTAATTGATTTTGATCAAACAGTTCATGGTTGGCACTCTTATTCAGCATATGAGACCAGAGTTTTGGATGACTCTCTATTAGGAGAATAATTAATAATTTACTTCTCAACCATTTTTTAATTATTAACTATATTTTATAATTTACACAAATTTAAATATTTATTAATAAACTAAAAATGGGAAAAAAAATAATTTCTATTAATGAAGGAAAATTATCAGAGTTTAAACTTCACAGTATTTGGCTTCGTGAAAGATTAAATGGAAGTGAATTTGTAGACCAAAATAATCTACAACGTTTATATGAACCAAGTCTCTTAGATGATAATCTATTTATAAATACTCATAGCGTTAACGATAATATGTTAAATGTTGAATTTAGTGATGGAGCAAAAGGATATTTTAATATCGATGATCTTTATAATGAAATCAATAATATTGATGTCATACCTGAAAAAAAAATATGGAATGTCAGTGAACAAAATTTAGAAATTTTTGATAATAATAAAATCTTTGAGAATAAAAATGAGCTTATCAATATGCTTAAAGTATTTTATCAATATGGTTATGTGATAATTGAAAATACAAAAGCAGAAGAAAATGAAGTTATAAATTTTGCTGAAAAATTAGGCCCAGTCCGAGCAACAAATTTTGGAAAATTATTTAACGTTGTCTCAAAGCCAAATCCAAATGATCTTGCTTATACTGCATTAGAGTTAACATCGCATTCAGATAACCCATATAGAAAGCCTGTTCCTGGAATTCAATTACTTCATTGTATTGCTAATGAATCTACAGGAGGAGACTCAAGTTTAGTTGATGGTTTTAGTGTTGCAAATTTTTTAAAACATAACCAACCAGAATTTTATGAAGTATTAACTAAAACTAATGTTACTTTTAAATTTACAGATATTGATACTATTTTAGTTGATAAAGCAAAATTAATTGAACTTGATCATAATAATATTTTTAGACAAATACGATTTAGTGGAAGACTTGATTATGTTCCATTATTAGATGAAAATAATCTTGATCTTTTTTATAAGGCTAGAAAATATATGTTCAATCTTTGTAATTCTGATGATTTCAAAATTAAATTTAGATTATCTAAAGGAATGATTGCAATGTTTGATAACTTGAGATTATTACATGGAAGAACTAAATTTGATCCAAATACTGGTTTTAGACATCTACAAGGATGTTATATTGACCATGATGTAACTGAAGGTAAGCTTAGAAGATTATTAAAATCTTAATTGACTTCGAAGATCTTTTCAGCAGGATAAAAACTTAATATTTTACTATACCAATTACTAAAATTATTTCTTTCAATTAATGAAACTGTAAAACCACCAAATCCTCCACCAGTTAATCTAGCGCCTAAAGCGCCACATTCAACAGATCTTTGAATAATTACATCAACATCTAAAGTAGATGCTTCAAAATCTTTAGAATATGATTCGTGACTTTCATTCATTAATTTTCCAAACTCCTGAATATCATTTTCTATTAAATTTTTTTTCGCATTAACCACTCTGTCATTTTCAAAAACTACATGCTTTGCTCTTTTTGCAATAGTATTATTGTCAAATTTTTCTGTTTGAAAATTTTCTTTTTTAACTCCACCTAAATATTCTACTCCAAGATTTTTTTCAGCCTCTTGGAGTTCAGCAAATCTTTCATTATAAGAGCTATCTCTTAAATTTCTTTGTACTTCAGAGTCAATCAAACAAAATTTCCAATTTTCTGGAAAATTAATAAGTTCGTATTCTAAATTTTTACAATTCATAAAAAATGCTTTGCCATGAATACCAATAGAAGAAACCATTTGATCCATTATTCCACCAGAAACACCTATGTAATTAAATTCTACTTTCTTTGCTAATTTTGCAATTTCTGGATCTTTTATCTTTGTTTCAAAAAAAGTATTAAGTGCTTTTAGTGTAGCAACACACAATGCTGAAGATGATGAAATACCTCTTTCTAAAGGTATATCAGATGAAATAAAAATGTTTAAAAATCTAGATGAAATCTTATTTTCATCAAAAAAAATATGCAAACAACCTTTTATATAGTCAGCCCACTCATTGTTGGTTGATTTTTTGAAATCATTGAATGTTTTTTTTTCTTTAAAATGTTGAGAATAAACTGTGAATTCATTAGAGTTATTTTTAGATATCTCAATGGTATTTTTAAAAGACAAAAGCGTAGGCATGACATATCCACCAGTATAATCGGTATGTTCACCAATTAAATTTACTCTTGCATGAGCACTTTCCTTTACTTCTGCGTCTATATTAAATATATCTTTAAAACTCATACAATTACTAGTTATGACTAATCAAATTAATATATCTTTTACAAATGAAAATAAATTAAAAATTATTCTTGATGATGAATTAGTAGATTCAAATTTAAAATTGTGTTTCTCATTAGTTTATTCAATAAAATCTATATCAGGAGGTGAAATAACTAAGCAAATTGGACGT
>CACOAX010000041.1 GCA_902625365.1 uncultured Alphaproteobacteria bacterium
ATATATCTTTTATGTAACTCAAAAATAACTGGTTGAGGGGATGTATAACCAATATCTGTATGAGTGTGGTGTAATAGTAAAATTTCCTTAACCATATATTAGCCCTTTCCTGCGTTCATAGATCCTAAAGTTAATCCTCTTATAAAATGTTTTTGTAACAATAAAAATATAAGTAATGTTGGTATGCTAGCCATTAATGTAGCTGTTAAAATTGTTGGGCCGTCCAAAGACGCGTATAGATCCTTCATGCCAGCAAGCACTGTTGTTATTGGTCGAACTCCAACAGATCGAGATAAAACCATTCCAAATAACAGATCATTCCAAATCCACGTAAATTGAATAAGAAATACTAGCAGTAAAGGAGCTTTAGCCATAGGAAGCATAATTTTATGTAATATTTGAAAGTTCGTAGCGCCCTCAATTTTTGCCGCTTCTTGTATTTCCCAAGGAACAGTTAAAAAGAAGCCTCTTAAAACAAATGTTGCAAATGGTATACAGAGACCAACATAAACTAGTATTAGACCTATTTTAGTATTATAAATTCCTACAGCAACGTAAGCTTCAAACAATGGTAAGAGATACATTTGAAATGGAAATACAGTTCCAGAATAAATTATTAAAAACCATATAAGTCCATTTTTAATTTTTAATCTAACTATTCCATAAGCAGCTACAAAGGCAAAAAAAACTGCTAGAGCAGAACCAGCAAAGCCATATAATAAGCTATTTAATACTCCGTCACCTATACCTTTATTCCAAGCTGTTATTGCGTTATCTATTATTGACGTTCCCCAAATAATTTCAGTCTTATCACCTTTTGCATATTGTGAAGCTGTTTTATTAGCATTTACTAATAGAAAAAATACTGGATACAGCCAAGCCATTACTATTACAGCCATTGCTGATAGCCCAGTTATAACTTTTATTCGTTCTATTGTTTTATAATTCATAATTAACTACCAACATCTTCTTTGGTTAAAACTGAGCGTAGATAAAAATAGGAAAACACTAATCCCACTAAACTAATTAGAACTGCAACAGATGCTGCATAACCTAAATCAAATAAAACAAAACCTTCTCTATACATTGTAACCGCAAGTGTTTCGGAATATCGTCCAGGACCTCCCTGAGTCATCACCCAAACTTGATCAAAGACTCGAAAACTATTTATCAAAGCCAGAAGAGATGCAATAACAAAATAAGGCATAATCATTGGTATTACTATTTTAAAAACTAATGTAAGACCTTTTGCGCCATCAATTTTTGCGGCTTCAAGTTGTTCCTTAGGCATGCCTTGAAGTCCAACAATAAAGATCATCATATTGATACCAGTGCTTTGCCATGTATAGGCACCAATCATTGAATAAGTATTTTCTGGTGCCCTAAACAACCAATCTCTTACCAAATGATCATAACCAATAAATGACAGAATTTGATTTATTAAACCACTTTTATCTAAGATAAAACCAAATAGAACACCTGCGGCGGCAGCTGATACCGTAGCAGGTAAATAAACTAGAATTTGAAAATAATTTGATCTTGGTAGAAATTGCATTGAGTATGCAAATAAAAAACCTATGGCTACAGGAAAAATAGTAGCAAAAACAGTCCAAATAACTGTGTTATAAATGGGTGTTATATAATTTGGATCTAAAAATAATCTTATATAATTTTTGAAACCAATAAAATTTGCTGGATTAAGTCCGTCGTTATCTGTGAAACTCATTACCAATGTTCTTACAATTGGATAAATACAGATTAAGCCTACTAATATAACAGCAGGAGCAACATAGAAGTATGCCTGATTTTTATCTTTATTTAAAAAACTCATAAATTTTTAATTCATAGCCCCTAATAAATAGGGGCTATTAAAAATAAATTAATTATTACTCCAGTAGTTATCTGCAATAGTTTGTAGATTTTCCATTACATCCTTATAACTTGAAGGATCTAAAACAAATTTAGAAATCTCATCAACTGCAGCTTCACAAATTTCAGTAGGAGTAGCCTCCCAATATCTGTTAATTTGTCTATATCCACCGTCATTAATTTCTTTCACTAAGGCACCAACTTCTCCAGCTGGTAAAGCTGCACCTAAGTTATGTGGAGGGAAGAACATTAATTCTGTCCACTTTGCAGATGCTTTTTTAGACATCCAGAAATCAATAGCATCCATTGCAGCATCTTTATTTTTTTGCATTAGCTGATACCATAATTGGCCCGGCTTCGAAAATTACTGAAGGTTGCATGGAAGCATCTTTATTAGGTACGATAAAATATCCCCATTCTTCACCTTCAGCTATACCACCTCCAGTTACTGTAGATGCAAACCAAGTTCCAACAAGCATGTGAGCAACATCGCCTTTAGAGAAACTATTGTTCATTGAATCTCCAGTTGTGAAACCAAAAGCTGCACTTCCATCATCCATCCAGCCTTTGTCCATCCAAGATTTCCAAGTTAAAAATGCTTCTTCAACTTGAGGGTCTGTATACTTAGCTCTACCTTCCATTAGATCTTCATAAAAATCTGGATCAGATCTAATTAAGAATTCCTCAAACCAAATAAACGCTGGCCATCTACCTTCTATAGTTTGGCCTACTGGAGTTCTTCCAGATGCTTTGATTTTTTCAAAGTTTGACTCCATTTCTTCCCACGTTTTTGGCTCACTTAGGCCAAGTTCTTTGTATACATTTTTATTGTAATACATTGGCCAGAAAGCAATCAAACTTGGAACAGCGTAAGTCTTTCCATCAAATTGAAATGCTTTTGCAAGATCAGCTGATACTTCTCCACTTGAAACATATTTATCCCAAATAGGAGAAAGATCCTCAACTAAACCTGAGTCAACCATTTCTTTCATTCTGTATCCAGCCCACCATGTAAATACATCTGGTGGATCAGCTCTAAGCGATTGCCTTACTGCAGCTTGATAACTTGAAGTATCAGCAAATGG
>CACOAX010000042.1 GCA_902625365.1 uncultured Alphaproteobacteria bacterium
CTAATTCCATTTGTTCAAACTCTCTAACTCTAAAGATAAAATTACGAGGTGTTATTTCATTTCTAAATGATTTGCCCATTTGCGCTATACCAAAAGGAACAGTTCTAGACGTTGAATCTATTATATTTTTAAAGTTGGTAAAAATTTGCTGGCACGTTTCTGGTCTTAAATATGCGAATGACGAACCATCATCTACTGGACCAATTACAGTTTTAAACATTAAATTAAAAGGTCTTGGCTTAGTAAGATCTTCTGATTTACAATTTGGGCATTTATTATTTTCTAATAATTGATCTGCTCTCCACCTTGATTTACATGCGCGACAATCAACTAAAGGATCGGTAAAAGTATCCTCATGACCTGAATGTTTTAAAACTACTGGAGAACTTAAAATTGAGGCATCCAAACCTTCAGTATCATCTCTTTCATATACCATTGATTTCCACCAAGCTTGTTTAAGATTATTTTTGAACTCGACTCCCATTGGTCCATAATCATATAACCCTTTAATACCACCATAGATGTCATTTGATTGAAATAAGAAACCTCTTCTTTTACAAAGAGAAACTAACTCTTCCATTGTTTTTGCAGTCATATAACTCTTAATCTTTTGGTTTATATTCTTTCGTTCTTGGATCTTTCTCTAAATCGATTACTGAGTCATTATTTACTTTATTATTAGTGAATTTGTCTTGTTTTTTTTTCTTAAACCTTAAAAATAATAAAATAGAAGCTAAAATTACAACTAAAACTAGAAATTTCATTACAAACCAAACCTAGAAAACATAATTCGTTCTTCAATTTTATTTAAAATTTCGTCAGAATTAAATATTGATGAAGAGAACCTGCGTTGTAAAAATGATTTTTTTTGACTGATCATTTTAATTTTAATTTTTTTTCCAAACTTCTCTTCTAAAATTGGTTTTATTGCACCAATACCATCTGCTAATCCTAAATCGATAGCTTTATTACCAACCCAAAATAAACCAGAAAAGATTTCATCTAATTTATTTTGATCGAGTTTTGAACCTCTTCTATCTTTAACATAATTAATAAAATTATCATGAATTTGTTGTTGAATATTTTTTAATCTATCAATGTCTTCCTGTTTTTCTTCTTTGAAAGGATCAAGAAAACTTTTACTTTTTCCAGATGTATAAACTCTTCTTTCAATTCCTACTTTTTTTAAAAGATCAACAAAACCAAAACCTGGTGAAATAACACCAATTGATCCAATAACAGAGTTTTGATCAATATATATTTCATCAGCAGCACATGCTAACCAATAACCACCTGAAGCTGCAACATCTTCAACGAATGCTAAAACTTTTTTATTTTTTTCCTTTGCCAGGTCAATGATCTTTTTTGCTATTAAAGAGGACTGTGTAGGAGAACCTCCAGGTGAATTAATTACTAAACCTACAACAGGAGATTTTTTGTCAGCAAATAATTTGTCAATTAATTTTTCCAGATTATTAATTGCTAAACCAGAACCTGTTAAACCTGACTGTGATGATATAATGCCAGATAATCTTAGAACTGGTATCGTAGTATTCTTTGAAAATAACTTTTTAAACATAATATCTAATAACAAATGTTAATCTTTTCATAAAGTCTTATGTAGCAATTGTTTGTAATTTTAGTAAATTGCGTTTAAGTGCGTCAATTAAGTTAATGAATTAGCATAATATTCAAATAGTTAGTTAATATGGATAATGTACTTCCACTAAGAAAAAAAGATTCTTCATTTGAAAAAGAAATCAAAGAATTAACTGACCTATGCAAAGAAGATTTAGTATCTGTTAATACTATAATTCTTGATAAACTTGATAGCAATGTACCTTTAGTTCAAGAAGTTGGTAAATATCTTATACTATCAGGTGGAAAAAGATTGCGACCTTTATTAACAGTTTCAAGTTATCATATGACTACTAATGGAAGTAGACAAGTTGAAAATAAAATGAACCATATTGGATTATCCGCAGCAGTAGAGTTCATACACACAGCTACATTACTACATGATGACGTAATTGATGAAAGTAAACAACGAAGGGGTAAACCTACAGCAAATGAGAAATGGAAGAATAAAACAAGTGTATTAGTTGGTGATTTTTTATTTAGTAGAGCTTTTCAATTAATGACTAAATACGGCAATACAGAAACATTAAAAATATTAGCCGATACTAGTGTTGTAATATCTGAAGGAGAAGTTTTAGAACTTGCTAATGACAAAAATTTAGAAATAAATGAAAACATTTATTTTGAAGTTGTGAATGCAAAAACAGCTTCTTTATTTAGTGCTGCATGCCAAGTTGGCGCAATTAGTGGTCTTGGAACAGAGGCTGAAGTTAATGCATTAAAATCATTTGGAACAAATTTTGGTATGACTTTTCAATTAATCGATGATGCTATTGATTACTCTTCAAGCAAAAAAATATTGGGTAAAAATACTGGAGATGATTTTAAAGAAGGAAAAATTACTCTTCCAATAATCTTAGCTTACGGCAGATCAAACGATAAAGAGAAGAAATTTTGGGAAAGAACAATATCTAAACTCATCCAAAATGATGGAGACTTTGAAATGGCTTTAGAAATAATAAATAAATACCAATGTATTGAGGATACCCTAACAAGAGCAAATCACTTTTCAAATGTAGCTGTGGACTCAGTAGGTATATTTAA
>CACOAX010000043.1 GCA_902625365.1 uncultured Alphaproteobacteria bacterium
TAATTTTTTTATTTCAGTTCTCATTTGAGTTCTTAACTTTGCATCTAAATTTGATAAAGGTTCATCGAAAAGAAAGGCATCTGGTCTTCTCACTATGGCTCTTCCCATTGCAACTCTTTGTCTTTGACCTCCAGAAAGCTGGGATGGTTTTCTAGATCGTAAGTCCTCAAGACCGAGAATATTTACTGCTTCATTTACTCTTTTTTCAATTTCCTGTGATTTTACTTTTGCAATTTTAAGACTAAAACCCAAATTTTCTTCAACTGACATGTGTGGATATAAAGCATAGTTTTGAAATACCATTGATACATTTCTATCTTTTGGATCTTTGTCATTTACTCTTTCATTATTAATAAAAATTTCTCCTCCCGTAATTTCTTCAAGACCTGCTATCATTCGTAAGGTTGTTGACTTTCCACATCCAGATGGACCTACCAAAACCAAAAATTGATTATGTGGAATTATCAAGTCCATATTCTGAACGGCTGTTACTTTTCCATATTTCTTAGAAAGATTTTTTAATTCTACTTGAGCCATTTATCCTTTTACGCCTCCGAATGTTAATCCTGATACAAGATGCTTTTGCACTAAAAAGGTTAATAGTAAAGCGGGAATAATTATAAAGACTGCCAGAGCACACATACCTGGCCAATTAATTGTAAATTGAGCAGTAAAATCCATTAAACCAACTGTTAAAGTTTTTGAATCTGTGCTCCTTGCTAAATTAGATACTAGTGCATACTCATTCCATGAGATTAAAAAAGCAAAAATACCTGCAGAAGCAATTCCTGATTTAGATAAAGGTAATTCAATATGCCAAAAAGCTTGTAACTTTGTACAACCATCCGTCATTGCTACTTCTGACATCGCTCTTGGAATTTGTCTAAAAAAACCATCAGTTAACCAAACAGTAAATGGTATGTTTAATGCAACAAAAACTACTATGATTCCAAAGTGTGTATCTATAATTCCAATTTTAGAAAATAAAATAAAAATTGGAAGACTGAGAGAAATTCCAGGTATAGTTCTTGTTAACATTATCATTAAGAAGTAACCATTTTTAAATTTAAAGTTATGCCTTGCAAATCCATAACCTCCAATTGTGCCAACTAAAACTGCAACAAATGTACTGGTAAAAGATATAACTACTGAGTTATAAAGATAACTTAAAACAGGGACAGGACTTCTTCCCATAGAGCCCTCCGATCCTCCAAAAAGCATAGTTTCAAATTGATTAAAGCTCAAATTTCTTGGTATCCATACAGGTGGTTTGGCCATTACATCTACCTGAGGTCTAAATGCTGTTAACACAACCCATAAGCCAGGTGTCATTATTAGAATAATAAGAAGTATTGCACTTGTCCAAATTAAAATATTTTGAAATTGTTTTTTATTCATAGCTAAGCTGTTGTCTTGATTGCATTAATTTATAAAAAAAGAAAAATGTAAAAGCTATTGAAAGAAATATTGAGATATAGGACATTGCATTTGCCATACCCATTTTTGCATCAACATAACCTGTTCGAGATATTAATGTCCATAATAGTTCTGTTCTTTTGGCAGGACCACCTCCGGTCATCATTTGCACGATATCATAAGCTCTTGCAACATCTAATGATCGAATAGTCATTGCTATGAAAACAAATGGCATCAAAAATGGAAGCGTTATATTTTTAAAAACTTGCCAAGAATTGCAACCATCTACTCTTGCAGCTTCTAAAGGATCCTTTGGTATGCCTAAAAGACCTGCTAACAAGAGGATAGCAAAAACTGAAGTACTCGACCATATTTCTGCAGCCATTATTGAAATGTTAGCTAAAACTCCGTCTACTAACCATGGTATGGGTTGTATGACACCAAATTCTCGTAAAAAATTATTTAGAAGGCCTATGTTATCATTAAAAATATATTTCCATTGGAATCCAACTAAAATTGGTGAAAACATCATTGGAAACATCATTAATGTTCTTAAAGTTCTTTGACCATAAGTTATTTTATTAATTAATAATGCAATACCAAGTCCAAAAACTAATTCTAAATTAAGTGCAATTGCTAAAAATAATACTGTTCTTCCAAATGCGACCCAAAAGTCAATGTCGCCGATTAATCTTTCATAATTTCTAAAACCAACAAAACGATAAAGAGTATCAGGTTTTGTAAGTTTAAATGGTGTAAAACTGGTCCACAAAGAAATTAATAAGGGAAGTAAGACTACACAAGTTAAAATTATTAATGTTGGTAATAATAAAACCCAAGGACCATTTAGAAATTTTTTCATTATTGATATGAGAAACTAGCTCTGCAAAGCAGAGCTAGAAAATTATTACTAATTAAAAGTAACCAGCATCTTCCATAATTTCAGTTGCCTTCTTAGACGCAGTAGCTAGAGCATCTTCAGGAGATTTATCTCCAAGAATTGCAGCCTGAAGTTCT
>CACOAX010000044.1 GCA_902625365.1 uncultured Alphaproteobacteria bacterium
GATAAATTTCGTTGTGCATCAAACAATAATTTGATTCCTTGTCTGCGAACAAGAAATATTCCAACCAAGGCAGTGGTTAGTATAATTGCGATAGTATTTAAAATGCCAATATTGGAACCTATTGTTATAAAAATACTTATTTCAATAATCGGAATTATTATAAAGGCTAGAAAAATCACTAGCGTACTATACCAGTTTTTTCATCCTCAATGTTTTTTTCTATTTTATTCTCAAATTCTCTTAATCTTTTATAGACACTAGCTAGTTCAATAATAGTAGGCCATGCTCTAAATAAATATTGTAGTGAACCTTCTACTCTTCCAAAAGCCCTTATAATTTGTTGCATAACTCCAAGTGTCATGACTCCTGCAACTATGGCTGGAGCCAAAAATATGTAAGCAGCAAGAACGTTAGCTTGTAAATAAGCAAGTCTACCGATGCTAAAATAAAGATAATAAAGATAACTTTTAAAATGAATTTGTCTAACGCCTTGGAAAAGTTCTTCTAATGATTTAGGTCTAATGCTTCCATCATCCTCAGCAATAACTAAAATTTTTCTATAAGCAGCTTCTTTTTTTTGAAGATCATATTCAATGCCTACTAATCTTAGTAACCATGCTAATACAATCATTAAAATTGTACCACCTACAGCCCATATAAATGCTCCAGATACTAAACCATACTGCCAATCACCAAACCATAAAATTGGAATACCAACTGAAAGAGTCATTAAGAGAGGGAAGAACTCGACTAGTACAAGAACAGATTCAATTAGGCTTGTTCCAAGACCTTCCATAATTCTACTAAATTTAATTGTATCTTCTTGAACTCTTTGACTTGCACCTTCTATAGTTCTCGCTTGATCATACACACTATGGTACCACTCAACCATTGCAGTTCTCCATCTAAACAGAAAATGTGAAGTTAGAAAAGAGATTGCTAGTCCTAATGCAATTGAAATGGCAGCTAATTGTGCAAAGCTAAAAAGAGCTCCCATGTATTCTTGCATGGTTATAGCATTTGGCGTTCCAAGTGCTTTTTGAATCATGTCATAAAATTCGCCAAACCATTCATTTATTTGTACATCAATCTGAACCTGAACCCATATAGATGTAAGAATAACCACTGAGCCTACATAAGCCCAAACGTACCATTTTGGTTCAGTGAAGAATTTAAACATTATTTATATATATGTTTGATTAAAATTTAAAAAAGAAGCTAGGTATTAATTATTTCTTCTTTTGACGCTTTTTGTTTCTTCTATATTTGGAGCCTCTTTTGCGTCTACCCCTATGTTTTTTTGGATATCCCATAATGTAGATACGGTATACAAAAATAAAAAATTAAGTCAAAGACTAATAATGCCAATCTTTGGCTTCATTAAATAAAAAATCCCTAAAAACTTCAAGTCTCCTATCATTTTTAAAAGACTCAGAATAAACAAAATATGTTTGATAAGAAGGACCTTCTAAATTTGGAAGCACTCGTACAAGTTGAGGTTTATCAGCAACCATATAATCAGGTAAAGATGCTAATCCACCACCTTTTTCAATTGCAAGTGACATCGCATAAATACTGTTTACTCTAAATTTTGGTCTTCTTTTTGTACCTTCTTTTCCAATTTTTAATATCCAATCAATATTAGAAATAGGAGAAGGTAAACCAGCACCAAAACAAATCAGATCATGTTTATCTAAATCATTAACATTTCTTGGAATTCCACTTTTTTGAAGATAATCTGATGATCCATAAATATGATTATGAAAGTTAACAAATTTCTTAAATATTAAATTAGCCTGTGTTGGTTTTTTTACTCTCACTGCAACATCTGCAACTCTTGCGCCTAAATCAACCTCTTCATCACTCATGATCAAATTTACATCGATTTCTGGATATTGATTTACAAATTTATTTATTCTTGGTGTTAACCAGGTTGAACCAAATCCAACTGTTGTACTCACTGTCAATTTTCCAACAGGTTTTGTTTTTTTTTCTAATAATTTCTTTTCAAAATCAGAAATTGAAAAATTTATTTGATTTACTGTATTAAATAAATTTTCACCTTGCTCTGTCAATCTTACACCTTTTTGATGTCTTATAAATAAAGGCGTCTTTAAATCGTATTCAAGATCTTGTATTTGTCTACTGAGTGCGGATTGACTTATATTAAGTTTTGCACTTGCTTTAGAAATACTTCTTGAGATTGCGATTTCGTAA